>CBDVCR010000029.1:0-21925 GCA_965372535.1 uncultured bacterium | reverse complement strand
TCGATGCCGTCAAGCTCCTGAAGCTTCTCGGAGGCCAGCGTGGGGCCGAAATCCCTATACTTCTTCTCGCAGAGCCTGAGGGCCTTTTCCCTGGTCTTCTCCGGCGTCCTCCTGTTGGACGGCCTGCCCCGTGCCTTATGGATGACGCCCCTGTCCCCTTCCTCACGCACCGCCCTTACGAGCCTCCTTCCCTGTCTCTCGCTGAGCCCCATGATGGAGGCCGCCGCCTTCTGCGTGATGTGCCTGTCAATTGCCTCCTGCACAACCTTCAGCCTCTTCAGCTCCTTCAAGCTCATCTCGATAATGTCCTTCCCGGCCATAACCCTCCCCAGTTTTTTGAGGAAAATTATAGCTTCTCTTTAGGACATTTCTACTTTGGTGCTTTAGGACATTATCATTTTGGCGGGACAGAGGCCGACTTGCCTCATCAAAAATCTAAACGAAACCGATTCGTTGCCTCATTTAAGAATCTAAACGAAAATAGCCTCTTGGATTTCAATTTCAGGAGGCGGAAATGGGGCTTACGATGGATGAGAGGAGATCGGTCACTACAGACGACGGCCAGGAGGTATCGGAAGGCGTCCAAGAAGCAGAAATGTAAAAGTAATGTCTTGGCTTTGCTCTGCTCTATCATTCCCGTGCCCCTCTTTCCGTCATGCCCGAGTGTATTAGTCGGGCATCCAGTGTTTTCAAGGTTTCTTCATTTCCGGCTTCTGGATTCCGGGTCAGGCCCGGAATGACATAATATTAAAGGGGGGATTTAAAGACCCGCGCTCTTCCGGCCCGGCGAAGTTCACCCCCGCGACGGACGAGTCCGGTATGTATGGCCTGGGCGGGGTGAGGTGAGTTATGGTGTGATGTGCACCTACTATTGTTGCCTTAGTGCTTGTCTGAGAGTTGATGATTTTCGCTTGTAACCCCTAGATGATTTTTTTAATGTTGTGTTATCAGCCCCCGGCTGTCCGCGAGGCGGAAGCGAAGCGGATCCCTACGTTTGTTCAGATTCATACTCTTCATCCAATTCCTTTGCTATTTCGATGATTTCTTCAATATGTGTTTTTATAAAATGCATGAAAATATATGCATCTTTCTTGTTCAGTTTAGTCTTTGTGGGAGTTTTAAAAAAATTATAAAGCTCAGGGATGGGATATCCGATTAAATCCAGAATGTATTTAATCGAATCATACGTTTCAAGAATACTCCTTTTCTTTAATTCGCTTTTAAAATCTTCAATAATGTCAATAATCAGATTTACATGAATAGCGCCCAACTCTTCAGATTTATCCCCAAATATGGCTTCACTTATTTTTTCAAAATAGTACGATAATGTCTTAGGAAAAATCTCCTGTAATTTTATCTCTTTATGCTCCTTTTTATGTTTCAACTCTTCCTCCTTTAGCTTCTCGATAACCTCGCCGAGCATTATTTCTAAAACATCTCTTTGCTGTTCTATCAGACGCCTAACATTAATATGTTTTGTTTTGATTTCACCGTTAGGGAAAGTTGTCATTAATTGATATCCAAGAGGTGCCAGAGAATACCTTGCAATAAAATTAAACGCTTTCCCACTTCCTCGCTTAGTCGGATGCCCGATGCTATTATGACGTATATCACGTATATCTTTAATGGTTGCTATCTTAGGCACTTTGATATTCAATGCCTCAGCCAAATGTTGGATCGCATCTTGTTGAACAGTCAAAGCTTGTAACGTACCAAAAATATTGAGATAGCATTTGCCAGCAGTGACTTCCCCCTCCCAAGCCAAAGCTGCATCAAGCGCCAATTCTATGTCCTGAATTATGTCCATTGAACTACAGAGTTGATGCCATGCACCAAGGTCTTTTAACAAGAGATATTGCTTGCGGGGTTTATTAATGTAATCACGTATTGTTGTTATGAGATCTGATATATCTGCCATTTAATCATCATTGCCAGAAAAGTTCCTTAGAGTTCCCTAGAAATTCATCTTGTCTTAATTGTTATTTTCACCAAATTATGGTGCCCAGTAACCTTTCGATTCAAAATAGGACTTTAACTTTGAATATTTCTGACTTAACTTCTCCTTCCCCTCCTTTTCATATCTATTAATCTCATTCGATATGAATTGTGACGCATCCTTTATGCTTTTCTGAAAGATAGCCATGCCCGAAGGATCAGAACTGTAACCTTGGACTATTGGGTCAGCTAAATAAGAAAGAAATGAGACTCCATCCTGGTCGCGCTCTATACAGCCATTAATATTGTCCAGAAGAAAACCTTCTATTATTCTTTCGGCTTCAGTAACTTCTAAGGTTTTAATATGTTCTAAAAAATCCAAGAAAGCAGCACCGATTACGATTCGCGGATAATCTGCTGATTCAGATTCCAATTCGTAGGCCTTACTCACTGCTTGTCCATATAGGTCATTGTCGTTCAATTCAACACAAATACCAGCATCGATGGCGCCTCGCAAGGGCATGCCTCCAGAAAGAAAATTTAAAATTAATATAGATAAATGCTGAAATAAATTATTTATACTTACAAGAGGAGAATGAGCATCGCGCTCAATCAGATTAATCTTTAATAAAGCCAAGTCAGAAAAAAATTGGATATCAATTTTAGGCGATAGATATTTGCGAGCTAATTCTAACTGTTGCTCTGTTAATTTACTCTTGACATCAGGATTCAGTTTAATTTCCCTTGTAAGTTGGCTATGTAGGCTTGATATTTGAGATCTAAAAAATTGGACACGCCCAACAGTTTTCTTGGCTACATTTATAAACTCTTCAAATTCTTGACTATTAGTTGATGCGGGTATCCTCTCAAATTTAGATAATTCTTCGGATTGACCCATGAGGTCAATTAAAGCTACTACGTGGAAATTGAATATTAGGTGGTTACTTTCTGATTTATTCAATCCGTGTTTCTCAATTAACGCCTGTAATTTGTAACATTATACCACAACCAAGATACGGAGAGTTTCAGGAAGTCATAATCCTTCAGCAGCACTCACCCCCAAAAAAAGTGTCATGTTTCAAGGCAACAGGACACTCTCCATTTGCCATAACCGGACAAGCAGGAGGTGAGCAGATGACGCGGGAAAAGCCAAGGCAGGGCCGGGCTTATGAGGTTTACCCCCGCGCCCCTATTGCCCTTTCCCGAAAATCCCGAAGAATTCCCCGTAGCCTTCCTTTTCGAGGTCATCCCTCGGTATGAACCGTAGCGCGGCGGAGTTCAGGCAGTAGCGGAGGCCCGTCGGAGGCGGGCCGTCAGAAAAGACGTGTCCGAGGTGGGAATCCCCGTGCCTGCTCCGCACCTCGGTGCGCCTCGTAAACAGCCTCCTGTCCTCTTTCTCGACGATGTTTTCCCTGGCAAGGGGCTTAGTGAAACTCGGCCATCCGGTGCCGGATTTGAACTTGTCCCCGGAGCTGAAAAGCGGCTCGCCTGAGACGACATCCACGTAGATGCCCTCCTGCTTGTTGTCCCAGTACTCGTTCCTGAAAGCAGGCTCGGTGCCTTCTTTCTGAGTCACCTTGTATTGAATCTCCGAAAGCCGTCTCTTTAGCTCCTCGTCCGATGGCTTTTTATACTTCTTCGCCGCCTCTCCGGGGGTTACATCCGCCCCGGCTGCCGCCTCGTCCCCCCAGGCTTTTTTCAGGAACCGGTCGCGGCCCGAGCCGAAGCGGTAGACCTTGTATCGCACGGGGCTTTTCCTGTAATAGTCCTGGTGGTATTCCTCGGCCCGGTAAAACCGCGAAAAGGGCAGAATCTCCGTGACGATGGGCTTAGAGAACCGCCCCGTTGCCTCAAGCTCCTTTTTCGATTTCTCGGCGAGGCGTCTCTGCCCGTCGTTGAGAGGGAAGATGGCCGAACGGTACTGCAAGCCCCGGTCCACGAACTGGCCGTTGGGGTCGGTGGGGTCTATCTGCCGCCAGAATACGTCGAGAAGCTTATTGTACGTGACCTTGCCGGGGTCGTAGACGACCTCCACGGCCTCGAGGTGGCCGGTCTTGCCGGAGGACACCTCCTTGTAAGTGGGGTTTTCCTTCTCGCCGCCGGTATAGCCCGATACGACCTCTTTTACGCCATCGAGTTTCTCAAAAGGCGGCTCCATGCACCAGAAGCACCCTCCGGCAAACACGGCCTTTTCAAACCTTTCCGCTGCCGACGCCCCGGTATTCATCAATATCACCCCCATCACCAAAACGATGGTCCTCATTATCATTTTTACCATATCCGTCTCCTTCTGAAAAGGGCCTTTTATCAAACTCCATAGCTTTACTTTAAAGAGGAATTGTGAACTTTATATGAAATTCAGGGGGGGCGGGCCGAGAGACTCAGGGGTGGAACTTCCCCGGTTTAGCGGGCACACCTAAAGGCAAGTGGCATAAACCATAAGCCTGGATGTGTTGGATGACGCAGAGCAATCGACCGAGGACTTACAGCCGGGAGTATCAAACCGGAGGCCGCTTGCCTGGTCACGGAGGGCGGGTGGCCTGTGGCCGAAGCGGCACGGAGCCTTGGGGTTCACGAAAACCTTGCCAACAAGTGGAGGCGGCTGTATCCGGCTGCCCCGGAGGAGGAGTTCCGGCGGTTTTGGACCTCGCCCCCCGGCAACTGGGCCGCCGGATAAGGAAGTGCTTCATTTCCCTTTCGGCATGAGACCTTTCTCCCCGCCTGAAATCCGCTGCCAAAAATAGCATTCCTCCGTGCATCGGCGCCACAGCCCCGCCGCCTCAGCGCGGCGGGAGAAGCCCGATATCCAGGATGTGGTAAAATAGCAAAAAAGGAGTAGGCCATGAAACCGGCGGTGAACATTAAAGAGGGCTATATTGTTGAGGACGGCAAGAAAAAAGCTGCCGTTATTCCCATTGAATCCTACAGGGGTCTTCTCAAGAAAATAGAGGACCTCGAAGACGCCCTTAATGCCAGGAAGGAAGCCAAGGAGTTTTTAAAGTATTCGGACGTAAGGAAGGAACTGAAGGCCAAGGGCAGACTTTGAAATACGAAGTACTCCTCGAAGGCAAAGCCAGACGTCACCTTGAAAGGCTGCCCGCAGACGTTCTGAAGAAAATAGACAAAGCGCTTACCGGGCTCGAAAAAAACCCAAGGCCCCCCGGCGTGGAGAAACTGACCGGACATGCCCTGTGGAGAATCCGGGTCGGCGATTACAGGATAATTCAGGATAATTTATGAGATAGACGCCAAAGGCAAGTTCATCGTGGTTTACAATATCAAGCACAGGAAAGACGCATACAGAAAGCCGTGAACAAAGGGGCGGGGCCGAGGGTGGTCAGCAGGACCGCTTGCGTTTGAAAACCCCTTCGTCCCTTCCGCCCCGGGCCGCGGGGCCTTCGGAGTGCTTGAGGAGGCATGGGTTTTTCAACGAACGGGCATGGCACGGCAATATTTGACCCGAAAGCGCCTGATATAGTAAGATAGTCGCCAAACCGCGCATAAAAGCATAATTCAACCCGTCTGAATCCGGATTAAAAAAAACATCGAGGCCGCTTTTTTTGTTTTAATCCGGCAGGACAAAACTTATCCAGGGGTGATGCATGTCTGAGCCGAAAGCAGCGTTAATGGAGGGGCGGAAGAAGTTCGGCGGCGACCTGAACCCCGGCGGCTCCGTCTCGCCGGAGGTTGTGGAACACGTAAGCCGCGTGCTCGAAAACGGCAAACTCTACCGCTACGACTGCAAGGAGCCCCACGAGAGTGAAGTCTCGCTCATGGAGAAGGAGTTCGCGGAGTACATCGGGGCTGAATACGCCGTCGCGGTAAACTCCTGCAGCTCGGCCATCTTCCTGGCGCTTCTCGGCGCGGGGGTAAAGCCCGGCGCGAAAGTGCTCGTACCGGCCTTTACCTTCACGGCCGTGCCGAGCGCGGTCGTACACGCGGGGGCCAAACCCGTGCTCGTCGAAGTCACGGACAAATATTATATCGATACGAAAGACCTCGAAAAAAAGATTACCCCGGAGACCGGGGTGCTCCTCCTTTCGCACATGCGCGGGCACGTGCCGGACATGGACGAGGTAACGAGGATTTGCGAAAAGCACGGCCTCTGGCTCATCGAGGACAGCGCGCACAGCCTGGGCATGACATGGGACGACAGGCACTCCGGCGCCATCGGGCACATCGGCTGCTACAGCACCCAGTCCTACAAGCTCATAGACGCGGGCGAGGGCGGCGTGCTGGCCACCGACGACCCGGATGTGGCGGCCAGGGCCATCATCTACGCCGGCTCCTACGAGACCAAGTGGCGAAACCACATGCTCAGGCCCGAGGAGACCGCAAAGTACCAGGACATGCTGCCGAGCTACAACTTCCGCATGAACAACCTGACCGCCGCGGTCATCCGCGCCCAGCTCCCCCGCCTCCCCGAAAAGGTGGAGGACCTTACGGAAAAATACGAAAGGCTCGCCGACATCATCGGAAGCTCCGGGCACATCGGCGTCCCCGAACGGGACCCCCGGCTCACCCTCGCCCCCGACTCCATACAGTTTAACCTGTCGGGGCTTTCGGAGGAGCAGAAGGACGCCTTTGTCGGAAACTGCAACAGGGCCGGCATCGCGGTGAGCATCTTCGGTGGCGAGGGCTCCCGGAACGCCCGGTGCTACTGGAACTGGAAGTACCTCGGCCAGGTCAACGAGTGCCCGATAACCAGGGAGCTTCTGGCCTCGGCCTGCGACCTCAGGCTCCCCCACAGGCTTACGATGGAGGACATCGAGGAACTGGGGAGCATGATGAAGGAGATAATGGACTCGGTCGCCGCGCGGTGATATAATTAGGTAAAGAGCATATCCCGCCCGTTGCGGGACTTGACCGACGGGGGGCGCCGAAAGGCGCCCCCTGTTTTTTGTGGGGTTGACGTATGCCGGCATTTTCATTGGTTGGGTTCCGAAAAACAAATTACAAAATATACTAAAATAATGCATGGACCTCAACGGCTTGCTAACAATAATCGGCCTACTAATTGCTGCCTACGCATTACTTCCAAGAGAAGATAAATTAAACTTATCATTACGGATTGGTGCGCTTGAGATATTTCTGGGTGTAATATCAGTAATTGCTATACATTACTATCAATTCTATGGGTACTGCGTTGCATGGGACTTACCTCGCAAACCTTTAAATAATGTTCGGCCACAGGACGTCAGCTATGCCATTATTATTTTTTCCATCCTCCTCCTCATGGGCAGAATGAAATTCGGGCAAATGTATATAAAGAAAACGAACAGATTACAAGAGCTTGTCGAACGGCTTAAGCATTCAAAACAACATTCCACGCTTATTTCACTAATAGATAAGAATTTTGAAACAATACTAAAGATTCATAGAAACGACTTTCTGCCGCAGAAACTTAAAAGCTGGTTAACGCCCGAACCACACGTGTTCATTCACAACTTTGCTCGGGATACAGAGGAAGAAGGAACTTTGAGTCGAACCACTTATCGTTTTATCAAATTTAGAAAATTCATTACAACTCATTTTCCCTGGATACGATTATTAATTCCAGGCAATGAGAATCACACTTCGGCCATACGGGGAATTCTAACGAGCACATTAAATGATAAGGAGTTTGTCAGGAGCATTGTGCAAAACCGTCCATATTTTATTCTCAAAAGCTTACCACCATCTACTCATGAAATTGAATATTTTGTTTTCCTTTTTTTCTATTTTCTCATAGAGGAAAAAGGCAGTATTTTATATTCTGAAATCGAGAACAATGTAGACATCGTAGACTTTTCTAAAAAAAGATACTATATTGACCCGCAAAACCAGTTGCTTTACAAAATATTCCATAATAGCAATGTAGCATATGAATCAAAACTATGGAAACCTATAGCTGACTCAGTTATTGCACATTTAGACTATGCAAATAAAGATGATAAACTCATCAAAGAATATAATGAATACAATTCTAAGTTCCAAAATGAACCTTTTGAAAACCCTGTATACGTCGGCATTAGGTTTTTTGACCTAATGATTAGAGAAGCACTTTTCCAAAACATTAACTCTTCAATGCAGCTTAAATATTATATGGAACTTTTCACTGAAAAAATCTGTGATAATTTCTCACCAACAGCCACAGAGGGACAACTTTCCTGCGAATCATCAACAATATACTCTTATCTATTGTACGAAATCATATACGCCCTTACAGAATGGCTTGATTTGGCTCACGAGTTCCCCAAACAGGAGGGAAGCCTGTTAATTGGCGGCACAAGCATTGAAACCATAACAGAGTGTTTACATCATATCGCTTCAACAAAAGCAATTCCACAAGTTATGTTTAATACTCTTGCTGGACCAGCAATAGGCACATATTTTCAAGTAAGAGCACATAAAGGTAATCCATCGGAGTTTTTTTCAAATCATTTTCATAGATGCTTACTCTACAGGAAGCATAGTGGTTTAAGTATAAAAGCTGAGTACTACATTAGACTCATTAACGCAGTCATAGAAAGAGACAATCGTTTTGAAAATGAAGATTATGAACATGCCACTAATGTCATAAATGAGATAGTAAACCTTTCAAAAGATTTCTTTGAATCTGACGATATTGTATTCATTGCCAAAGAATTGAACATTAAAATAGAAAACGATGCGGGAAAAACATATATTAGAGCAAAAGACCCGGATGGATTAAGATATCAGCTAAATTTATAAAAATCGAAGGCTAAAAAATTATCTTCCCATCGCCCACTTCTTAATCTCCTCCACCATGGCTCTATGGATGCCCCGCAGCTACAGGGCTAATTTATTGTCAAGCAAAGCACCCCGCTGTTTTCTCCCTGAAAATTACCTTTCCGTCTTTCTTGACGGGCAGGTTTTTCCATACTATGCTTTAAAAAAATGAAGGGCATGGCCCGGTTCGGCCTCGCGGGATTTAAACCGATGGCGGCCGGGAGAGGCCGAAGGAAAGATTACTTTCAGGCAACGGGACAATGAGACAGGACAGGCCGAAAGCCGCCATCAGAAGGATTTTATCGCCGGCCGGCATAAGCATCAACGGGAGCAATCCCTGGGACATCCAGGTTCGCAACGAGGGCTTCTACCGGAGGGTTCTGGCCCGGGGGTCTCTCGGCCTTGGAGAGTCCTACATGGACGGCTGGTGGGATTGCGGCAGGCCTGACGAGCTCTTCTGCAGGCTCCTGGGCCATGGGGTGGACAGCAAGGTCAGAGAGGACCCGTCTATTTTTTACGAGGCCCTTCGGGCAAGGATAGTCAATATGCAATCCCGAAAAAGGGCGTTTCATACCGGCAAGAACCATTACAACATGGACAACGAACTGTTCAAGAGCATGCTCGACAGCCGGATGACCTACAGCTGCGGCTACTGGAAGGGCGCCGAGACGCTTGAGGAGGCCCAGGCGGGCAAGCTGGAGTTAATCTGCCGGAAACTCGGGCTTCGGCCCCGGATGAAGGTGCTCGATATCGGGTGCGGCTGGGGAAGCTTCGTGAAATATGCCTCGGAGAAATACGGGGCCGAGGTGGTTGGGATTACCGTGTCCAGGGAGCAGGTCGAGTTCGCACTTGATTCGTGCAAAGGGCTCCCCGTCGATATCAGGCTTCAGGACTACAGGGACCTCAACGGCAAGTTCGACCGCATAGTTTCCGTGGGCATGTTCGAGCATGTGGGCGGCAGGAATTACAGGACGTTCATGAGAGTCGTCCACGACTGCCTGAAGGACGACGGCCTGTTTTTGCTGCACTCCATCGGCAGAAACAGGCCGCCGTCCCGTATGGACCCCTGGATAAACAGGTATATCTTTCCGAACGCGGCGCTGCCCACGGTCAGACAGGTGGGGAAGGCCATAGAGGGGTTGTTCGTCATGGAGGACTGGCATAATTTCAGCGCCGATTACGACAGGACGCTTATGTCATGGCATGAAAATTTTGCCGGCAACTGGCACGGGATTAAGTCAAAATATGACGAGCGGTTCTACCGGATGTGGAAACTTTACCTGCTGGCGTGCGCGGGGGCGTTTCGGTCGAGGACAAACCAGCTGTGGCAGATTGTGCTCTCCAAACACGGAGTCCCCGGCGGGTATGAATCCATACGTTAGCCCGGTGCCGGAGAGCAAGACCGCATTAAGGTTCGGCCCCCCGCAAGGCGGCGTCCGCCCGCGCCCCGGCCGGCTCCTGCCAGGGGTATCTCAATCAGCCCAGCTTATTGACCCTGCATAAATAATTGCCTTTTCAGGGTACCCCGAGGTCTCCGCTGCGGGGAGGTTTATTATCCGGGCCGAATAAAAGCCTTCGCCCGGCGTGCGCCCTTTACTCCGAACTCATCGAGGGTGTATCCTAAAGTTATTTACCCAAAGGCCTCGGAAGGGGGACAAAGTGCAGGAGTGGGTATTTCTGATTACAGGGCTTCTGGCCGGGGGGGCCGCGGTCTGGCTGTACGCAAAAGGCCGCGCCGCTTCTTCCGAGCGGCTTGTTGAGGAGCTGAGGGAGCAGACCCACGGGCGCGCGGAGGAGCTCAGGGGCGTCAGGGAAGCGCTCGACGCCGAGAGGCAGGCCAAGGCCAGGGCGGAGGCGGAATTAGGCGCTTCGCGTGAAAACCTCAAAGAGCAAAGGGCGCTCCTTGAGGCCATGAAAAAGGAGATGACCGACACCTTCAACGCCCTTTCCTCGGCGGCCCTTAAAAGCTCCAGCGAGGACTTCCTCAGGCTCGCCTCCGAGCACGTTGGCAGGCTGCTGGCCGACACCAGGGGCCGCCTCGGCGAGCACAGCGCCGCGATGGACGGCCTGATAAAACCCCTCAAGGAGAACCTCAAACGCTACGAGGAGCACATCCGCGACATAGAGGCAAAACGGGGCCGCGACTACACGAGCCTTGACGAGCAGATAAGGCAGCTTGCCACCACCCACCGGGAACTCCAGAAGGAGACGGGAAACCTCGTCACCGCGCTGAGGAAACCGCACGTCAGGGGCAGATGGGGCGAGATAACCCTTAGAAACGTCGTGGAGCTTGTCGGGATGTCCTCCCACTGCGACTTCACCGAGCAGGTCTCGGTGGCCACCGAGCAGGGCCGTCAGAGGCCCGACATGGTGGTGCACATGCCCGGCGGGCACGACATCGTGGTGGACTCCAAGGTCTCGATGGAGGCGCTCCTTGAGTCGGCCTCGGCCGAGTCTGAGGAGGGGCGGCGGGAGGCCCTCAGGCGCCACGCCTCCCACGTAAAGGAGCATGTCAACCGGCTGGGCTCGAAGTCCTACTGGCAGCAGTTCGAGAAGTCCCCGGAGCTTGCCGTGCTCTTTATAAGCGAGGCCGCCATGACCACGGCGCTTGAGGCCGACCACACGCTCATCGAGGACAGCCTTTCAAAAAAGGTGCTCATTTCAACTCCCACCACCCTTTTCGCCCTTCTTACGGCGGTGGCCTACGGCTGGAGGCAGGAGCAGGTTACCAAGAACGCCGAGGCCATAGCGGCCCTCGGAAGGGAGCTCTACGACAGGGTCGCGGTCTGGGCCAGGCACATGAACGAAGTGGGCGCGGCGCTCGGAAGGGGCGTCGAGGCGTACAACAAGGCCGTGGGCTCGATGGAGGCCAGGGTGCTCCCTTCGGTCAGGCGGTTCAAGGAACTGGGGGCGGCCACCTCCGAGGAGATACCCGGACCCACGCAGGTGGAGCAGTCGCCCCGGAACCTGAGCCTCATCGAGTAGGACTGAACCGGCCTTGCCGCCGCACCGGCGTTCTGTTATAACAGGAGTTCCCCCAACAATTAACCCTTAAGCTGCGTAACCCCGTTAAAGAAAAAGAATGTTTGGATTTGCGCGGTGGTCGGAGATGGTTTTTGAAAAAATTGGGAAACTTTTTGCTTAGTAAAAGAGTTAAGATAAAAGCCGTCATTCCCGCGAAGCTTATCCCCGCGAAGGCGGGGAGCGGGAATCCATTTTTTTCCCTGTACATGAAAGAAAACTTTTACGTTTACATTCCATCCAGCCAAAGGAGAGGGTGCACCGGCTCGTATATTACGAGGTTGCAAGGGATGCCGAAACAGCGCTATCGAGGGAAAGGCGGATAAAAAAATGGAATCGGGTATGGAAACTCAGGTTATTGAGGAGCATAATCCCGAATGGGCGGATTTGCATGACGGCTTGACGATGCAAGAAGATTGGATTCCCGCCTGCGCGGGAATGACGGAAAGAGGCAATGACGGATGAAGAACCAAAAAAATGGGGGAACTCCTGGCTGTTATGACACTTGACCTCGAAGCCATATTAAGCTCTCACCTCAAGGGCTACGAGCCCAGGGCCGAACAGGGCAGGATGGCCGGGGCGGTATGGGACGCCTTAAAGGGCGGGAGCCGCCTCATCGTGGAGGCCGGGACCGGCACGGGCAAGAGCCTCGCCTACCTCATGCCCCTCGCCGGGCTTGTCACGGAAGGGGATACAAGGGCGGTGGTCTCGACCTACACCAAGGCCCTCCAGCGGCAGCTTATCGAAAAGGACCTGCCGTTTCTCAAAAAAAGCGCCTTCAACGAGCTGCGCTACGCCCTCTGCCTCGGAAGCGAGAACTACCTCTGCCTGAGGAGGCTCGATCAGGCCAGGACCTACGGCCTCTTTACCGAAAAGTCGGAGGAGATAAACGGGCTGCTTGAGTGGGCCTCGGCCACTCGTACCGGCATACGGGACGCCGCCTCCGTGGAGCTATGGCGCAAGGTCGCCCGCGAGGGAGACATGTGCCAATCAAAGGAATGCAAACACTACGGCCGGTGCTTTTACCAGCGAGCCAGGGAGCGGGAGAGGCAGAGCCATATACTGGTCGTCAACCACCACCTGTACTTCGCCAACCAGGCCTCCGGCGGAAGGGTACTGCCGCGCTTTGACGCCGCGGTCTTCGACGAGGCCCACGAGCTTGAGGACGTGGCCGCGGGCTACCTGGGCGTTGAGGTCTCAAACTACCGGGTGGGGCATGTAGCAAACGCCGTGCTGGGCAGCAGGGGGAAGGGCCTGTTAAGCAGGCTCAAGTGGCTCTCGCAGTCCGAGTTTGCCCATGCCGCGTCCCTCGTAAACGCGGTACGCGCAAACTCCGATAAATTCTTCAAGGGCGTCTCCCGGCTCATGGACAGGCAGTCGGTGAGAATTAGGGAGAAAAACTTTATCGAGGACACCCTCTCCGAACACCTCCTGAGGCTCATGCGGGAGCTTGAGGGCCTCAGGGGGAGGGCACGGGACGACGAGGACCGGCGGGAGCTTGCGGCCACCGCCCAGAGGTGCGAGGAGGCGGCCGGGGCGCTCGGGGCGATACTCGGCCAGGAGCTTGAGGAGCATGTGTACTGGGCGGAGAAGGCCGGGCGCAGGACGGTGAGGCTTGCCGCCGCGCCGGTGGACGTGGCGGGAATGGACGTTTTCTCCGACCTCGATGCCGCGGTGTTCACCTCCGCGACCCTCTCAACAGGGGGGGATTTCAACTATATAAAGGAGAGGCTGGGACTCCAGGGGGCCCAAGAACTGCTCCTCCGGTCTCACTTTAACTACAGGGAGCAGGCGGCCATATACATACCCGATGACCTGCCCGAGCCCAACACCCCGGGCTACGAGGAAAGGGCGCTTGAAAGAATAGCGGAGATTCTCCGGATAACCGGCGGCAGGACGCTGGTGCTCTTTACGAGCCACAGCATGCTTGCCCGGGCCGCCGGGGCGATAAGCGTCGAGGGGCTTAGCATACTCAGGCAGGGCGAGGCCGACAGCTACCGGCTCATAGAGGAGTTCAGGGCCGACCCCCGCTCAGCCCTGTTCGGCGCCTACACATTCTGGCAGGGCATAGACGTGCCCGGCGAGGCGCTTGAGTGCGTGATAATAACCAGGCTGCCCTTTGCCGCGCCGGACGAGCCGGTGGTGGAGGCGCGCATGGAAATGCTCGATGGCCGGGGCATGGACCCGTTCACGCACTACCAGCTGCCAAGGGCGGCCATAATGCTCAAGCAGGGCTTCGGAAGGCTCATCCGCACGAGCGCCGACAGGGGCGTGGTGGCCATACTGGACCGCAGGATACGGACCAAACCATACGGCAGGGTGTTTCTGAGGTCCCTGCCCGAATGCGGCATAACAACGGAACTCCAGGATATGGGGTTGAGGTTCGGGGGGGCTGTACGCACGGAGGAGAGATAAGGAGGGGGAGGGATTATGGACGTAAAGGACCTGAGCAGGATGTGGGGAGGGTTCCAGGCCTCGCGCGTGCTTCTTACGGCGAACTATTTCCGGGTTTTCGACCGGCTCGAAAGCCCCCGGGGGGCCGAGGAACTGGCCAAGACCCTGAAGACCGACCTAAGGGCCACGAGGGTGCTGCTTGACGCCCTCGCGGGCATAGGGCTTCTTAAGAAGGCCGGGGGGGAATACCGCAACGCCCCCGCGGCCTCCCGCTACCTCGTAACCGGAAAGCCCGCCTACCAGGGCGACATCATACGCCATGCCGACGTGCTCTGGCGGAACTGGTCCGCGCTTAGCGAGGTGATGCTCACCGGGCTTCCCGCCCGCCGCGCGCAGGACCACCGCTCATTTATCGCCGGCATGCACAACATAGCCAGTTTAAGGGTAAAAGAGGTCGCCGCCGCCCTGGACCTCAAGGGAGTAAGGACCGTCCTGGACCTCGGCGGTGGGCCGGGCACCTACGCCGTAGCCCTGGCCCGGAAGGGGCTCGACGTCACCCTCTACGACCGGCCGGAGACCATGCGGATGGCCCGCGACGCGGCCAAAAGCGCAGGGGTCAAGCTCAGGTTCCGAAAGGGCGATTTCATCACAGACCCCATCGGCAAGGGCTACGACCTTGTTTTGATAAGCCAGATATTCCATGCCTACCCGGAGGACGAAAACATCGAGCTTCTTGAAAAATGCGCCGCTTCGCTTAACCCCGGCGGGGGCGTGGCCGTCCAGGAGACGCCCGTCTCCGAGGACCTTACGCAGCCGGCCACGAGCGCGCTGTTTTCCGTGAACATGCTCGTCAATACCATGGGCGGCAGGTGTTACTCGCCCTCGGAGATAAAAGGCTGGCTCAGGCGGACGGGCTTTAAGGACGTAACGCAAAAGCCCCTGGGCGATACGGTCCTCATCCTGGCCCGCAAGAAGTGACGGCCCTCAGCTTCCGGACGGAAAAGGGGCCGCTGTCGCTGCCGTGCAAAAAAGGCAAGGACGGCGTCACCTTCGAGGTAAGGGTGCAGCCGCGCTCCTCAAGGCTCGGCATAGAGGGCGTTGCCGGTGGCGTGCTCAGGGTGAAGCTCACCGCCCCCCCGGCCGGCGGGGCGGCAAACGAGCAGCTCGTGAAACTCCTCGCGGACGAACTCGGCGTGCGTAAAAGCTCTGTCAGGATTCTGAGGGGACGGACATCGAGGAACAAGGTCGTGGAGGTCACGGGCCTCGGCGCGGAGGCCGGTAGAGATTGACCTCATCTTCGAGGTGGGAGAGGGCGGTCTCCGATAACCGGCTCGTACCCTGATGAGATGTGAGAAAAGCTGGAGGAAAACAATGAACATGACCAGGGCAAAAAAGATAGCGTTTTGGGCAGCGGGTGCGTTAGTGTTCATGTGGTTCGCCCTGAACGGAGCGCTCTACTGGTATTCCTTTTCGGACATGTTTTCCACCGACGAAGCACTAAAGATTCTTAACCTGTCGCCAAAGCCTATGGCTGTAACACCCTCGGCCAATCCCGGTGAGATGATTTATCTTGAAGGTGTCTCCATGGTGCTCCCGGTCCCTGAAGCCGGCGCAATCAAGACCCGGATGAATTTTTTCGAGCACAAGCCTGTGGTGCTGATGATGAGCGGCGATCGAGACGCCGAGCCGGCCCATGTTTCCGTGAGCTTCAAGAAAGTAAAACTCGAGGGACCGTTAATAAGGCAGCTTGAAGAGATTTACTACTCAACTCCACAGGGTTACAGCTCATGGAACCTGCCCGCAAACCTCGGCCTGATGGCGGCACTGATAACGAAGGGCGACATCCTGTTCGGCCCGGATTCCGAAGTGTATCACATCCGCGCGGAAGAACTGGAGGGTTTTCTGATGACGGGCCGGGCGGGTACGGGTTTTACTACAAGCCTTCACGTGCAGGCCGGCAACACCGAGATACACGCCTTTATGCTTGATGAAAACGGCTCGATCGAGAAGGCCCGCGATTTCATAGCCTCAATTCGACCGGCCGGGGCCGACGCGGCCCGGAGCATTAAGCAGAGAATTGATTCGGGCGATTCCGCATACCCCCACGAGGCCCTGCTTGTATCGCTTATGAGCGTTGAGGGGCCTAAAGTCGAACTGATAGAGGAAATGCTTGATCACATGGAGGTGCTTACCGGGAAGGGCGAGAAGCTCGAACAATACCTTACCGAGATGCTTAAGGCCGAAATCGAGTATATACAGGCCGGGGTGGAGCGTGAGGTCAAATTCCCCTCTTTCAGTAACACCGCGGCTGATTAGTCGGCTTCATACGCCTTAATTCGAGTTATGATGATTCCGGTAATACCCGATGCCGCCAAAATTGCACCCGATATAGCCTTATGAAGACGTTTATCCCGACGAAGCCCGGCAAGGGGGCTACTCATCCCGTTTCCCCGGGGATGAAAAAAAAGGCCGCGAGCCGATAAAATAATAGTATCATGTCCCCAGTCGAGAATTTCTCCGGGAGGATGCGCGCCCTCTACGCCGCGATGGACGAGGCGTATGACGCCGTGGCGAAGCACTACGGCTTCGGCTGCGAGGGCTGCGCCCAAAACTGCTGCACCCAGCGCTTCCACCACCACACGCTCGCCGAGTACCATTACCTTCTTGAGGGCTTGAAGGCGGCCGAGCCGGAACCCGCAAGCCGGATACTCCTAAAGGCAAAGATTGTCATGGACTCATACCGGAAGGAAATCGAGGTGGGCGAAGTCCTGCCCCTCATGTGCCCGGTTAATTTCGACGGCCTCTGCGGGCTTTACGGGCACCGGCCCATGATATGCCGCATGCACGGCCTGCCCCACCGTTTCAGGCGGCCCGACGGCCGGGAGGAACGGGGCGGCGGGTGCGCGAGGTTCGAGGAAAAAAACGCAACCGGCTGGACCGTGGACCGCACAAAGGGGTACGCGGAGCTTGCCAAAATAGAAGGGGAAATCAGAAAGCGGACCCTCCGGGGCGGCAGGTACCGCAAGACCACCGCCGAGATGCTCATGGACATGTGGGCGGAAGAGACGTACCTGCGGGAACTCATGGGAGCCGCCGACTCCTCTTAACCGCTCCCATGCCCTCCAGGGGAGAAGCCATGGTCCATCTTGATACTCCGCGGCTGAAAGGATTGCTTTATGGCCCTTATCATTATAGACGGCTATAACCTGACCGGAGTGCTCCACGGCGACATGGAGGCCGAAAGGGAAAGGCTCGTCGCGTCCCTCTCGGAGTACCAAAGGCGCAAGGGCCACGAAATCACCGTGGTCTTCGACGGCTGGAAGGACGGCGGGGGCCGGGAGAGCGTAAAGACCGCCGGGGGCGTCAGGGTAGTCTATTCCGCCCTCGGGGAGAAGGCGGACTCCGTGATTAAGAGGACTGTCACGGCCGACAGGCAGTGGATTGTCGTCACCTCCGACAGGGAGATTCAGAAGCACGCCTGGGTCAGGGGCTCGGTAGCCGTGGGCTCGGAGGACTTTATCCGCATCCTTGAGCGGGGCGGGACGGGGGAGGGGCATTACGACGAGGAGGACGAGGCCGACGAAGAAGAATATGACTACCGCCCGAGGAAAGGCAACCCCCGGAAGACCTCCAAAAGGCGGAAGGCCCTTGAGCGGGCGACGAGAAAGCTGTAAGAGGCGGCACGGGGGAAGGCGAACTCACGGAGTTTTTACATTTAGTTCATTCGCCCCCCATTGCCGTAGCCGTCGTGATAAGCTGGTAAAATGTGTTGGTTGTTACCGAAACTTGGAAAGACTGCTGATGAAATTAACCGTTTACTTGAACCTAATCGTTTAAATGAATTTAAACATTTATTAGTTCAGCGTTACATAGATTATGAGGGGAGTATTAATGATTTTTTAAAAATATCGCCTGCAAGAAGGCAACTCCGGGGCGCACAACCGGCGCCGCCGAGCCTTAAGCTCCCGGCGTGTTCAACCTGATTGGAAAAGCGGCGGCGGGCGGCTGAAAAATCCTCTCGTTCCGCCTCCCGCGGGGGGAGCGGTCATGCAAGCAAGATGTCCTTTTCCCCGGTCTCGATGTCCTCAAAGAGGGGTATCCAGTTTTCCTGTATCAGGACGAACGGCATCACCTTCCCGCAGGTTTTGCACTTCCTGAGCTCCGTGCCCCTGACGCCGAGCTCCCTCGCCTCCGGAGACACCGCCGGGCGGGATGCGGTCTCGTATTCGTGCCTGTGCTCCATGCGTTTCCCTCCTTAATGTAATAACATCCTGTAATAGCATACGCCGCCTGAGGAGGAATGTCGAGCGTCCCGCCTCCGTGCCGGAGCAGGCGGGATTGCCCCGGCGGCGCCCGCCCGCTATTTTATAATTTTATAAAATAACCTCTTGCTTATTGCTTCCGCTTGAATTTACTTTTTCCGGGGTGATATATTGTTCTGTGAAGAAAATCCCGGCCCTGCTTTCAAGGACTTTCCCGCTGCTCATTATCCTGCTTGTCGGGGTTCTGTGCTACTCAAACACGCTTAATTCGCCCTTTCAACTGGACGAAAAGTATTATATCGAAAAAAACCCCCTGGTCAAGGATTTAAGTTATTACGTTGACCCCTCCATGGCCGAGGGGCTCAAGTGGCGCGGGACTCTCAAGACAAGGTATATGGCCTTTCTGAGCTTTGCGCTCAATTATAAACTGCACGGGTTTGATGTCACGGGTTATCACGCCGTCAACCTGTCCATACATATCCTTAACTCCTCGCTCGTTTATTTCCTTGTTCTGCTTGCCTTCAGGACGCCTTTTCTGAGGGGGTCGCCCCTTGCGGGGCGCTCGACGCCCGTCGCCCTGTTTGCGGCCCTGCTGTTCGTCTCCCACCCGCTTCAGACGGAGGCGGTCACGTATGTCTACCAGCGGCTGGCTTCCCTCGCCGCCTTCTTCTGCCTTTTGTCGCTCGTGGCGTATGCGCGATCGAGGCTCTCGCAGGGGAGGGCCCGGCGGTATGCGCTTTATCTGGTTTCCGTGGGTTCGGCCGTCCTTGCCATGAAGACGAAGGAGAACGCTTTCACGCTTCCGGTTATGATAATGCTTTTTGAATTCCTTTTCTTCAAGGGGCCCGTAAAGGGCAGGGTGCTGCGCCTCCTCCCGTTGATGCTCACCCTCCTCATAATTCCTCTTTCGTTAACAGGAGCCGCGGGAATCTCAAGCAGCGGTGCAACCCTCCCGAGGGGCAATATAGCCGCCACGAGGTGGGAGTATCTGCTTACCCAGTTCACGGCCGTCGCAACCTACCTGAGGCTCCTGTTCCTGCCGGTGAACCAGAACCTCGATTACGATTATCCCTTGTATGGTTCATTCCTCCAGCCCCGGGTTTTTCTGTCTTTCCTGCTGGTTCTTTCGGTTATCGGCGCCGGCTTTTACCTGCTTTACCGTTCAAGGGACAAGGCCCCGGAGTTGCGCCTGATATCCTTCGGGGTGTTCTGGTTTTTCGTGGCCCTTTCGGTGGAGTCGAGCATAATCCCCCTCCTCACCCTGATGAACGAATACAGGGTCTACCTGCCGTCCGCCGGGGCCTTTGTTGCTTTTTCCGTTGGAGTTTTTTTGTTGGCGTCGAAAATCCCGCGCAGCAGGACGCGGTCTGCCGTGTTTGTCTTCCTGTTTCTCATCCCGGTTGTCCTGGCCGGGGCCTCCTACGCAAGGAACAGGGTATGGCAGAGCGAGGTCGGCATGTGGGAGGACGTTGTCGGCAAAAGCCCCGGCAGCGCAAGGGGGCATCAAAACCTCGGCAACGCTTACGAGTCCTCGGGCCGGTTCGAGGAGGCGATTGAACACTACCTCATCAGCCTTTCCATTAAACCTTTCGATATCAAGGGGCATCAATACCTCGGCAGCGCTTACGCTTCCTCGGGCCGGTTCGAGGAGGCGATTGAACACTACCTCGTCAGCCTTTCCATTAAACCTTCCGATATCGTTGTCGTAATCAATCTGGCCGATGTTTATTTCGACGCCGGGCGGATTGAGAATGCGGCCGAGCAGTTCGAACGCGCCCTGGACCTGTCGGAGCATTATCCTCCCGGCTTAATCAGCGTCGAGGACATCGAAAAAGTCAACTATAACCTCGGCGTAAGCTATTACACCCTGGGGCAGGCCGACCGGGCCATCGAGAGTTATCTGAACGCCTTGAAACTGAACCCCGGCAACTCGGCTGCCTACAACAACCTCGGGGTGGCCTATTTCGAGAAGGGCTGGACCGACAGGGCCATCTCGACCTATCAGGAGGCATTGCGGGCCAACCCGGGCAATGCCGCGGCATATATAAACCTCGGCGAGGCGTACCTGAAAAAAAACATGCCGGACAAGGCCATAGAAAACATCGAGGTCTACCTGCGTCTCAGCCCGGCGGACCCCGATGCCAAACGGATGCTTAAAGCCGCCCGCGAGGCCGAAGGAAGGCACAAGCCGATCGAAAGCCCCGGGCGGCGTTAGCCCGGATATTGCACGAGCATTATGGAAAAATAGAACAAAAGGCATGAAAACAATCACAGGCATAGGCGGGACTGGAAAGTCCCGCCTATCGGGAGGGCGGATGTTATACTTTGAAAATATAAAGTATTCCGAAGAATATTCTATCTTTGTCATGCTGAATTTATTTCAGCATCCAAGACCCTGAATCAAGTTCAGGGTGACAATTTAAGAGATTGCCGAATCAACCGGATAAGCATTTTTTATTTTAAGGTACGTTTTGTCACCTGAAAAAGTTAACGGAATTTCCGACTCGTGCAATATCCCGGTTAGCCCTTTTTGCCGGACTCGACCGTTTCTTCCCACTCGCCAGTCTTAAGCTTTTTTTCTATCAGGCGGCGGGTTTTCGCCTTTAAATAATCGACGTTCCCCTCGAGGGTCTGCAGGTCCCTGTCGCATGTTTCGCAATGCAGGGTCGCCTCCCCGCGATGGGACGAATATTCATACACAAGGGTCGTTCCGCATTCCGGGCACTCGCACCATATGTTAACCGGCTCGCGCTGAAACGAGTAATCCCACGTCCAGGGGATGTCGTGGAACGTGTCCCGCCTGTAACGCGCGTATGGGCCGCGCGCCGGGTCTTTTCTCAGGACATGCCGCATGAAAATCACAAAAACGAATTTCAGCACCCTGTAGATTGCGGGCGAGGAGAGGAACAAAAGCAGATACAGCAGCCAGAACGGCCCGGCAAAATCGGCAAGAAGGTGCGCCCTGGACCGTGAAGCGGCGTCCCCGGCGAAATGCCATGCGGACACCAGCGCCTCCGCGGCGGAGGGGAACCTCCAGAGCACCGCCGCAAGGATTGTGCCTCCGATTGCAACGCCTGTCGCAATATTCGTAAAACGTATTTCCCTTGATAAAATAAGCCCGCTCCCCTGTTAAGCGTTTATCGCGTTGTCCCCTGCCCCCGCCCCACGGCCGCTACGGTTGGTTGCCGCTACTTTTGGATGAATAAATTGAACCATGCGGGGTGCTTTAAAGTCAAGGAATTTCGAGCCGGGAGTTCCCCCGTTTTTTTGGTTCTTCATCCATCATTGCCGCTTCCCTCTTTCCGTCATTCCCGCGCAGGCGGGAATCCAATCTTCTTACGTCATCAAGCCGTCATACAAATCCGCCCATTCGGGGTTATGCTCCTCAATCAGCCCGAGTTTCCATGCCCGATTCCATTTTTTTATCTGCCTTTCCCTCGATAGCGCTGTTTCGGCATCCCTTGCAACCTCGTAATATACGAGCCGGTGCACCCCGTATTTCTTTGTGAAACCCTCAACCATAGCTGTTTTTATGTTCATAAACCCTTTTGGTCAGATTCGACGTTACTCCCACGTACAGG
>CBDVCR010000028.1:0-22171 GCA_965372535.1 uncultured bacterium | reverse complement strand
TCATCAATTTCGTCATGCTTTATTTTGAGATTATTTTCAACAATTTCTACATATTTATTTTCTTTTAAAAATATAATTAATTCATTTTTATCAATATGTCTCTCAGGATTTTTTTCATCATCATCAAAAATATTTGAAAATTCTGTACAGCCACTTCCAACCGGCCCAGTAAGCCCTAAAATTATTTTTCTTCTATCTTCGTGTTGGTTCATGTACATCCTCTTACGTTGATTGTAGGTTGTAATTTACAATTTTTTTGCGGGAGCAGGTTTGCGCCCTGCTCCCCTTAATTCCTTATCCATTCCCCTATCCTTCAACCTCAATCACCCCTCATCGTAGACTCAATTATAAAATATCGCTTACAAGAAGGCAACGGATTTTTTCAGGGGCGATAATCGAATCGCGGCGGTTGCCCGGCTCTTACTCATCGCGGCATGCGGCAGCGCCCGCGTTCATGCCCGCCCCCGGTCAAAGGAAAAAGAGAATAAAAGATATGAAGGCAATCAAGGACATAGGCGGGACTGGAAAGTCCCGCCTATCGGGAGAAGGGATGCTGTATCTTGAAAATACATAGGCGGGGTTTTCCAACCCCGCCGGAGGGCCGGTTCCCGGCGGGACTGGAAAGTCCCGCCTACCGACAGGGTGGATGTTATAAATGTTATAATAAAAAACGGCCCCCAGGCAGAGGCAAATACACCCATAAGGAATTTGAATGGTCCCGCTCCCGCCAAAACCTTGACATGGGTGTATTCATATGTTTATTATTCTTCTGGCGTTTTGACCTCTATTTTCGGTTAATAAAGGATAAGAGAAAATGAGTCTTGCGACGTTTAAGGGCGGCATACACCCGCCCGACATGAAAGAGCTTTCAAAAGACGCCGCCATCGCCCCGGCAAGCCCGCCGAAGACCGTGGTCATCCCCCTTAGCCAGCACATCGGCGCGCCCTGCTCCTCACTGGTGGAAATTGGGCAGGAGGTGAAGCTCGGCCAGGTCATCGGCCAGGCAGAGGCATTTGTCTCCGCCCCGGTACATGCTTCCGTATCCGGCAAGGTGGTGGGCATCGGCGAGTTCCCAAACCCCATGGGCAGGATGGCGCCGTGCGTTGTGATTGAAAACGACGGGCAGGACACCTGGGCCGAACTCAGGGACGACCCCGGCTACCTCGGGCTCGAACCCGACGTGCTCAAGGAAAAGGTAAAGGCCGCAGGCATCGTGGGCATGGGCGGGGCCACGTTTCCCACCTCCGTAAAACTCTCCCCACCGAAGGAAAAACCCGTGAATACCGTCATCTTAAACGGCGCGGAGTGCGAGCCCTACCTGAACGCCGACTACAGGCTGATGATGGAGAGGCCCGGCGAGGTGGTCGAGGGCCTGAAGGTGCTCATGAAGGTCCTCGGCGTTAATAAAGGATATATAGGCATTGAGGACAACAAGCCCGATGCCGTCAGGGTCATGAAGGAGGCCGCGGCCACGGAGCCCGATATAGAAGTCGAGGCATGCGAGGTCAAGTACCCGCAGGGCGCGGAGAAGATGCTCATCAAGGCCCTCACGGGCAGGGAAGTCCCCAGCAAGGGCGGACTCCCCATGGACGTGGGCGTGGTGGTCCAGAACATCGGCACCGCGGTGGCGGTATACGAGGCCGCGCGGTACGGAAAGCCCCTTGTGGAAAGGGTCGTCACCGTAACCGGCGGGGGCATCCGGGAGCCCAGGAACCTGCTGGTGAGAATCGGCGCCATGGTCTCGCACCTTATAGACGAATGCGGCGGGTTCAAGGGCGGCCCGGCCAAGGTGGTCTCCGGAGGGCCCATGATGGGCTTTGCCCTTTATACGCTTGACATGCCGGTTACCAAGGGCACCTCCGGCATCCTCGTGATGGCAGAGGAGGAGATGGTCCACACCGAGGCCTACCAGGCCTGCATCCGGTGCGGCAGGTGCATCGACGTCTGCCCCATGCAGCTGATGCCCTCAATGCTCAGCGTGCTGTCTGAGGCGGGCTTTTACGAGGACGCCAAGGAATACGACCTCTTCGACTGCTTCGAGTGCGGCTCCTGCGCCTATGTCTGCCCGGCGAAGCGGCCCATCGTGCAGTTTGTACGGCTTGCCAAGTCGATGACCAAGCCCGGATAAAGGTAATTATTAAGGGGAGCATGAAATAGATTACATGACGAACATTGGCCTGGAACGAATCGATACGGCTTCCCCCTTTGGAAAAGGGGGAATGAGGGGGATTTTTCTGAATATTCAAATCCCCCCCCCGCCCCCCTTTGCTAAAGGGGGGTGTAAACTATTTTATGCTCTGAGTAATAAAAGGTAATTATGGACGCGGTTAAGAAAGAACACGAACTGATAGTATCCGTAAGCCCTCATATCAGGGCGGGCGAGTCGGTCTCAAGGATAATGTGGACCGTAAGCATAGCGCTCCTGCCGGCCCTCCTCGGGGGAGTGTATTACTTCGGGCTTGGGGCGCTCTACGTCACGGCCATCTGCATCGCGGCAGCCATGCTCTCGGAGGCCCTTATAAACAGGATGACCGCCAGGAAGGGCTCATTAGGCGACGGCAGCGCTTTTCTGACCGGCCTGCTCCTCGGCCTGAACCTGCCGCCGACTTCTCCGGCATACGTACCGATAATCGGCTCCTTCGTGGCAATCGTAATAACCAAGATGCTCTTCGGGGGGCTGGGGTTCAATGTCTTCAACCCGGCCCTGGTGGGAAGGGCCTTCGTGCTCATCACCTGGCCGAGGGCCATGACCACGTGGAGCACCCCGGCGGTCGGCTTCGGTACTGTTGAGGCCGCCACCACGGCCACCCCGCTCGGCATACTCAAGGAGGAGGGGCTGAACAAGCTACTGGAGCACTTCGGCACCATGGCCGACATGTACAAGAGCCTGCTCATGGGCAACGTGGGCGGCTCGCTCGGGGAGACCTCGGTCCTCCTGCTTTTAATCGGCGCGGCCGTACTGCTCATCAAGCGCTACATCACCTGGCACATCCCGGCATCATTCATAGCCTCGGTGGCCCTCCTTGCCTGGATATTCGGCGGGGCCGACCCCGAGACGGGCAAATTCGTCTGGTTCGCCGGCGACCCGCTCTTCCATGTAATGAGCGGCGGCCTCATGCTCGGCGCGTTCTTCATGGCGACCGACTATGTCACTGTGCCGAGCGTCAGGAGGGGCCAGCTGCTCTTCGGCATCGGATGCGGCGCGCTGACCGTGCTCATCAGGGTAAAGGGCGGCTTTCCGGAGGGCGTGATGTTCGCCATACTGCTTATGAACTGCTTCACGCCGCTCATCGACCGCGGGATGAGGACCAGCGCCTTCGGACTCAGAAAGGCAGCCGGGCAACGAACATGAAGGACATGCTCAAGATTACCGTCAACCTGGTCGTCATATACGCCGTCGGCGGCGTGCTGCTTGCCTGGGTCTACGCGCAGACTTCTCCCATCATATACAAGAACAAGCAGGAGGACAAGGCCGCCGCCCTCAAGGGCATGATGCCGGTCCACCTGGTGGCAAACGCGCCCGAGGCCGCCCTGGAGCGGATAAGGGCCGCGTTGCCCGAGGGCGTCGAGGTCTCCGTCGAGGACGCCGGGGGCGGCAACGTCCTTTTGGACGCCCTGGTGGATACCTACAAGAAGGAAAAGAAAAAGCTCAAGAAGATGCTCAGGAAGTCCGGCTCCCTGTCGGTGAGCGAATATTCGGACTTCGACCCGGGCCAGCCCAAGGGCACGTGGGAGCCTGCCCACAAGCACGCCGAGTACTTCGAGGTGCGCGACAAGGACGGCAAGGAGGCCGGCTACATAGTGGAGTCCTACCACAAGGGCTACTCCGGCGCGCCCGGCATATATGTGGCAATCGGCAACGACCTCACGGTCAAAAAGGTCGAGGTGCTCTCGCACAACGAAACCCCGGGCCTTGGGGACGAGATAGAGAAAAAATGGTTCAAGGACAGGTTCAAGGGCAAGACCCTCGAAACCCTTGAAGTCGTAAAGGGCGATGCCGGGGACAAGGTCGAGGCCATAACCGGCGCCACCATATCCACGCGCGCCATAACCTACGCAGCGCGCGACGCGGTGGAGCTGATAAGGAAACTCCAGTCCGGCGAGCTGCCCGTAGAGGAACACGCCAGGGGCGGAGAGGCCGCCGGGGAGGGCGAAAGTGGACACTAGGAGCAATTTAGAGATATTCAGGGACGGCATATTCGCCGACAATACGATATTCAAGCTGGCCATCAGCCTCTGCCCGGCCATCGCGGTCACGAGCAGCCTCAAAAACGGGGTCATGATGGGCGTGGCGGTCATGTTCGTGCAGACAATGGTCAACCTGACCGTATCGCTCATGCGCAACTTCATACACCCCCGCATAAGGATTCCCATTTTCATGCTCGTCATATCGAGCTGGGTCACGGTTACCGACCTGGCAATGGCCGCGTTTGCAAGAGACGTCTACGCGGAGATGGGCCTTTACATACAGCTCATCGTGGCCTTTGCCTCCATACTGGCGCACGCGGAGACCTTCGCCAGCAAGAACAGGGCCGTGCCGAGCGTCACCGACGGCATCGGCATGGGCGCGGGGTTCCTCTTTGCACTTACGTGCATCAGCTTCTTCAGGGAACTCCTCGGCAAGGGCATGGTATGGGGCGTCGAGGTGGTAAACTTCAAGCCCATGCTCATCATGATACTGCCCACGGGAGGCTTCCTCGCGGTGGGCGTGCTCATGGCCTTCTTTAACTGGATAGAGATGCGGTTTTTCGGCGGCAAGCCCGCCGGACATTAGGAGGGCGCTTAAATGGAAACATTCAACCATCTGTTTGAACTCTTCATATCGGCCTCGCTGATTAACAACTTCGTATTTACCATGTTCCTCGGCCTCTGCATCTTCTTCGGCGTCTCGAAGAAAATGGAGACCGCCGTGGGGATGAGCGTCACCTTTACGGCGGTCATGGTCATAAGCGCGGCAATCAGCTGGATTGTCTGGACCTATGTCATGGTCCCCCTGGAGATAACGTTTCTTAAGATAATCATCTTCATCGGCGTGGTGGCCGCATTCGTGCAGGCCGCCGACACCATCATGAGGAAGACCTCGCCCGACCTTTACTACAAGCTCGGCGTCTACCTGGCCCTTATCGCCACCAACTGCATCATCCTGGCCGTGCCGCTGATAAACGCCGGGGAGAGCTACGGCTTTGTGGAGAGCATGGTCTTCGGCCTCGGCTCGGGCGTCGGCTTCGCCCTTGCGCTCATAATAATGGCCAGCATCCGCGAGAAGCTCGAACTCGCGCAGGTGCCCGGCCCCTTCAGGGGCATGCCGATGGCGTTTGTCACGGCCTCGCTGATAGCACTGGCCTTTACCGGGTTTTCCGGCCTCATAGCGCACTGACCGGGCGTAACCGGAAGAGGGCATGCGAAAGGTTTTTTTATAGTAAAATATATTATGGTGAACGTTGACGACGAGGTAATCTTAGGATGCTGGAAATACAGAGCATAGCAGCCGCCATACTGGAGCTGGTCCAGAACAGCGGCCTTGACCGGATGCTGCCCCAGGCGGGCATCGGCGGGGGCATGGAGGTCAGCGAAACCGTGGACATGGTCGAGAAGGTGAAGTTCACCCTTGTCTTCGCCGCGTCCATTGCCGCGCTTTTCGGCCTCGGGCTTGCGTTTGCGGCGCAGAAGTTCGCCGTCAAGATTGACCCGAGGATTGAGGACGTAAAGGGCGTGCTGGCCGGCGCGCACTGCGGCGCCTGCGGTTATCCGGGCTGCGAGCAGTACGCCGAGGCTGTGGTCAAAAACCCCGACGTCGCGCCCAACCTCTGCACCCCCGGCGGCGCGAGGGCCACGGAGGCCGTGGCCAGGATAACCGGCAAGGCGGCGGGGGCGGCGGAGCCCATCTTCTCGCGCATCATGTGCCAGGGCGGCCTGAGCAGGTCCGCCAAGAGGTTCAAATACGAGGGCGTCTCGGACTGCCGCGCGTCGGTGCTCGCCGGGGGCGGGGACAAGTCCTGCGTCTACGGCTGCCTGGGCTACGGCACCTGCGTGAGCGCCTGCCCGTTTGACGCCATGCATATGAGCAGCGACAACCTCCCGCTGGTGGACGTGGGCAAGTGCACCGGCTGCCGCAAGTGCGAGAAGGCCTGTCCCAAGAACGTCATAGAGGTCCTCCCCGCCGGCAAGGCCGTGCTGGTGAGCTGCCACTCCAGGGACAAGGGCGGGGTGGTAAGAAAAAACTGCGAAGTGGGCTGCATCGCCTGCGGCAAGTGCGTGAAGGTCTGCCCCTTCGACGCGCCCGAGGTGGAAAACAGCCTCTCACGCATCGACATCGAAAAATGCAGGGTCTGCGGCCTCTGCGTCGGCGTCTGCCCCACTAACGCCATCTCGGAGTTCATCCACGAAAGGCCCGGGGCATTTATCACCGAAAGGTGCATCGGCTGCCACAAGTGCGCGAAAATCTGCCCTGTGGACGCGCCCTCCGGCGAGAAGAAGCAGCGCCACGCCGTTGACCAGTCCCTGTGCACCGGCTGCGGCATCTGCACCGCCGCCTGCCCGGTGCAGGCCATCGAGGGGACGTTCAACACGCAGGCGGTCATGGAGGCGGCGGCGGAGAAGAAGGCCGCCCGCGAGGCCGCAAAAGAGGCCGCCGCGGCTTAACCTTGGCATAACCAACTACGGCCCTCCCGGAAGGGAGGGCTTTTTTGTGGCTGCCTTCTCCCATCCTGCATACCTCCTGCTTTTTGTCTACTCAAGGACACTATAACCTATCTCAAAATTAAAAATAGGCATGTATCCCTGGAAGACGGCAAAGATATCGGGGCTCGGGGCCTTTGGCCCCGAGCGAGGTTTGAGGGGTAAAACCCCCTTGTAAATCAATGAAAACTCCGAGGAAGAGCTTCCGAGGAGGCGTTTTCTCCTTTAGTTTCGTTCCGGCTTTTTTCGTCAAGTTCACCGGCTCGGACAATTTTGAGACAGGCACTGGCGCCCCCTTGACACCGTAGCATGGTACGGGGTGTATACTGTAGTTAAGGGTTAGGGTTATAGACCATCGGGGAACTGGCAGGGCGGGCCGGGGTCGGAGTGGAGACCGTGCGGTATTACGAGAGGCGGGGGCTTCTTCCGAGGCCCGGAAGGCGTAACAGGGGCTACAGGCAGTACCCGGAGGAGACGCTCATGCGGCTCAGGTTCATCCGCCATGCCAAGGCCCTCGGGTTTTCCCTTAAGGAAATCGCGGAGATGCTTGCGCTCCGTTTTGCCCCCGGCTCCTCCTGCGGGGACGTAAAGGGGCGCTCGGAGGCCAAGTTAGATGACATACGGGAGAAGATAAAGACCTTAAGGCGCATGGAAAAAGTCCTCTCCCGGCTTTCGGCCTCCTGCAAGGGCAGCGGGCCGCTAAGCGAGTGCCCCATATTGGAAGCCCTTGAAGGGGACTGAAGAAAAAGGAGGTGTGTGGCATGAGGAAGATAGAGGTGTTCAGCGCAGGGTGTCCGGTCTGCGACGAGGCAGTGGAGATGGTGAGGAAAAACGCCTGCCCCTCGTGCGAAGTCAACGTACTGGACATGAAGGACCCCGAGGTCGCCAGACGAGCAAAGGACCTCGGCGTGCGCTCCGTCCCGGCGGTGGCCGTGGACGGCAAGCTCGCCGCGTGCTGCGCGGGCCGGGGGCCGGAGCTTCAGACGCTGAAGGACGCGGGCCTCGGTAAGCCGCAGGGCTGATTTAAAAGCGGGCGGGGTGATGCGCCCCCCGCCCGCCAAACATTGGGAGGTCTTTGTGCGCTTTATCTTTATGATAATATCAATGCTTGGCGTCTTCCTTGCCGCTTCCGCCGCTTCCGCGCAGGTAAACAGTGTCACAATAGCCGTGGATGGCCTGGCCTGTCCCTTCTGCGCCTACGGAGTGGAGAAGAAGCTCAAGCGCGTCGAGGGGGTGGATTCCATGGACATAAGGATGCGGGAGGGAACGGTCACCTTAACCGCCGGGGAAGGTCTGTCTATCGACTTTGAGGAAGTGCCTGGTGCGGTAAGGGATTCGGGCTTCAGCATGAGGGAGATGAGGATTACCGCAACCGGCGTTGTGATAAGGGAAGACGGCGACTTTTTCCTGCAATACGGAGAGCCCGGGGAAAGGCTTGCCCTTAAAGATATGTATCCGGCGCTGAGGGATGAGTTTTCCGGATACGCCGAAGGCGGCGAGACCGTCGTCGCATCTGGCCGGGTTACGGGGAAACCCGGCGGGCAGTGGGTGCTCAAGCCTGAATCCGTTGGAGTCGTTCCGGAATGAAAAGGCGCCTTATAATCGCGACCGGCCTGTTCATATTGCTCTTTCCTTGCGCCTCAGAGGCCCACGAACCGATATTCGGGCTTGGCCCCCATACGATATACAAGGGCGGGGTAGGTATCGAGGCCGAGTTTGAAGGCGAAGAGGCATCCGGCGGAGGGGAGGAAGAAAAGGAGTACGTCCTTCATAATGAGATAATCTACGGAGTCACGGCGGATTTTTCGGTAACGCTGGCCGTGCCCTATGTAATCGAGCATGAAAGGAAGGCCGGAGGCGTCGAGGATTCCTCCTCAGGTCTCGGAGACCTCTCTCTAAGGGGAAAGTACAGGTTCTGGCGGAGGGACGCCCCCGGCGTGCAGGACGCGGCGGCCTTCATCCTGGGTGTTAAATTCCCAACAGGCGATGACGACAAAAGTCCTCGTCTCGGAAGCGGCTCCACCGACTATCTGTTCGCCCTTGCTGCCGCAAGGGAGTCCCTCACGTGGTACTATTTCGGCGACGTCCGTTACCGACTGAACACAGAAGGCGGCGGGGGCCTCGAAAAAGGCGACAGGCTTTTTGCAGACCTGGCCATAGGCATCAGGCCCTGGCCCATAAAATATCTTAAGCCCGACCTCGTACTCCTGGCGGAACTTAACTGGGAGACTTTCATGCGGGATGAGCTCAATGGGCTGGACATCGAGGACTCCGGCGGCAACCGGCTGTTCCTCTCTCCGTCGTTCTTCTTCACCCGCAGGAATCTGGCGGTAAAGGGAGGGGTGCAGATACCCGTTCATCAGGACCTTAACGGCGAGCAGCCCGAGGAGGACTACCGCTTCAAGCTGGCCGTGGAGCTTCATTTGTAGGCAAGGGAGGCCATATGAGGTTTGCGTTGTTTCCGATAAGCTGCGCTTCATTCTTTCTTCTGCTCGGCGTTTTCGCTGCAGTGCCCGCCTTTTCTGCTCCAATCACCTTCAATTCTGCTCTTCCGGTGGCAGAGGGCGAAGGCATATTCCGGGCGCAGGCCCTATACCTCCGCTCCACCGGCGACCCCTCTGCCCTGGACAGGGAACTAACCGTGTGGGCCTTCCCCCTGGTCGCCGTCTACGGGGCAACTCCTGAGCTTGCGTTATTCGGTATCGTCCCGTTTCTCGATAAGGAACTTAAAACAAATACCCCCGGGGGAGGCAGGGTAACGAGGGGTGGGGCGGGAATGGGCGACATCACGTTTCTTGCACGCTATACCTCTTTTAAACGGGACCGGGCGGGCGGGACCTTCAGGGTAGCGCCGTTTGCCGCCCTTAAAACCCCCACCGGGGAGGATGACGAAAAGGACGGCCTGGGCAGGCTCCCGCAGCCCCTTCAGCCCGGCTCGGGCTCCTGGGACCCCTCGCTCGGGGTGGTAATAACCCGGCAAACGCTTAAGTGGCAAGTGGACGCCTCGGCCTCTTATACGTTTAATACGGAAGCCAATGATTTCGAGTTCGGCGACGCCGCCCGGCTGGACATTTCATACCAGCACAGGGCGTGGCCCCGCAAACTTGGTCCAGGGGCGCCGGGCTTTCTCTATGGCGTACTGGAGAGCACCCTTGCCTGGCAGGACGGCAACAGAATCGCGGGCAAGGAGGACGCCGACTCGGGCGGCGCCGCGTGGTTTCTGTCCCCCGGGCTTCAGTACGTGACAAAACGGACCGTTGCGGAGGCCGCCCTGAGGCTCCCGGTCGTGCAGGACCTGAACGGGGACGCACTGGAAAACGACTTCACAGCCATCCTGAGCGTGAGGGTGAACTTCTGATGAAGCCCCCTGTGGCGGCATTATGCGTTACCGCGGCGGCGGCCCTTATATTGTTTGCCCTCTGGCAGTGGTTTCCGTCCCCCAGGGAGGAGGGCTACAAGTTCGCACTTTCATGGGGAAGCCCCGGGGACGGCCCCGGGGAGTTCAGGGAGCCCGTCGGGGTTGCGGTTTACGGGGACGAGGTCTTTGTAAGCGATGCGGGAAACCACCGCGTGCAGGTCTTTGGCAGAGAGGGCAATTTCCTTCGCTCCTTCGGCCGGGAGGGCAAGGGGCCGGGTGAGTTCTCAAGGCCCATGCTCATGGATATAAAGGACGGCAAACTCTATGTCGCCGAATACGGAAACGACCGCGTCCAGGTGCTTTCCATCGAGGGTGAGCCTCTCAACGTCATCGGCTCCTCCGGTTCGGGGCCTGGGCGGTTCGACAGCCCCGGCGGCGTGGCGGTGGACGAAGAGGGCCGTTTGTATGTCGCTGATTTTTTCAACCACAGGGTACAGGTGCTGAACCCCGACGGGACATTCATCAGGCAACATGGGAAGACCGGAGAGAAAGGAATCAGGGCGGGCCTCTTTAACTATCCCACCGACGTCGCGCTCCTTTCAGACGGAAGCCTCGCGGTGGCCGACGCCTATAACGACCGCGTGCAGGTCTTCGGCCCGGACGGGTCGTTTCTCCGCAAATGGGGCGGTCCTCTCGCCATGGATATTCCCGGCCCGTTCAACGGCTGGTTCAAGGTAGCCACTGCCGTTTCGGCAGGGCCGGGAGGGAACGTGTTCGTCGCCGATTTTTATAACCACCGGGTACAGAAACTCACCCCTGAAGGGACATTTCTTGTCTCCCTGGGCGAGGAAGGAGAAAGCCCGGGCGAGCTGCGCTACCCAACCGACACGGCCCTGGATGAGGAGGGCAACGTTTACGTGGTCGACTTCGGCAATAACAGGATACAAAAATTCGCCCCCATTAAGCATTAAGTAAGCATATTTACGCCCTTGCGGTTCCGTTTTTTTGCGGCATTTCACGCACCATGTGGTGAAATGACATACCTGGCCGTACCGCGCAAAACCCGTCCGGAAGCGGGAAGCCTGAATTTAGATACCGTTTGCTATCAAAATGTGTCCAAAATACATCCTGGTGTGCAAAATACAACTCACTTAATAGCGATAAGGCGGTATTTTAAAAAAGTTTTTTCTGGTATGATTATTGCTGTTAGAACGGCATGAATGAGAGGATAAAGACATTTCTTCTGGTGGTTATATTCGGGTGGTTCCTCGGGTATGTCAACCATTACGTGGTCACGAACCAGACAATCCTGAAGGCAAACCTCAAGGCCGATTACCTGAGCGAGGAGATTGCCGAGTTGAGGGCGAAGCTGGAAGTCGTCCCAAGGGTCACCGTGAAGGCCACGGCGTACTCCAACGACCGCTACTCGATAAACGTACCCCAATGGCGCGACGGCATGACGGCCACCAACAAGCGGGCAAGGCGCGGCTACGTGGCCGCGGACTGGACGGTCTTTCCCCCCGGCACGCGCCTTTACATCCCCGGATACGGCGAGGCCGTGGTGGAGGACAGGGGCGGGGCCGTCAAGGGCTACCACCTGGACCTCTTTGTGGACTCCCGCAGGGAGGCCCTTGAATGGGGCGTAAAGCAGCTTGAGGTCTACGTCCTTGAAAGGGTCGAAAACAACCGAAGAGATATCTGAGAGCGCCCCGGCGACTGCTGTATCCCCCAAAGAAGCGGCATTCGCAAGCCATCAGCCCGAAGGGTGGGCACAGCCGGAAATTCCATGAGCTTTTTAAGGGTACAAAACGTTTCTTGAAATAGAAAATTGGGAGCATAAATCGTCATTCCCGCGAAGCCGGGGAGCGGGAATTCAGACGGAAAAGACTGGATTCCGGGTCAAGCCCGGAATGACAGCCAAAAAATGCTTATCCGGCCAGTTCGGTAATGATATCGGTAATGATAAATGTCATGCTGAATTCTTTTCAGCATCCAGGACCCTGAATCAAGTTCAGGGTGACAGTTCAGGGGATTGCCGAGTCAACCGGCCAAGCATAAAATAAAAATAGAATATTCCTCGGAATGCTTTGTATTTTCAAGGTTCTCCGGCGGGGTTGGAAAACCCCGCCTATGCCTGTGATTGTTTTCATAGCTTTTGTTCTCTTTTTCCATAATGCTCATGCAATGAACGGCTCAGGAAACTCCTCCGGCATCAGCCCCCTCAATACTCGGCGGCATTCGCCGGCTCCGCCCCTTGTCCGGCTGGATTCATGCCGTGCGCATGCCGTCTCCTCCGGAATAAATAAGCCGCCGGCCAATGGGGATTTTCGGACAACGGCCTGAACGGGGCGGGGAATGGCCCTGGCTAAAGCGTGTCCCTTGCCGCGCCGTAGGCCACCGTTTGGTTCCTCCCCCCGGCCTTTGCCCGGTAAAGGGCGCGGTCGGCGCGGTCGATGAGCTTTTCCGCGGTCTCGCCGTCCGTGGGGCAGGAGGCAAGCCCGATGCTTACGGTGATGGTTATCTTCATGCCCCTGTCGGGGAATTCGGCGTCCATGATTTTCGTCCTCAGCCGCTCGGCCATGCGGAAGGCCCCCTCGGCGTCGGTGTCCAGAAGGAGCACTGCGAACTCCTCGCCGCCGTACCGCGCCGGCACGTCTATCTCCCTGAGGGCCTCCCTGATGAGGCCCGCCGCGCCCCGGAGCACCGCGTCCCCGGCCGGGTGGCCGAAGGTGTCGTTTATCTTCTTGAAGAGATCGATGTCGATAAACAGGAGGGAGAAGGGCTTCCCGGCGCGGCTGAACCTCCTCAGCTCGCCCCCCAGAAGCTCCTTGAAGTGCCTGTGGTTGTAAAGCCCGGTAAGCCCGTCGGTGACTGATTTGCGCTTTATCTCCTCGTGGAAGACGGCGTTTTTAAGGGACACGGCGGCCTGGTTTCCGAGCACCGAGAGGCAGTCCACCTCGCGGGGGGCGAGGGCGTCCTGCTCCCCGGAGGCAAAGACCACGGCCCCGAGGGCCTCCCCGCCGTATACGAGCGGGAGCATGAGGGCCGAGGCCACGGGGCCGTCGTCGAAGGGCAGCACCGGGAGGGGGTAGCCCTTGAGGTTCGAGAAATACTTGCGCTCTTTTTCCTTAAGCGCCATCTCGGTGAGCGTGCCATTGAGGCTGAAGCGTATCTCGCGGTTGGGGACGAGGCCGTTTTTGTGCTTCAGGACATGGCTCTCCCCGGACTTGAGGAAGAAATAGACGCTTGCGGACGTTATCCTCTGCATGCTCTCGGCGGCCAGCTGGACGACGTCGTCCACCTCAAGCGTGGTGAGGAGCCTTGAGCTTTCCTCGTGTATGACGCTCAGCCACTGTATGTTCTTCTCGGTCTCGGCGTGTATCCGCTGCCTCCGGAGCACCCTTGAGACCTGGGCGGCGAAAAGCTCAAGCAGGGCAATCGTCCCGTCCCCGAAGGCCCCGGCTCGCGAGCTGTCCACCGCGAGCACCCCCAGGATGATGCTCCCGTCCAGCACCGGCGAGGCGGCGGCCGAGGCGGCCCTCCCTCTCCCCCGGTAGCCGGCTCCGGAGCGGAAGCCCCCAAGCTCGTTTTCCACTATGGCATGCCTGAACCTCACGACGTCGTGCACCACGCCGGGCGCGGTAAGGCGGAGGCTCCCGTCCGTCGAGCACCGGAGCGCCAGTTCCCCCTCCATCATGAGGAAGAGGCTCACCGTATCGGGCTTGAGCGTATAGGCCGCGGCCTTGAGTATCTCCGTAATCTCCGGGTCCTCCCCGGCGGAAAGCCCGCTTATGTCGGGTTCGCGGACCCTGACGGGGACTTCGGCCTTGCCGGCCTGGCCCTTCCGCCTTGAGACAACGATAAACAGGGCCGCCGAGAAGGCGGTAATCACGAGGACTGCGAGTTCCTCGCCCCCCGGGCCGCCCGCGAGGTGGGGCGCCTCAAGCACGGGGACGAAGAGGGCCGCAATAAAAAGATAGAGCGGGCCCAGCAGCGCCCCTGCCGAAAGCACGTAGGGGATAAACGCCGTATGAAGCCACCCGAGGCCCGTAAGGCCGGCGGCCCCGGCAATGAGCAGGCCCGCAAGGAAAAGCGCGGGGACAGCGTAAACACGCCTGCCCCTCGGCACGGACAATGCCGCATAGGGAAGGAGCGCCGCCCCGAGGGCGCAAAACCACCAGAGCGGCCACCGCGAAGGGGCACCCGCCAGAAACCACGAATAAAGCGCCAGGGGCACAAGGACGGCCAGGGCGGCGGGAAACCAGCGGGGTGCCCCGCCCGTCCACGCCTTTTGGAGCCGGGCCTTTGAAAACAGGGCCTTTTTTGACGGGTTATCTTTCATGCTCCACCCCTCCGACATTATACCAGTGCCCGCGCTTTGTTTGGTGAGGCGCGGACGCTCGTCCAAACGAAAAAAAATCTTGCCTTTTCGGGCCAACCTATGGTATATAATAGTGGAAAATCGCCACCGAAAGGGTAAACCCCGGGCAACCGGGGGGCGCAAAGCCACCTGTCCTGAGCCTGTCGAAGGGTCGAAGGGTAGAGGGGCTGCCGAAGTGGCAAACGTATGGTTTGCCCTGCGCCCCTTTCGGTGAAAAACTGAAAGGGGTTTTATTATGGGAAAGAGAGCTTCATTTGCATTGCTGGGGATTTTGCTGCTGCTGCTTGCCGCCTGCGGCGGGGGCGGAGGGGGAGGGACTAAGACGTCAGCACCTCCTACTAAGGGCTTGATGGCTGTCGTAGTGGATCCTTGGGACGCGACAGTTGAAGTGGGCGCCACTCAGCAGTACACAGCTACCGGATGGTATCAGGACGGCACGCAGAAAGACCTTACCAACTACGCCGCCTGGACTTCGGACGACACCACTCGCGCCACCGTCAGCAAGGGCCTTGCCACCGGCGTGGCCGCGACATGGTCAGTGAGAATAACGGCTGCTTATGGAACCTGCACCTTCTGTAGCGATTATGAATACCTTGAAGTCATCACCCCTGTCGCGAAGCTCGTATCCATAGACGTGACTCCGGCCACGGCCTCCATCATGGCCGGGGAAACACAGCCGTTCACGGCCACGGGCACGTATGACGACGACAGTACCAGCACCATTACATATTCGGTAACGTGGAGTTCCTCGGACACGGCAGTGGCCACGATGAACTCCTCCGGCGTGGCCACGGGTGGTAGTACCAACGGGACCGTCACCATCACTGCTTCCAAGGACGGGGTGACCGGGACGGCGTCGCTTACGGTGGTATCGCTTACCTCCATCGACGTGGACCCTGTCAGCACGGAGGTGCAGGAGACGGCCACGCGGCAGTTCACGGCTACCGCCAACTATTCCGACGGCAGCACCGGGGACATAACGACCTCCGTCCTGTGGGCCTCGTCGAACACGGCAATCGCGGTCATCAGCAACACAGCGGGCAGCAAGGGCGTTGCCACCGGCATGGCCATTGGCGGGCCGGTGACCATCACCGCCGCCAAGGACGGCATCAGCGGGAACGCGGCGTCCCTCACGGTCACCGGGAAGAGGCCCGACCTGTCGGTCAGAATAACCAGCGCCTTTAGTAACGGCACGGACGTGTATGTTTCCTATACCGTGAAGAACACGGGCCTCGCTAATTCGACGGGTTTTGACGTCGACGTTTGGGACGACCTGGCAGCGGCCCCGGCTGTGGGGGACTTTGGAGACGACGCAAACACCCATGCCGGGCTGGACGTTGGGGCCACGCTCGATGGGTACGTAATCATACCCAGCACGCTTGCCTCCGGCACCGCGCACGCGGTGGTGGATACGTCCAACGCGATTGTGGAGTCCGAGAAAGGCAATAACGTAAGCGTGGGCTATCCGTGGCCGTACTCGCACGGCTGCGCCGACGTGGCGGACAAGCTCGGAGGGACCTGCGCTGACATAGACAATGGTTTCGAACTAACCGCCCCGACGGGCTTCTCTCTCTCGTTTGGCGGCTACACCTTCGACCAATACGCGAATTCGGGAATCGGGCCCAAGAACGTATGCAGCCTGGCCCTGTACGGAGACGGCGGGGTGGTGCGCGAACATCCTGATAGCGCGTCCACGGTTGACGACTATACCCTCCCCTACCAGCAGCACTGGAATGAGGGCGCGTACTACGACTGCGGTTACGCCGACGCCATCATCGACCTGGGGACTACGATAGACTGGACGTCCTATCCTGTGGGCAGTTCCTGTTCCGGCAACACGGATACGGATTATCCGACGGTGTCCCTGACCTGCACGTACCCGGCGTTGCCGTCGGTGCTGGCCCCGGCTTCGTACAACTTCGACGACGGCCTGGTTCCGGCGGGCTTCACCATGTCGGGAGACGCTGCGTGGTACATCGATTCGGCCACGGCCACCCCCTCGCTTCGCTCCGGCGCGATAACCGACAACCAGGTGAGTTGCTTTGCGGTCACGGCAGCCGCCACCTCCGGCGTGAGCTTTGACGTAAAAGTGGATTCCGAGTGGTCTGACAGGCTGAGGCTCTATGTGGACGGCTCCCAAGTCGATTACTGGAGCGGTTCCGTCGCCTGGACGGCCGAGGACTTCCCTCAGACGTTAGGTGCCCACGAGTACAGATGGTGCTATAGCAAGGACGGCTCAATTAGCTCAGGGGCCGACGCGGCCTGGGTGGACAACATCAACATCTACTGATGAGCCGGAGCTTATAAAATCAAAAAAAGCGGCGCCCCGAACGGGGCGCCGCTTTTTTCCGGTATCGAGGCGGGCCTCAGGAATTCGTGAATTCGCCGAGTTCCACTTCCTCTTTTTCTCCCTCTTCGATAAGCGTCCGGTACTCCTCCAGCACGTCAAGGACGATGTCTTGCCTCCTGTCGCCTCCGAGCGTCCTGAAGAGTTCCAGAAACCTCTCCTCCTTCGGGGTGAGCGGAATCCTGACCGCGGCGTCCCCCGTCTCGTTGTTTATAAACGTCCGAAGCGGCACCCCGAGGGCCTCGGCTACCTGCTTGAGCCTGGCGAGGCTTATCTGTGATACCCCGTACTCGTACTTCTGAAGCTGCTGGTAGCTTATGTCTATTTCCCCGGCAAGCTCAATCTGCGAGATGCCCTTGCGCTTCCTTATCATCTTGATCAGCCGCCCGACGGCTTTGTTCAACCCCGTGTATTTGTCCAAATATCTGGCCATTGCCGCACCTTCCTTTTTTTTCTTACCCTATACAGACGCAAAGATCGTGCCAAATTTTGAAAATAAATATATTTTTTTAATTATAAAATATAAAAATATAAAAAATACAGTGCCTCCCGGAAGCGGCGGAATATTTTGAACTTAATGATAATTAACGGCATAATGGCAAGAGGCATTGGCCCCGACGAAACAACCCATTGATTAATTAAGGTTTTACCAAAAAAGCTCTTGTGACTTAAAATGACAGGCAACGTCACTTCCGACAAATAATGTCAGTTAATGGGTTGCTTCTTGCGGAGGCTCAGACCCCGGGGAGGGTCTGTTGTTTAAGCCGGGCGGGAGTAAAATCCGGGAGCTTTTTCGGGGTACGGGACGTACCATGAAACACAAATGTAACATCCTTCAGGGAACACTTTGCGGTTTTATGTTTCCTGTTGTCTTTTTTCATGGCGCTCATATAGTCAATCCGCGGGTCAATCAAAGGGGATGGAGGACTGCATGTCCTTGATTTCCTCGCCGGGGGCCGCCTTGTAAACCGTTACCTTGTTCCTCCCCTCCTGCTTGGAGGCGTAAAGGGCGGAGTCGGCCGGCACTATCATGTCGTCCGTGCCCGCCATGCCGGGCCGGTACGAGGAAACGCCGAGGCTTATCGACATTGAAACCGGCCCGTGGTCGCTCAGCTCCACCTTTTCCTGTTCGACCTCGGCCCTCAGCCTCTCGGCGAAGATTCGCGCCCCCTCTGTATCCGTCGCCGGCAGGACTATCAGGAACTCGTCCCCGCCGTAACGGCCGGCTATGTCGGTTTTTCTAAGCATGCCCGCGATGGTGTCGGCGACTCCCCGGAGCGCCCTGTCGCCGGCCAGATGGCCGTAGGTGTCGTTTATCCCCTTGAAGCTGTCCACGTCGCAGATTATCAGGGAAAGCGCCGTGTCGTACCTGGCCGCCCTGTCCATCTCGTGGCGGAGCTTTTTTACGAACTCCCTCCTGTTGCAGAGGCCCGTGAGGCCGTCGATTCTCGATATGAACTCCAGTTCCTCTATAAGGCGCTTTCTCTCCTGCTCGGCTATCTTTCTGTCGGTGATGTCCCTTGTGTACTCTATGACGTGCGTAATGCGGCCCTCCTCGTCGTATATGGGATAGGTGTAGATTTCAAGCCACATCGCCGTGCCGTCGGGGAGGGTGTGCTCCTTGTCCTTGGCGCACGGGTCGCCCGAGATGATTGTCCTTTCGACCACGCACTTTTCGCACACCCCCGTGCCGCCTTCAAGCGCCTCGTAGCAGGTCCTGCCCACGAGGTCTTTCACGGCGATGTTCCTGAGCCTCGCGTACCCCTCGTTCGCCCTGGCCACCCTGAAGTCGCGGTCGAATATGCAGAAGGGGTCGTGGATGCTGTCAAATATGGTGCTCAGGAAACGCTCGCTCCTCTGGAGCGCCCCCTCGGCCTGCCTGCGCTCGGCTATCTCCTCTTGGAGGCTCCGGTTCGTCTCCCTGAGATCCGAGGTGCGCTCTGAGACCGCGTGTTCGAGGTTGTCCCTGTGGCCGCGGAGCTCGGTCTCCATCCGCCTGCGGCCCTTGATGTTGCGGGAGGCATTTAAAAGAAGGAAAACGACCAGGAGCATGAAGCTCGCGCCGGTGGCAAGCGGGATTGCCGAGGAATAAAGCACCACGTTGTCGAGCTTCCGCATCCCCCCGGTTATGTCGTAGTGGAACTCAAACGCCCCAAGGAACCTCTCGCCCTCCATTACGGGGACGCACGTCTCCACGACGTCTAAAGCCGTCTTTTCCCCTTCGGCAGCGGTGGAGTCCCTTTTGACCTTCCTCGTGTGCCGGGTCCCTCCGGCGACCACCTCGCGGAAATACCCCTTGCCGTTTACCTCCCCCACGTCCCCGGGGTCGGTGGAGTAAAGGACCTCGCCCGCGCTTGAGAAAACCTTTATCTTCAGAAGCCGCGGGTCTTTCCCGAGCGCCTCGGCCTCCCACGACAAATCCACCCGCCCGTCGAGCAGGTTGTTTTTTGAGACGACCGTGTTTTTCAGGTGCCTGGCCGCCATGGCGGCGTTTTCACCGGCGTTTTCAATCAGAATGCCTGAAAACAGCGGATAGATTATATATAAGTTGCCGAGGGGGAACAGGACCGCCATGGCAAGCGATACGGCGAAAATATATTTTAGAGCCTTCTCCTTAAACACCGTTCCCCCGTTTAAATTCCCGCCATGACGCATTAGTGCCGGGCTAAATCACACTCATTTTTTATCACGACAGGCGCTATGGTGTCAAGGGTACGGGCCACGGAGAAATTTGCCGCCACCTATGGGTGCAGGGGATAAGCCTCCCGATAGGCGGCGCCTTGCCTTTGCCGGTCGGGGCGGCGGGGCGACCGGCGCCCTGATATTGAAAAGAATGCCCGTTTACTCTAAAATTCAAGGCATGCTCAAGCGGGCGGCTGTTTTATTAATCCTTATGGTCCTCGGTGTTTCCCCTGCCAACGCCGGCGTACTGAAGGTGGTAGCCACGTTCCTGCCGGTCTGGATATTTACGGCAAACGTGGCGGGCGGGCGGGCCGAGGTCACGCTCCTCGTGCCGCCGGGCGTCGAGGTCCACGAGTTCAGCCTGCGGCCCCGGGACCTCAGGCGGCTCCACGAGGCCGACCTGGTGGTCATAAACGGCGCCGGGCTCGAAAGGCGTTTCCTTAAACTCCCCGGCGACAGGCGCGTGGTCGACACCTCAAGGGGCGTGGAAATAATAAGAGAGGGCAGGGCCGCGGACCCCCACATATGGCTCGACCCCCTGAACGCCATAACCCAGGTGGAAAACATCCGGGACGCCCTGGCCCGCGCGGACCCGGAAAACCGCGCTTATTACGAGTCCAACGCCGGGGAGTACGCCGGGAGGCTGAGGGCGCTTGACGAGGAGATGGAAAACGGGTTGAAGGGGCTCGGGAAGAAACATCTCATCACCTTCCATTCCGCCTTCCGGTACTTCGCCCGGCGCTACGGCCTGGTTTCGTACTCCCTTGCCGGGGTGGAGGCCGGGCAGCCGCTTCCCCGGAGGATGAAGGAAGTGTATGATATAGTGAGGGACGAGGGGGTGCGGGCCGTTTTTTCGGAGGAGCGGCTCCCCGCAGGGGCGCTCAAACGGCTCGGCGAGGACCTGGGCGTCGAGGTCTGCTCCCTCAACGCCCTCGGAAGCGGAAGGCCCGAGCCGGGCTACTACGAAGAGGCCATGCGTGCCAACCTCAGGGAAATTCTAAGGTGCCTTGGAAAGCAGGGATATGGCGGAGATACTGAGCGCGACTGAAATCCGTGCCGGCTACGGCGGGGGCGATGTCCTCAAGGGCGTGAGCTTTACCGTCCAAAGCGGCGACGTGCTCGCCGTGGTGGGCCCCAACGGCTCGGGAAAGACCACTCTGCTCATGGCCCTCCTTGGGATGCTGCCCGTTTCGGCGGGGCGGATACGCCTCTTCGGAAAGGAAAAACTCACCGCCCGCGAGGCCGAGAGCGGCATTGCCTACATCCCCCAGAGGATGGAGCTTGACAGGACCTTCCCCATAAGCCTCAAGGAGATGCTCGGGCTGAGCGTGGGGGGGGCGAGCGTCGAGAAATACCTGGACATGCTCGACCTGAGGGGGCTGCTCTCCAAAAAGGTCGGCGACCTCTCCGGGGGGCAGGTGCAGCGGGCGCTGTTTGCCTACGCGATAATAAAGGAGCCCTCCCTCCTCGTAATGGACGAGCCCACCAGCTGGGTGGACGCAAAGGGGGCCGATTGCGTCCTATGCATCATGGAGGAATTCAGGAGAAAGGGCATCGCCATGGTCGTCGTCACGCATGATTATTCCGCCCTTGCCGCCGTGGCCACCCACGTGCTGGGGCTCGGGCACGAGGGGTATTTTTTCGAGCGGGCCGGCAGCCCCCTGGCCGAGGAAAAGCTTGCGGCGCTTTTCGGCGCCACCCACCACCACGATGGCCGGGGGCGGCTTATCTGCCCGGTGCGGCACGAGGGGGACACGGCCCCCGGAGTCCCGGGGAAGGGCGGAGAATAAATGGCCTGGCGCTTTGGAAATTCTTGATTACCCGTTCATGAGGTCCGCCCTCCTCATGGGGCTTATGCTGGGGGTGCTGTTTTCCCTGATGGGCGTCTTTGTGGTCACGCGCGGCATGGCGTTTTTCAGCGACTTCATCGCCCACGCCGCCATTTTAGGAGGGGCGCTGGCCCTCCTGGCGGGCGTGGAACCCTCGCTGCTGCTAATCCCCTACAGCCTTGTCCTTGCCTTTGCGGTATCGACCGTGTGGAGCCGCATGCCGCTTTCAAGAGACACGGTGCTGGGCGTGTTCTACGGCGGCACGGTCTCGCTGGGCATCATACTCGTCGCGGTGGGAGGGCTCGGTCAGCAGAGCCTCATGCAGCTTCTTTTCGGCGACATACTGCTCATTCGGGCCTTCGACATCTGGCTTACCCTGGGCCTTCTTGCCGCCTTCCTCGTGTTCTTGCGGTTCAACCTGCGGAAGCTCCTCAAGGCGTCTTTTCTTCCGGAGATTTCAAGGGCAGAGGGCGTGCGGGTCAAGCTGTACGACTACGCGCTGATAGGGCTCCTGGCCGTCACCATCGCCCTGAGCATAAAGCTCGTCGGCGTCATACTGGCAAACGCGATGGTTGTCATACCCGCCGCGGCGGCCAAGACGGTGAGCAAAAGCTTCAGGCAGTTCGTCCTCATCGCCCCGGCCGTGGGGGTGGCCTCCTTTTTACTCGGAACGACGCTTTCCTTTTATCTGAACCTCCCCTCCGGCCCCTCGGTCGTCGCCTGCGCCTTCGGGTTCTTTCTGCTCACGCTGCTTGTGCGCGTAAGCTGAGAGGATTGGCCCTGTCCTGCAGCTTTGGGTCGAAGGGTCTTAAGAGCCTGTCGGACTTAGCGATAACTGTAATGTAAAATAGATGCATGAGAAATTTTATAGACATAGACAGAAAGACACCGAATGT
>CBDVCR010000027.1:0-22321 GCA_965372535.1 uncultured bacterium | reverse complement strand
GGTAATGAGCCCCTTTAGGTTGTACTTGCCATCCACGATGGGGAGCTTCTCAATCTGCCTCAGGGAGTGGTCCTTGCGAACTCTTCCCTCCAGGCTGATGCCCGTGTAAAACAGCTTGTCCTGCGGGGGCGGCTGATAACCAAGCATTGATATTATCTCCTTCTGTTCGTATTCGAAACCCTTCTATTATATCAAGAGATAATTTTATGGGATTTGGGCAACAGCCCGACCTTGACGCGTTCCGCGCGGGGGGATTAGAATGGTCGGCGGAGCATTAAAGTTAAAGGAGTAGGTTGCAAACCTGCTCCCGCAAAGTTCTTTGACATGGGCGGGGAAAGAGCAAGCGGCGGGGCGGGGTTGGAAAACCCCGCCTATCGATAAAAGTGAGCAATGAAGGCCAAACCGCCCTGAACACCCTTTGAACGCCCGGACGGGCCGGGATGTTCCGAAAAATCAAAGGGTTACACAGGCTTTAAAGGAAAGGCTTTGAACATATAAAAAAAGAGCTTCGAGGGTTCAGCAAAAAAACGTTACAGCATCTCCCTCTCCTCCCCCATCCCAACCGCCTTTTTCATCTCCCTCCTCAGGTGCTCCGGAAGCCCCTTTATCTCCACGTCCAGAAAGCCCCTTACTATGGCGGCCGTCGCCTCCCCGGGACTCAGCCCCCTGGCCATGAGATACCGGATTTCCTCCTCCGCGATTTTCCCGACCGCGGCCTCATGTGACATGTCGATATCGCTCACCTTGCCTTCAAGCTCGGGGACGGCGTGAATACTCCCCTTATCAGAAAGAATAAGCCCCCTGCATTCCAGATGCGCCTTGATGCCGGGGGACTCGCCGACCAGATGCCCCCTTGCGACCACGTCTCCCCCGCCCGTTATGGCCCTTGCGACGACCTCGGCCCTGCCGCCCTTTGCCCTCAGGAAAACCCTTGAGCCCACGTCCAGGTTCGAGCCTTCATGGGCGAACAAAATGCTGTTGTATCTCACTGTGGAGTTTTCGCCGACGCAGTACGCCGTCGGGTACATCTGAAGGCTTCTCACGGGCTTCATGCAGACGTAGTTGCTCAGGAAAAGGCCGTTTTCCTCCACAACCGCGGCAGTCCTCGGCCTTACCGCCACGTCCTCGGCCCAGCTGTGAATCATGGTAAAAGTGACCCTCGCGTCTTTTTTTATGTAAAACTCCGATATTCCCACGTGAAGCCCTGTTTTCACCTTCGGGGCCGTCGCGCATCCGGTAATGATGTGGAGTTCGGAACCCTCCTCGGCGATTATTATGTTGTGCACGTTCTGGGCAAGCCCCTCCTGCGTCATGTAAAGACATGCCTGGAGGGGAAATTCCACTTTCGCCCCGGGCAGCGCCCTCAGGAAATACCCGTGGTTCTGTTTCAACTCGGCCTGTGCGGTATACTTGTCAGCATCCACCTGTACGGCGTTCCACCAGTAGCCCGAAAGCCATACGTATTTTTCAAGCGCCTCGGTGGTGCTCATCACCTCAAGGCCGCTTTGATACGCACGGGACAATATCACGGAATGGTCGGCCTGGAAGAACGACCCGGACCTGCAAGCCTCCTCGGCGTCGATGCCCACGCTCAGGGATTTCTCCCTCGCCTCATCCGGCAACTCCCTCATTTCGAGGATTTTAGCGTGCTCTTTTGCCTTGCCGGAATACGCCCCGAGGTCGATGTCCGGCCCGAGGGAGGATGGTTTCCGCTCCGCCTTTTTCGCTCTCTCTTTAACTTCTATCTTAGACATTCCACGCACCCCGCATAGCCCTTTTCTCTTATGTCCCTCAGCAGGTCCCGTGGATTTCCGGAGCAGTACAGGGCGCCGTTCAGCATGACGTATGCCCTGTCGGCGTTTACATAATCCAGTATATAACCGGCATGGCTGATAATCATGCCCGCCTTGGTCCTTCTGCTTGCCATCCTGTCCTTTTCGAGCAGCGAGTTTATCACCGCGCCCACCATGTTTATGCTTACCAGGTCAACGCCGGAATCGGGCTCGTCGAACATGATGAAGTCCGGGTCCTGGGCAAGGAGCTGCACCAGTTCCGAACGCTTGATTTCCCCGCCGGAAAAACCCAGGTTCAGGTCCCTGTCCTCGAAATCAACGAGGTTTAGCTTTTCAACGAAATTTCGGGCTTTTTCCTCGCTGAAATCGCCTCTTTTCTTCATGCAGATACGGAGCAAGTCTTTCAACTTCACGCCCCTTACAGCCGGGGGGCGCTGGAAGGCCATCCCGATTCCAAGCCTTGCCCTCTCGTCAATGGCAAGCCCGGTGACGTCCTCTCCCCTGAAGACAATCTCTCCTCTCTCAACCCTGTAACCGGGGATTCCCATAACGGTTTTCAGCAACGAGGTCTTCCCCGAGCCGTTGGGGCCGAACAGGGCGACGGTCTCGCCGCTTGAAACGCTCATGTTGACGTCCTTCAATATCGTTTTGCCGTCAACGCTGACCGTTAAATCCTTTATTTCAAGCATGCCGTCCCTTCTTAAGCCCATTTTAGCAGAAAACAAACGGCACATAAATATTTGTTTTTTCGGTTTTTTTTAATGCTTTGCATAGAAATGCCTTTGGGTTTTTTGCGCCAAACCTCTGCCATATGGCATATGAATATTTTTCGGTCCGGGGGCCGGGAGATAATGAAAAAAAACGTCTAACCCGGATGGCTGGGGGGGAGGCTCAGCCCCTCACGAAGCACTTGCGGAGCACTTCGTGGAGCACCTTGAGCGCACCGGGGTGGGCGGCCAGCTTTTCGAGGTGCAGAAAGAGCCGTTCTTTTTCGTCGCCGGAAAGGCCCGAGCGCTCAAACCCCAGTCGGGCCTCATGCAAGAACTCCTCCACCACGAGGTGCTCCGGGTCCACGGGGAAGGCCCGGTCAAGCTCCGCGGGGTTGTCCACAAGGTCGATGCCCTTCCTCGTTATTTTGGCCCTTTCGAGGTAGCCCTCCCGCATGTAGGGCACGGGCGTGCCGTCCAGGTACGCCTCGTCGTGGAGGAAGCGCACGTCCTCCCAGAACTCCTTGAGGTCGTCGATTCCGAGTTCCCTTACAAGGGCGGAGGTCTCCACCGAGGCGTGGGCGTCGTCCCTGTGGTGCTCGTAAAGGGCATTTAGGATGTTCCTCCTTACCTCGTTCGCCGTCATGGCCAAATATTAGCAAATAACGTTAGCATGGTAAAGAAATGTTTGCCCCCAGGGGCCGCTGGGGGATAAAATGGGGCAGGACAGATGCCCTACAAGGTGATTGCCGACATGGTGGTAATCGTCCACCTCCTGTGGATAGCGTTCCTTCTGCTGGGCGCGTTGCCGGGCGCGAGGAACAGGGCGGTGAAATACGTCCATATCGGGGGCCTCGCCTTCGCCGTGGTCATCCAGGTTTTCGGCTGGTACTGTCCGCTTACCTACCTTGAGGTCTGGCTGAGGGGAAGGCACGACCCCGCCCTTGCCTACCCCGGCTCCTTCATGGCCCACTACGCCGAGGAACTGGTCTATCTGGACCTTTCGCGCGGGGCGGTCTTCGCCCTCACCGCGGCGCTCATCGTTATAAACGCATGTGTTTATTTAAGAAAGAAGGGAAGGCCGCGGCAAAACCCGCCCGGATTTGGATGAGAAGGCCTCGTTTTCCATTTACCTGCTCTTATTGCAAAAAACCAACTGGTTCTATATAAATCGTCATTCCCGCAAAGCCTGTCCCCGCGAAGGCGGGGAGCGGGAATCCAGACGGAAAAGACTGGATTCCGGGTCAAGCCCGGAATGACATATAAGATGAAGACATTTTCAGTCATTCGCAATTACTTAAGTCGCTCTGTATAAAAAGATAGAAAAACGCGGCACACAGGATACCAGCACGGTGGACCTTTTTCCCTATAGCCCCGCGGCCTCCAGGGCCTCCGTAACACTGGCCACGCCGACGACATCGAGCCCGTAAGCCTCCTTTAGCCTCCCGGCGTTCGCCCCCGGTAAGACCGCGCGCGTAAAGCCTATCTTTGCGGCCTCCTTGAGCCTCGTGTCGGCCTGGCTCACGGCGCGTATCTCGCCCGAAAGGCCCACCTCGCCGAACACAAAGACTTCCCGGCCCACCGGCGCCTCCCTGAGCGAGGAGGCAACGGCCAGCACGACCGCCAGGTCCACCGCGGGCTCGACGAGCTTGAGCCCCCCGACCACGTTGGTGAATATGTCCATGCCCCCGAGCTGGAGGCCGCCGAGTTTTTCCAGTATCGCCACCAGGAGGTTCACCCTGTTGAAGTCCACGCCGATGGAGGTCCTCCTCGGCACGCCGAAGGAGGTCCGCGAGACCAGGGCCTGCACCTCCACCAGCAGGGGCCTGGTGCCCTCGATGCTCGCGGCCACCACCGAGCCGGCCACGCCCGCGGGCCGCTCCGAGAGGAAAAGCTCCGAGGGGTTTTCTATCTCCGTCAGCCCCGCATCGGACATCTCGAACACGCCGATTTCGTTGGTGGAGCCGAAGCGGTTCTTGACGGTCCTGATAATCCTGTAGGGGTGGCCCCTGTCGCCCTCGAAGTAAAGCACCGTGTCCACGATGTGCTCAAGCACCCTAGGGCCTGCTATCGCCCCCTCCTTGGTCACATGCCCGATGATGAAGGCCGGCACGCCGGTGCTTTTTGCGTAAAACATCATCTGCACCGCGCACTCCCTCACCTGGCCCACGGAGCCGGGGGCGGACTCGAGCATTTCGGAATACACGGTCTGTATGGAGTCGATCACCACGGCCCTCGGCTCCATGCGGCGCGCCACGGACAGGACGTTTTCGAGAGAGGTCTCAGGAAGCAGCGCCACGGATGCGGAGTCCAACCCCATGCGCTCGGCCCTGAGCTTGACCTGCTCCGGGGACTCCTCGCCCGAGACATAGAGCACCACGCCTTTGAGTTTGGCCATGGCCTGGAGAATGAGGGTTGACTTTCCGATGCCGGGGTCGCCGCCTATCAGCACAACCGAGCCGGCCACTATGCCGCCCCCGAGGACCCTGTCGAACTCGCCGATGCCCGAGGACACCCTGGCTTCCGGGCTCGGCTCCACCTCGCTCAACGGGATGGGCTCTCTGCCGCCCCCCGAGGGCCGGCCCCCTTTCCCCCCCCGTCCCGACTGCCTTTCCTCCGCCAGGGTGTTCCACTGGCCGCAGTCCGGGCACTTTCCCATCCACCTGGGGGTGACGTGCCCGCAGGCCTGGCACTGGTAAAAGGTCTTCGCCTTTGCCATAAGTTCCTTATCTTAACATTATCAATAAAGCCACCGAGACGGCGAGGACAAAAGATTGATTATTTTGCGGCTTGGTTAAGCCAGGCGCACTCCATGCTTTGCTACCTTTACACCCCCAGTATCCCCATCCCCCTGCCCGGACGGTGGGCGTTTTCAATGGCCTTCTGCACGAACTCCCTTGCCCTTCGCACGGCATCGAGGGGCCCGTACTCCCGGGCCAGGAGCGCGGCCAAAGCAGCGGAGAAGGCGCAGCCCGTGCCGTGGTATTCGCCCGCGATTTTTTCGCCCTCAAGCCGGTGGAACTCCTCCCCGTCGAAAAAGAGGTCCTCTGTCCTGTCCTTTAGGTGGCCTCCTGTTACGACCACCACATCGGGGCCGAGGCCCCTGAGCGCCCGCGCCGCCTCCTCAAGCTCTTCCCCGGTCTCGATGTTTATTCCCGTAAAAAGCGATGCCTCGTAGATGTTGGGGGTGATGACCCGCGCCAGGGGGAAGAGCCGGTTTTTCATGGCGTCGAGGGCGCCGTCCTCCACAAGCGACATGCCCGAGGACGACACGGTCACGGGGTCCACGACAAGGTTTTTGAGCGTATGGCGGACCGCGGTCTCGGCCGTTATTTCCACGGCGTAGGCGGTAAAGAGCATGCCGGTCTTGAAGGCGTCGGGTTTTACGTCCCTTAAGAGCGTATCCAGCTGCTCCATGAGGAAGTCCGCCTCAACGGGCCGGATGTCTTTTACTTCTTCGGTGTTCTGGGCAGTGAGAGAGGCGGGGACGGCGAAGCCGTGAACCCCCAGGGCGCGGAAGACTTTGAGGTCCATCTGAAGCCCGGCGCCGCCGGAGGGGTCGGAGCCGGCTATGGTAAGCGCGGTCTTCATACCGCGATTATACCGCATCCGGAGCGGCTTGTGGAATTATGGGAGTCCGGTTTCCCATAGGCCCGCAGGCAGTAGTTTATTGTCCCCTGCAATTAGAGTCTAAGCATTTCGAATGTTCGTATGATTTAACCCTGTAAAAAGCAACAGGAGGTGTATCCAATCTACATGTCGGAAGCGATAACCGGGAGCGCCGGTCACCAGTGAACCTCCCTGGCCGGTAACCGATATTCCGGCGCCGGACCTGCGGATGAACGGTTCCGCGCCTGGATATCATGAATTCAGATGTTGCCCTTCACCTCCAGCGCAAGGTTCTCAAGCTCCTCCATCTTAGGGCGGTAAAAGAGCATGGCGACGGCGGAGACAATGACGAAGGTGTAGAGGGTGGTGAGATTGTCGCCCAGTAAAAAAAGCACGAGCCCATATATCGCGATGCTCTCCGCCAATGCCAGGGCAACGATAAGGGCGGACATGTATTTGCCCATGGCGGCCCCCACATGCTCGGAAGACCACATCCCGGATTTTCCGTAAGCACCCCCCTGGAACTTCAGGACTGCCTTGCGGACGACCGGCGTCAGGAGTAACGTTGCAAGGGCTATTACGTACAAAATATTTTTCAGCGTCCCGAGGGGAACGCCCTGGCTGTCTCTTGCCATTTCATATGCCACCATGATATGGGCAATGGCCGCGTATGCCGTTACCGAGACCAGCATGGCAATCCAGATAACCATGACTATTCTGAAACCTTTTCTTAGTTCCTCTTTTTCTCTTGTATCAAGCATTTCCCCTCCTGACCGTGATTATCGCCGCACAACAGAGTCCCCTGCTCATTTTACGGGTAAATACTACACCGGAGAAGGCATAAAAGGCAAGGAAACGCCGTGGGTAATAATTTAAAAATACGTTCGCTTCAGGTCCAGCACGAGGTTCTCAAGCTCCTCCAGCATCTCATGAGCGAGGGAATACCATGGCTCAAGATTGCTTTTGGAAAATGGCATGAGACGTACTGCCGCGGGCATGAAACAGTCCGCATGGCAATGCCGATACAGCACGCAATCCGGCGGCGGCGAGGAGCGGCTTGTTAGCCCGGAAGCCCCGTCCTTTTTATCCCGAATTGCTCGGAAAGCGCGTCGCCGAAGATATTGAAGCACAGGGCGGTGACCGCTATTGCCAGCCCCGGGAAGATTACTATCCAGGGCGCGACCATTATATAGGACCTCCCGGCGCTTACCATCGAGCCCCAGCTCGCCGTGGGCGGCTGCACCCCGAGGCCGAGGAAGCTCAGCGAGGCCTCGGTAAGGATGTATCCGCCTATCTTGAGGCCGAGCATCACCATGCTGAGCGACAGGCACTGGGGCAGCAGGTGGACGAACAGTATCCTTGCGTTTTCGCATCCGATTGCCTTTGCGGCCTCTATATAGGGCTGCTCCCTCAGGGAAAGCACATGCCCCCGTATCAGCCGCGCAAAGGAGGCCCACCCCACCGAGGCGATGGCGACCATCACGGTGTAGACGCTTGAGGGAAAAATTATGGATATGCCGATTGCCAGAAGAAGCGAGGGGAACGAGAGGACAAGGTCCACCATGGCCATGGCGGCGGTATCAAGCCTCCCGCCGTAGTAGCCGGAGACCAAGCCGACCAAAAGCCCGATGCCCATCGAGAGGCAGCCAGCCAGCAGGGCCACGCCGATGGAGATCTTCCCGCCGTAGAGCACGCGGGAGAAGATGTCCCTCCCCTTCTGGTCGGTGCCCAGGAGGTGGGCGGCCCCGGGAGGCTCCTTGAGGGTGTCCAGGTCAATGGCGTTGGGCTCGTAAGGGGATATGAAGCCCGAAAACAGCGAAAGCGCGAATATGGCGAGGATGACGGCCAGGCCGATTTTCCCCCTCAACTGCATGCTAACGCTCCCCTCTGGCGTAGAGCCGTACCCTCGGGTCCAGGTAGTGGTAGACCACGTCAACGAGGAGGTTTATGAGCACAAAGGCCAGGGTGCCGACAATAATGGCGCCCATTATCACGGGGAAATCGCGCTTTATTATGGCCTCAACGGCGAACCTCCCTATGCCGTCCCAGCCGAAGATGGTCTCGGTAAGGACCGCGCCGTTTAGGTAGCTGCCGAAGTCCAGGCCCACCACGGTGACGATTGGAATGAGGGCGTTTTTGAGGATATGGACGAAGTTGACCCTCTGGGGCCTCAGTCCCTTTGCCTTGGCCGTCTGAACGTAGGGCATGTCCAGGATGTCGATGACCGCCGCCCTTGTGACCCTTGCCAGCGTGGCCAGGGCGGGCAGGGCGAGCGTGACCGCCGGGAGCACGAGAAAACGGATGTTCCCGGTGCCCGAGGGCGGCAGGAGCTTGAGTTTAAAACTTACCAGGAGCATGAGCAGAAGCCCCGACCAGAACACCGGCACGCTGATGCCGAGGACCGACACGGTGGTGATGGCCCTGTCAAGCGGGGAGCCTCTGCGATAGGCCGCGACGAACCCAAGCATCACCCCGATGGGCGTGGCAAGGGCCATGGCCCCCAGGGCAAGCACGAGGGTGTTGGGGAACTTCTGCACCAGGTCGTCCAGTACCTTACGGTTGGTGTAGAGGGAACGGCCCATCTCCCCCTTGAGCAGGAGCCGCAAGTACCCGACATACTGGGCGAGGACGTTCCGGTCGCTCCCTATCTGTTCCCTTATGCGCTGGATTACCTCGGGCCTCGCCCTCTCGCCCACCATCCCCAGCACCGGGTCGCCCGGCAGGGCCTTGGTAAGCGAGAAGGTAAGAAGCGTTATCCCCAGCAGAAGCGGGACGAGAAGCGCGAACCTCTTTAGGAGATAAAGTCTAATCCTGACGGCTCCTTCCCTTTTTACCTCAATACGGCTTTCCCTCTCCCGCGGAGAGCGAGAAAGAATTGTCCACAACGCAGGCGGCGGATAAGGCAAAGAATGGGTCTTTCTCCCCGTCCCCGCGGCGGCTGCCGGCGCGCAAACAGGATACCAAGGCATATAATAACCCTTTCCGAGCGGCAAAGACAATTTGCCTCTCATGGGGAATAACCCCGGCCATGAAAGCGTCCGATATGTTATACTCTTTCCGGTGTAATCAATGTCAGGCTTGCCAATAAAAATAAGGAATTCGCTCGGGGGAATATTCGTGTGGGTTGCCCTCCTGGGGTTTTTCCCGCCTGCTCTTTCATACGCGACAACTTACAAGTATATCGACGAAAAGGGCATGACGCACCTGACGGACAGGAAAGACAACATACCGGCGAAGTACCTCGACCGGGCGGAGGTCGTCGAGGAGGACCACAGCACCGCGGAGTTCAACTCGAAGATTTCCGACAAGCTCACCGACACGGTAAGGACGGAATACTACGGCGCGCAAAACGATTTAACGGACAAGCTCGATTCGTTCAGGTCCATGTCTTCTTTCGCCTCCACCAACCCCGCGGACATCAAAACCACCCTCTCCGAGATGAAATACGCCATACTGGCCGTCGTCCTTCTCACCCTCGTGGCGACCGTACTGGTTATCAAGTTCGTAAAGCCAAGGATGATAAAATACCCTCTCCTCGTGCTGCTCATGGTCTGCGGCTATGCGGTGCTTTACTACATGTTCAAGCACCAGCTTGTGGAACACCTGGAGGGCATCGCCAACGTCAACGCCCTGACCGGCGAACAGAAGGAAATGTTCGAGAAGCTTTTGAATAACCTGTATTAGCCTTCCTTGTTGTGAGCTTTTTCCTTCCTGCCCAAGGACGTCACAGTGCGAAGCCTGCGTAACCTTGCCTTACCGTAATGTGATATACTTTTTGAAATGAAGAATCCGCGCGAATTGGAACGGTTGGCCAAGGTTCTCAATGAGCTGAGGGCGGAGGGAAAGGTTTTGCTCGCATATCTTTTTGGCTCTTATGCGAAAGGGGAAGAACACGCGAGGTCGGACATAGACCTTGCGGTTTACCTGAACGCCGATGACGACAGCGAATCCATTGACCTAACGGACAGGATACTCATGGCCTCCGACAAGCCGGTTGAGGTATTAAGGCTCGACGATGAGGACGAATCCCCTTTTATCGTCCAGGCGGCCCTTAAAGGGAAGCCCCTTGTCGAGCCGCATATGGACACCCTCTACGAGGTTGCCCACAGGGCTTTGCACGAATCAGAGAGAATAAGAAACCGGAGAGCGTTCAGACAGTAAGATGGAGGTGAGAATAACCAGGTTACTCTCGTTCCTTGATGAGACAATAAAATATTTCCTTGAAAAAGCGGAAGGGGTGGACAAGGACAGGTATTTTGCGGACAGGGATATCCGGCACATACAAGGACACCGTGCTCGCCTGTTATGAGTTCGTCGGGGGTTCCACCCTTAAAGTAGCGCCCCTCACCAAACACAGAAACGAAGTTGTGCACCAATATCTTAAAATAAACCGGCAGAACATCCTGACCGTAAAAAACAGGGTTCCGGAAATAAGGGATTTTGAAGAGAGAATAAGGCAATCATTTGCAAAGGAATAAGCGATTCATATGGCATACCGGGATTTAAGAGAGTTCATAAAAGCGCTTGAGAAGAAGGGCCTTCTCAAGAGGATTAAGGCGGAGGTCGACCCTGTCCTCGAGATTGCCGAGATAAACGACCGGGTGGTGAAGCAGGGAGGCCCCGCACTACTTTTCGAAAACCCCAGAGGCTCGAAAGTCCCCTGCGCGGTGAACCTCTTCGGCTCGTTCGAGCGGATGAGGCTCGCCCTCGGGGTGGGCGACCTCGACGACATCGGAGGCCGGATACTGGAGTTTCTTGAGCCCGAAATCCCCACGAACGTTATGGAAAAACTCAAGGCCCTGCCGAAGCTCAAGCGGCTGGCGGACTTCCTGCCCAAATACGTAAAGAGCGGCCCGTGCAAGGAAATCATAATCAGGGACAACCCCTCCCTTGACATGTTTCCCATCCTCAAGACCTGGCCCGAAGACGGCGGGAGGTTCATCACCCTGCCCATGGTCTTTACAAAGGACCCCGAAACCGGCGTCCGAAACTGCGGGATGTACCGGATGCAGGTCTATGACGGGCGGACGACCGGCATGCACTGGCACATGCACAAGGACGGGGCCGCGCACTTCAGGAAGGCCGAGGCCATGGGACAGCGGCTCCCCGTGGCCGTGGCCGTGGGCTCGGACCCGGCCGTGATGTATTCCTCCTCCGCCCCCCTCCCCCCCGACGTGGACGAGATGCTGCTGGCGGGGTTTTTGAGAAAATCCCCGGTGGAGATGGTCCCCTGCGAGACCGTGCCCCTGGAGGTCCCGGCCAACTCCGAGATGGTTCTGGAGGGCTACTGCGAGCCGGGCGAGCGCAGGCCGGAGGGGCCTTTCGGCGACCACACCGGCTATTACTCGCTGGTGGACGAGTTCCCGGTCTTCCACGTCGCCTGCATCACCATGCGGAAGGACGCCGTATACCCCGCCACCATAGTGGGAAAGCCCCCCATGGAGGACTGCTTCATGGGAAAGGCCACCGAGCGGATATTCCTGCCCCTTATGAAAAAGCAGCTCCCCGAGATAGTGGACATCAACCTGCCCCTTGAAGGCGTCTTCCACAACATCGCCGTGGTCTCCATCGACAAGCGCTACCCCGGCCACGCCCGGAAGGTGATGTACGCCCTCTGGGGCATGGGACAGATGAGCTTTACCAAGATGATAGTCGTGGTGGACAAGTGGGTGGACGTCCAGAACCTGTCCGAGGTGGTCTGGAGAATAGGCAACAACGTGGACCCCAAGCGGGACGTGGTCATAGTGGAAGGCCCACTCGACGTTCTGGAGCACGCCTCCGACATCCCGGCCTACGGCGGAAAGCTCGGCATCGACGCCACGAAAAAGCTCCCCTCCGAGGGTTTCAAGCGCAAGTGGCCGCCAGATATCGTCATGTCGCCGGAGATAAAAGCCCTCGTGGACCACAGGTGGAAGGAGTACGGGCTTTAGGCCGTTCATTGCATGAGCACTATGGAAAAAGAGAACAAAAGATATGAAAACAATCACAGGCATAGGCGGATGTTATATAAAAGTGTCCCAGAGGAATATTCTATTTTTATTGTATGCTTGGCCGGTTGATTCAGCAATCCCTTGAATTGTCACCCTGAACTTGATTCAGGGTCTTGGATGCTGAAATGAATTCAGCATGACATTTATCATTACCGGGCTAACCGGATAAGCATTTTCTATCTTAACACCCCCGGAAAAGCTCATGGAATTTCCGGCTGTGCTCACCCTTCGGGCGAGAACCCTTTTTGCTTCTTCCCGCTTTTCCCGAACGGCTCCCGGGAAACTTCCGCCAGTCTTCAGGGTAGAGTTTAAATGACCAATCCGCCCGCTTGACACCCCACAGGGGATTATGTAATCTCACTGTATGTCTTCACTTAAATCCGGGATGGACAGAATCCTGAGCGCCCGCCACAATGACCCCTTCGAGGTACTGGGCCCCCACCTCTCCGCTGACAACGAGGTCGCCATTCGGGCGTTCCTGCCGGAGGCGGAGGAGGCGTGGGTGCTCCATGACGATGCCGAACTTGAGATGAAAAAGGTCGACGGCGACGGATTTTTCGAGGCGTCGTTCGTAAAAGACAAAGAAGACGTCCGCCCTTACCAAATCCGGGCCAAAGACTCCTCCGGCGCCACTCGTACATACTACGACCCTTACTGCTTCCCCCAGGTGCTCACGGAATTCGACCTCCACCTCATCGGCGAAGGCACGCACTACCAGAAATACGAAAAACTCGGCGCGCACATGAGGACTATCGACGGCGTTTCGGGGGTGCACTTCGCCGTCTGGGCGCCCGGCGCAAAGGGCGTAAGCGTAATAGGGGATTTCAACCGCTGGGACGGCAGGCGGCACCCCATGCGCCTCATCGGCGCATCGGGGATATGGGAGCTGTTCGTCCCCGGCCCGGGAGAGGGGGAGCTTTACAAGTTCGAGGTCAAGTCGGAGAAAACCGTCATGGTAAAGACCGACCCGTACGGATTTTACTCCGAAATCCGGCCGCAGACGGCATCGATTGTATGGGACATAAACAAGTACAAATGGAAAGACGCCAGGTGGATGAAGGCCAGAAAGAAGAAGAACTGGTTCGAGGCCCCTGTGTCCGTTTACGAACTTCATCCGGGCTCCTGGTGGAGGGACGAAAAAAACGCGTTCCTCAATTACCGGGAACTCGCCCACCGCCTGGTGGACTACGTAAAGGACATGGGCTATACGCACGTCGAAGTCCTTCCCGTAATGGAGCACCCCCTGGACGCCTCCTGGGGCTACCAGACCCTGGGGTATTTCTCCGTAACAAGCCGCTTCGGCACGCCCGAGGACTTCATGTACTTCGTTGACCACTGCCACCGCAACGACATCGGGGTCATAATGGACTGGGTCCCGGCCCATTTCCCAAAGGACGCCCACGGACTGGCCCACTTTGACGGCACGTTCCTCTACGAGCACGAGCACCCGTTCAAACGCGAGCACATGGACTGGGGCACGCTCATCTTCAATTACGGAAGGACGGAGGTGGCCAGCTTCCTCCTTAACAGCGCCCTTTTCTGGCTCGAAAAATACCACATAGACGGCCTCAGGGTGGACGCGGTGGCCTCCGTGCTCTACCTGGACTACTCTCGCAAACCCGGCCGGTGGATACCCAACCGCTACGGTGGGAACGAAAACCTGGAGGCGATAGACTTCATAAAGAAATTCAACGAGGTCTGCCACACCCGCTGCCCCGGCGTACTGACCATCGCCGAGGAGTCCACCGCCTGGCCCATGGTCACCAGCCCGCCGTATACCGGGGGCCTCGGCTTCAGCATGAAGTGGAACATGGGCTGGATGCACGATATACTTGCGTACTTTTCCACGAATCCGATTTACCGGAAATACCACCACCACAACCTCACATTCGGCCTCATCTACGCCTTCCACGAAAACTTCCTCCTCGTGCTTTCCCACGACGAGGTCGTGCACGGCAAGCGCTCCATCATCGAGAAGATGCCCGGCGACCTCTGGCAGAAGTTCGCCAACGTGAGGCTCCTTTACGGCTTCATGTACTGCCACCCGGGCAAGAAGATGCTCTTCATGGGCGGCGAGTTCGGCCAGTGGTCGGAGTGGAGCGAGGCGCGGAGCCTCGACTGGAACCTCCTCCAGTACGAGCCCCACCGGAAACTGCAGAAATACGTGCAGGACCTCAACCGCCTTTTGAGGGAAGAGGCCGCGCTCCACGAGGTGGACTCCGACCCCGCGGGCTTTGAATGGATTGACTTTTCCGACGCGGACTCCTCCGTGGTCTCCTTCATTCGAAGGGGCAAGGACCCCGGCGACTTTCTTGTCTGCGTTTTCAACTTCACCCCCGTTGTCAGGACAAACTACAGGATAGGGGCGCCGAAAAAGGGGGTCTACCGGGAGGTCTTAAACAGCGACTCCGACGCCTACTGGGGCGGCAACGTTGGAAACGCCGGATGGGCCGTGGCAGAGGACGCGGCCCTGAACCAGTGGCCCCACTCCATGAGCCTCACTCTCCCCCCGATGGGGATGTTGGTGCTGAAACCCCATGCCGAGAAAAAAAACGAATCCGGAAGGGCAGCGCCCTCGATGGACGTAAACCCGCAAAAGACCAGGCGGCTCATCGGCTATCAGGGTGCGCAGGCCGGCAATAAACCCCTGCTCCTCGGCCATCGCAAAAAGTAGCTCTTTTCCCCTGCCGGCCCCTGTTTTGACCGTCCGCCGCCGGATGTGCTAAATTACCCTAAAAGGCGAAGGGGTTCGCCTTTAACCGCCCTGTGGCCGCCCCTTTTAAGGGCATTGTCCGACAGGGACGACGACCCCTGCGGTGCTTACTGCATTGGCGGGGGTTTTTGTTGAAATGCAAGGAGGTGGGAATTGGCTGCGAGTCTTGCGCTGATAATACTGCTCGGCCTGCTATCGGCGCATTTGCTCAAGAGGATCGGGCTCCCGGGCCTCATCGGCATGCTCCTTGCGGGCATCGCGCTCGGCCCCCATGCGCTCGACGTCATAGACCCCGACCTCCTCGGGGTCTCGGCGGACTTCAGAATGATAGCCCTCATAGTCATACTCCTGAGGGCCGGGCTCAAAATACGAAAGGACACCATCAACCGGGTCGGGAAGACCGCGATGCTCCTGAGCTTTGCACCCTCCACCGTGGAGGGGCTTGCCGTCACGGCGGCGGCCCCGCTTTTTTTCAACATGAGCCTCCTTGAGTCCGCCATGCTGGGCTTTATCATCGCCGCGGTCTCCCCCGCGGTGGTGGTGCCCTCCATGATAAGGTTCATGGACAAGGGAAGAGGGACGGAAAAGGGGATACCCACTCTGATGCTGGCCTCCTCGTCTCTTGACAATGCCTTCGTTATAGTGGTTTTCTCCACGGTCCTCGGTATGTGCCCGGCCCAGGACATAAACCCGTTCGTCAGGCTCCTGGATATTCCCGCCTCGATAGTGCTCGGCGTGGGGACGGGGATTGCGGCGGGGTTTTTGCTTGATTATCTCTTCAAAAAGCACCGCCCCAGGCACACCAAGAAGGCCATGGTGGTCATCGGCGCGGGGGTGCTCCTTATCTGGCTTGAGAACGCCCTCAGGGGCCTGCTGCCCTTCTCAGGACTCCTGGGGGTCATGGCCATAGGCTTTATCCTGCTTGAGAAGTCCGAGGAAACGGCCCACGCAGTCTCCGCAAAGCTCTCCAAAATATGGGTTTTCGCCGAAATACTGCTTTTCGTCCTGGTGGGGGCGCAGGTGAACGTGCATGTGGCGTGGGAGGCGGGCCTCGGCGGGGCGGCCCTTGTCCTGATTGGGCTTGCGGCACGGAGCGCAACCGCATATGTCTCGGTCTCCGGGGCCGGGTTCACTAAAAAGGAAAAACTTTTCTGCGTCGTCTCATACGTCCCGAAGGCGACGGTCCAGGCGGCCATCGGGGCCATGCCGCTTTCGGCCGGCGTAAAGGGCGGCGAGGTCATCCTTGCCGTCGCGGTGCTTTCCATACTGATAACCGCGCCGCTCGGCGCGGTCGGGATAGACGTTTCAGGGAGGAGATTCCTCCGCAAAGAGGGCCGGAGGCGGAAGGCCCCAGAGACGGGTTAAATGTCCGGCGGTCAGAAGGGGTGGATGGGGCGTGAAAAAAGAATCACGGAAAAGAACAGAACCTCGGTTTTGTATTCGGCACAGGCGCTTTACGCCGGACATGTATTGTCCTATAATGTAAATAGTTGACGGTGAAAACGAACGTCCTGAAAAAGCACTACCTTTTCTCCGGAGAGGTCTTTTTTTCCCTTGACCCCTGCATGGTGAGCACAGTGGCCGGCTCCTGTGTGGTGGTATGCCTGTGGGACCCCGTTCTGAGGGCGGGCGGGATAAACCACTTTGTCGCGCCCCGGTGGGAAGGCAAAGGAGCGCCCTCATGGAAGTACGGCGACATAGCCATGGGCGCCCTGATGAAGGGAATGCTCCGTCTGGGCAGCAGGAAGCCGGACCTCCAGGCCAAGGTCTTCGGCGGAGGGACGATGATAAGCCTTGCGGGCGGCCTTCCGGACTTCGGCAGGGGCAACGTGGCGATTGCGAAGGAAATCCTTGACGCGGAGAAAGTCCCCATTACCGAATGCAGCGTGGGCAGGGACTTCGGGCGCAAGCTGGCCTTCAACACCTACGACGGAAGCGTCAGCCTGGAGAGGATAAACGCCCTGCCGGCCCGCCAAAGGCGGTAGGGCTCAAGCCCGATAGCCGAATGTATAGTGTTTCCTTACGTCGCTATGGATTTTCCACGTGCAGGACATGCCCCTGGGGAAGGTGACGAGGTCTCCTTTTCCCACCCTCACGGGCTCTCCGCCCTCGGGCGTCACCGTAACATCTCCATCGAGGAAGTAGCAGGTCTCCTCCGCGTCGTAAGACCAGGGGAACTCGGAGGCCTCCTTGCTCCAGACCGGCCAGTCCCCGACGCCGAGTTCGCGTATCCTCTCGGGAGAAGGGTTCCGCTCTATTCTTATCTCGTCCATTATGTCCTCCTTTTTTTCCGTGATTATAACATTCAGGGCGGTGGTTTCCGCATACCCCCGCAAGGCCGCATGGGTTAAAATAACCTTTATGGCGCAAGGGGCCATAAACAGAATCGTTTTCAGAAGGAGAATGCCATGCAGGTACTGGTGCTTTACTACTCAAAGGGCGGCAACACGAAAAAACTCGCCGAGGCGGTGGCCAAAGGGGCCGAGGCCGATGCCAACAAAATGGGAGGGACCTTGAAATGAAAATTTGCATGAAGATTTTTTTAATATTTTGCTTCGCTCATATTTCGTTGTCACCTGTCCTGTATGCTGATGATGCTCAATATCAAGATTACGGCGACGGAGAAGGAGCAGATGTGTACCCCTTGCAAAACAATGACATACAGCTCGTCTCTGAGACGATTGCAATTACGGACACCCGTGCGCTTAAATCTCCTCAAAAAAAACATACTAGTAGGTGGGTGGTTGATGTTGATATGGAATTTAAAAATCACGGCGATGATACAACAGTTCAAATGGGATTCCCCATAGTTTCCGAGGAACATCGAGTTGCGTTCGACCCACAATTTCGTACATGGGTAAATGGCAAGGAAGTTTCCATTGAAAAAAAGAGAGCCATAAACAATCCTGTAATGGGTGACAGAGGTTTTCCCACAATTGTCTATACATACAAGGTCCATTTCAAAAGAGGAGAAACAAAAAATATCTTTCATTCTTACGGTGTCGGCGAGCATGGTACTTTCTTTAAATATGTTCTTCGCACAGGGGCCTTATGGAAAGATTCCATTCAGGATATAACGATTTTTTATAAAACACATGTATCTCTTGCACCAAAATTAGCTGGCGTTTATCCGAGAGAACATGCAGCAATCATAAATGGAGATGAATTGTTCCTGCAATGGAAATTCAAAAACCATGAACCGGCCAGTGACCTGACAATTTTTCTTATGGGTTCAGTTTCCGAGTATGACAGCAAATTCTATGATATAGATGGACTAATAAAAGACAGGAGTCCCCTGTTGCCTTTATCGTGCTATCAAATCTACGGTAACGATAAATATAGACTAATAGACATCAGAAGACCTCTGTTTACTTATTTGTCGAGCTATCACAGGCTTATACGGAACAAAATATTTGCTTCATATGGATACCCGTTCAAGAATCCCTATATAAGGTCCATGTTTTATTATCCGGGTTCGCGTTATAAAGAAGACCCATCATATTCCTTTGATAAACTGTCTCAAGAGCACCGCTTGCTGCTTAATTACATCTCAAGAATAGAGCAGTGGAGCAAGAACCTTGATGTCACATTGCCCTGCGGAGATTATCTTGACAGCCTGCGTAAAATCGAATCCGACAAAGCAAAGCCACTATTTTTGGATTACCGCAATAAAAGGTTGCTGATACCGCTGGAAAAAGATATTATTTTCATTTCTCTTGAGGATTATCTTCCCGTTGGAAAATTAAGTATGGAAAGAAGAATTACTAGCCCTACCGGTAGGGATAGGGCCTTGAAAAGTCCTAATGGAAAATTCTTAGCTATTAATGATGATAGAAACATGATATATGTTATTAACCTGGATACAATGGAACTGGTTTCATCCCTTAAAGGCTCAACTGGCAGAAGTGGGCAGTCAATGGCTCTTTTTCAATTTAGCGGAAATTCCGATGTTCTTTATACTTTGACCGGGGCTTATGATTTAATTACAGGCGCGGAAATTAAAAGATGGACTATTCCCCCAAAATATGAACGTGTATTAAGTATAGTTCGAGGTATTATGTCAAACGGCAATTTGTTATGCGTGCTTTATTATGCTGATAAAAAGACCTCACCGATGGGGAAGAGAGAGGCCTTGAAGAGGCCGGGGATCCCGGAGGCCCGGGGTATGGCCATGTTTGCCAAGTCGCCAAGTAATAAGACCCCTATTAGTATCCGTATTATTAGGAAGCTGAAAACGTTCACTCTTGACCTTGCAAGCGGTAAATTTGAGCCTTTCGAAGCGGATGCTTATAGGGAAATCCACATCAGCCCCGATGGAAGACTGTTAGCTGGAGTGAATAACAATATGCTCAAAATATGGCGATTTGAGCACGACTCACTTCATCTCATTTATGAGAAATCGCTTGAACCTCCTTATCCTTCAGCAGCACTGTCATGGGGCAGGGACAGCTCCAGCTTGTTTTTAGCCGAAGCAAAATTATGGAGATACGACATTGCTTCAAACGGCAGCGTATCTGAGAAACTTATTTCAACGCCCGGAAACCTGGATGGTACATTTGACTTGACAAATGACTTGGTACGTTTTAAAGGAAAGGGAATGCCCAAATATTGGGATATAAAAACAGGGAAGAAAATTCTGCCATTTCGTGAAGTTATAGACCCGTTTGATAAGGCCGGTTATTTGCCTCTCTATGAATAAGGCATATAAAAGGGCACGGAGCCGACACAAAACCGACATTATTTGAACCGTAAAACAGCGACAAGTACGGATAATGAGGCCGAGTCCGGAAGTGCCCGGGTGAGAGAGAATGGACTAATTCGTGGAAAAGGAGAATGCCATGCAGGTGCTGGTGCTTTACTACTCAAAGGGCGGCAACACGAAAAAACTCGCCGAGGCGGTGGCCAAAGGGGCCGAGGCCGAGGGGGTCAAGGCCCTCCTCAAAAACACCGGGGAGGTGACGAAGGAGGACTTTCTCGAATCCGCGGGCATTGTCGCGGGCTCCCCGGTCTATTTCGGGGTCATGGCCGCGGACCTCAAAAGGGTCTTCGACGAGTTCGTGGGCGTCCGCCGGAAGATGGAGGACAAGGTGGGCGCTGCTTTCGCCTCGGGAGGCCACCACACCGGGGGCAAGGAGACCACGATATTTTCCATCATCCAGTGCATGATGATTTACGGCATGATAATCGTCGGCGACCCCATGAGCGCTTCGGGGCACTACGGCGTGGGGTGCGTGGGGGCGCCCGACGAAAGCGCATTGGAGGACGCCTTCAAGCTCGGCGGGCGCGTGGCAGGCCTGTGCAGGCGGCTTGAATAGGGGCGCGAGATTACGGCACGCCCGGCACTTGGGATATAATTAACCTATGCTCTATTTCATAAGAAGGCTCTGCGCCCGCCTGACCATAAGCACCGTTTCGCAGGCCAGGAGGGTGGTAAGAATCGTGATGGGCTTTACGCTCCTCGGCGTGGGCCTCGCGCTCACGGTACTGCCGGGCCCCGCCTTCATTGTCATCCCCCTGGGCGTTGCCGTCCTGGCCGGCGAGTTCGTCTGGGCGAGAAGGCTGTTTGCAAGGTTCAACTCCGGCTTGAGATACATCCTGTATAACAATAAAAACAAGAAACGAGCGGGAAGGTCTCCTGAAATTTAAAAGGCCGGGGCTGCCGCCCCGGCCTTTGGGCATTTACTGAAGAGATAACTATTTCTGTCTGCTTTTCATCTGTTTTACGAGTTCCGCCGCGTCCACCGCGCCGCTCATCTTGGTTCCGTCGGGAAAGACGATGGTGGGGGTGCCCCGTATGCCGAACGACCTGCCGAGCCTGAGGGTTTCGTCCACAGCGTCCGTCTCGCATGCCGGCTCGGGCAGGGGCTTTTTGTCAAAAGCGTCCTCGAGCATCTTGAGGGCCTTGTCATTGTCCTTCTCGCACACTATTGCCTTTGATTTATTGTATGCCTCGGGGTGCAGCTGAACGAGCGGGAGCATCTTGATATAAAAAGCCACGTCGTCCTGCTCCTCAACCGCCTTCTTCATCTCCTGATGAAGTTTCTCGCAGTAAAGTCAGTCGGGGTCGTCAAACACCACCGCCTTGTATTTGGCCTTTGGGTTGCCCATGACCATGGCGTCGTCGAGGGGGATTTTTTCGTACTCCACCCTGCTTATCTGCTCGAACTTCTGTTTGGTGAGGTTGGCCTTGCTGGAGACTTCCAGGACCTGCCCCGCTATAAGATGTTTTTTCGCGTAATCCAGGTAGACGATGCCTTTCTCGCCCCTGCTTTCGAGGATTACCTCCCACAACCCTTCCACCGGCGAGGGCTCGACGGATATTACCTTCACGTCCGGCACAATGGGGGAAAGGGCCTCCTCGGCCTCCTCCTTGGTGATTTTCTTCGCGGCAACCGCCGAGGTGCTCTGCTGGCAGCCGACGGCCAGGAAAGCCGCAGCGATGAGCAACGACAAGACTAATCTTAAAGCCGGGGTCCTTATCATATCGGGTTCTCCTTGCTGTGAATGGGTTCTTCTCGGCCAGGCGGCGCTTGGCTTTGCTTTCCGGATATTATAAAGCATAAGGCGGCATTTTGCCATCGGCCCGAACCACAAAAAAAATCCCGTCCGGCCGCGTATGGAACGGGCGGGGAGGGGCAAATCTCATGAAGATTCGCGGGAAGAGTTTTTTCCCGAAGGACGTTAACCCGCATTCAGGCCGAGACGTGCCGAGACGTGATTGATTACCCCGTGGAATTCACGGGAAGCGGGGCTTTCCGCGAAGGCGCAACCCCTTGCGGGCAGAGGGTGCATTTGGGTACGATATTAGAATATGATGGAGAGAGACATGAGAGTCCCATTGAGAATTCTTTTATTACTGTTGACGGCAGCGGCGGTCGTTTTCGCCTCAGGATGTGAAAAACCTGATATTGCTCCCGAGGCCGATTGGGTTCGGATAGACTTGTACGAAGCAAACTCATCCCTGAAGGGGTTCATTGATACGAAAACCTATGAAGTGCTGGGTACTTCGAAAGTAAGGTTCCGGCACAAGTTGTCGTCCGATACCGAGACGAGAGTTACGCACTTATATCTGGATTGCCGGGAATATAAATATAAAATACTTGCTGCCGCGACTTATGACGGCAAAGGAAAGATACTTTCCCGGGAAGGCGAAAAACCGGGATGGAACCGCTTTGACCCCGACTCCAATGCCGAGACCCTGTGTGTAACGCTTGACCCTGCCGGCGGGGGCATAATACCAAAACGTGACCTTCTCATAATTCGTGAATTGTTGCTGAAAGGCATGCGATAACCCGGGGCAAAAACGTAAAAACAACCCTTGCCCTTCCCTTGCCGGGCAACCCGAATTACTAACATGGTTAGTTTTTTTTCACATTGAACCCTTGAAAAAGCTTATTTTACATGGCAGCCCCGGCATTGGGATGTGAAGTATTTCATGCCCCCGGTAGTAAGAGCATCCACCGCCCTACAGATAGATTGGACACTGAATAAGCAAGCATAATAGCTTAG
>CBDVCR010000026.1:0-23324 GCA_965372535.1 uncultured bacterium | reverse complement strand
CTTTAGGACATTTCTACTTTGGTGCTTTAGGACATTATCATTTTGGCGGGACAGGAAGTGTAGTGGTTCGTGTAATGGTTCGGGATGATATTGTTCATAAAAGGCGGCAGAGCCTCCGGGCCTGAAAATCTTCACCGGTCTTTACCATCGCCTGTTTTACATCCGCGGCGATTTTTCCGCATTTGAATTCATCCCCCGCTTTGGCGGAGACGTAACTCCTTGATGTCCTTGTATTTATTGAGGTTTTTTAATAAACTAATCCATATGGTGTCCGTAATCCTATCCGGAGGCGAAAACAGGAGGTTTCCGGCCCTTAAGGGTTTTATCGAGGTGGAAGGGGTCAGGATACTCGAAAGGACCCTGAACCTCCTTAAGCGGGCCACGGGCAGGGTGGTTATAAGCACCAACGAACCGGAGAAATATTTTTATCTGGGCGCGCCCCTCATAGGGGACGTCGTAAAGTCCTCGGGGCCCATCGGCGGAATCATATCGGCCTTCCTGGGGACAGGGGCGGACGAGATATTAGTCGCTGCGTGCGACATGCCTTTTATAACGCCGGATATTATAAAATATATAATAAAGAAAAGGGGCGGGCAGGCAACCGTGCCCGTGTATAACGGCGAACCGGAGCCCCTTCTGGCAGTGTACTCAAGGTCGGCTTCGGGCCCGATGGAGGAGATGGTGCGAAGGGGGCGGAGGTCGCTTAAGGAGATGCTCGGCGGGCTTGCAGTCCGCTACATCGACGAGGCGGAAATCCGCGAGATAGACCCGGAGGGGAAATCTTTCGTCAACATCAATACGCCCGCGGACTTTGACGGGGCCTTCGGCAAGCGGCGGGAAGCGCTGAATTGAGCCTTACGGACCCTAACCATAAGGAGGTTTGAATGTTTGGTCTCGGAACCCAGGAACTGGTTATCATATTTCTGATAATCCTCGTCCTCTTCGGCGCATCGAGGCTGCCCGAAATAGGAAGCGGCATAGGCAAAGCGATAAAGAACTTCAAGAAGGCCACCTCGGAGCCCGACGAAATAGACGTGACGCCCAAAAAGGAAGCAGGGGACTCCGGCAAGAAAGAAGAAGACGAAAAGAAAAGTGCGTAGGGGGGTTACCGCCGAGATTGACCTCGCCGCGGCGAAATCCAATCTCATCGAGATAAAGAAGGCCGCGGGAAACCTGCCGCTGATAGCCGTCGTAAAGGCCGACGCTTACGGACACGGCGCGGTCGAGCTTTCACGCCTCTACGAGAAGGCCGGCGCCCACTCCCTCGCGGTGGCCTTTGTCTCAGAGGCCAGAGGACTCAGGGAGGCGGGCATAAACCTCCCCATCCTCGTACTGTTCGACAAAACGGACATCCCCGCTTACTTCGACCTCAATCTCACCCCCGTGCTCCACGACATGCGGACCGCCGGGGAGTTTTCCCGCGAGGCGGGAAGGAGAAACACGGCCATCGGCGTCCACGTCAAGGTTGACACGGGCATGGGCAGGATGGGCCTCGGCGACCCCGGCGACGTGGAAAAAATAGCCGGGCTCGAAAACCTCGGCGTCACCGGCCTTTTAAGCCATTTCTCCGAGGCCGACCTGGCCGACATGGAATATATGGAATTACAGCTCGAACGGTTCGAGAAAATCAAAAGCTCCCTTGCCGAAGGGGGCATAAAGCCCCTCTGCCACATCGCAAACAGCGCCGCCGCCCTCTGCTGCCGCAAGTCGCACCTTGACGCCGTCCGGCCCGGACTCGCCCTTTACGGCATAAGCCCTTTCGAGGACGGGCGCGAGGGGCTTGCGGGGCTGAGGCCCGTCATGAGGGTTACGGCAAAAGTGCTTTCCCTGAGGAAGTTCGGCAGGGGCAGGCCCGTAAGCTATGGAAGGACGTTCATCACGCAGAGGGACACCCTTGCGGCGGTCATTGCCGTGGGGTATGCCGATGGTTACACGCGGGCGTTTTCCAATAACGCGGAGGTGCTGCTAAACGGAAAGCGCGCACCCGTAATCGGCAGGGTCTGCATGGACCTCATGGTGGTGGATGCCACCGAGGCCGGAGACCCGGAGGAGCAGGACGAGGCGGTGCTCCTCGGCCCGGGAGGCGGAGATAACATTACGGCATGGGAACTCGCCCGCCGCGCGTCCACCATTCCGTATGAAATCCTGACTTCTATGGGACGGGGCGCGGAAAAGACGTTTTCGGGGGCGGACGCGGTTTGATGAACCTTGTAGGCATAATAGGAAAAATCTTGATCGATTTCACCCGCGAGACCGGAAAGGTCCTCCTGCTCCTTGCCCGGACGCTCAGGCAGATGTTGATGCCGCCTTACGAGGTAAAGGTCATCGTGAAGCAGATGCTCGAGGTGGGGGTGAAGTCCGTGCCCGTGGCCTTTGTAACGGCCCTCTTCACGGGCATGGTGCTGGCTCTCCAGACCTATACGGGGTTTAAGAGGTTCGGGGCCGAGGCCGTGGTGGGCTCGGTGGTCGCCCTTTCGATGACGCGCGAGATGGGGCCGGTGCTCACGGGGCTTATCGTGGCGGGGCGGGCCGGGGCGGCGATGGCCGCCGAGCTGGCCACCATGAGGGTCACGGAGCAGATAGACGCCCTTGAGACCCTGGCCACCAACCCCGTCAAGTACCTGATAGTCCCGAGGTTCATTGCGGGCATGGTGATGCTCCCGGCCCTTACCGTTGTCTCCGACATCATCGGCATCGCCGGCGGCTATCTCATAACCGTGGGCCTGTTCGGCACGAGTTCGAGCCTCTACTGGAAGAGGACCTGGGACTTCATTACATTGGACGACATTTACAACGGGCTTGCCAAGGCGTGTTTCTTCGGCGCCGCCATCGCCCTCCTCTCCTGCTACAAGGGGTTTTATTCCGGCGGAGGCGCCGAGGGCGTGGGCAAGGCCACGACGGGGGCGGTGGTCATATCCTTCATGACCATACTGATATCCGACTATTTCCTCTCCGCGTGGTTGTTCTGATGATAAAGTGCAATAACCTGCATAAGAGGTTCGGCGAAAAACAGGTGCTGATGGGGCTGGACCTCGACATCGAAAAGGGCGAGAGCGTGGTCGTAATCGGCGGAAGCGGAACGGGCAAGAGCGTCCTTTTAAAACACATCATCGGCCTCCTCACGCCCGACAAGGGGGAGGTTTTCATCGACGACACAGACATCACCCGGCTCAACGAGCGCGAACTGAACAGGATACGGAAACGCTTCGGCATGCTTTTCCAGGGGGCGGCGCTTTTCGACTCCCTCAGTGTATGGGAAAACGTGGGGTTCGCCCTCTTTAGGGAAAAGAAGCTCTCGCCCGGGGACGTCAAGGACGTTGCCGTCGAAAAACTCAAGCTCGTGGGGCTTACAAACGTGGAAGACCTCATGCCCGCCGAGCTTTCCGGCGGAATGAAAAAACGCGTGGGCCTTGCAAGGGCCATCGCCTACAACCCCGAGGTCATCCTCTACGACGAGCCCACCACCGGGCTCGACCCCATAATGGCCGACGCGATTAACGACCTGATTATCGAGATGAGAGAAAAACTCAACGTTACATCTGTTACAATTACACACGACATGCACAGCGCATATAAAATAGCGGACAGGATAGCAATGCTCTACGAGGGGAGGATAATAGAGACAGGCAGCCCCGATGCGATTAAACACACCGACAACCCGGTCGTGAAGCAGTTCGTCACGGGCAGCGCCACGGGGCCCATAAAGGTCAAGGAGGAGGTTTCTTGAGGGGGGCAAGGACCGAAATCATTGTGGGCCTTTTCGCCCTGCTGGTCCTCGTAATCCTCTCCCTCATGACCTTCCGGGTCGGGGGTTTCACCTTCGGCGAGAAAAAGGGCTATAAAATCTACGCCTTCTTCGACAACATCGCCGGGCTCAGCGAAAAGACAAAGGTAAAGATTGCCGGCGTGGACGCGGGCACCGTGGAAAAAATAGAACTGTTCGCCGGAAAGGCCAGGGTGACCCTTTGGATGTTCGAGGACGTCGTCCTTTACGCAAACGCCTATGCCACGATAAAGTCCACCGGCATCCTCGGAGACAAGTACCTCGAGATAAGCAGCGGCTCGACCCCCCCGGTCCTTAAAAACGGAAACACGATAAGGGACGTAAGGGAGGAGACCCAGATAAGCGACCTCGTCAAGAACATAGCAGACCTCTCGTCGAAGGTCGCCGAACTCGTTACCGAAGTGAGCACGCCCGAGGTAAGGAAGTCGCTCAGGGAAACGCTCCTCAACTTAAGGGACATCACCGGCGACATCAAGACCACCGTCGCGCGGAACAAGGATAAAATCAGCGCCATCATGTCCAACCTCGAAGTACTCACCGGCTCGATGAAATTAGACGGCCCCGAAACCATAGAAAACCTCAGGGTGGCGTCTGCAAACCTGAGGGAACTCCTCGAGGAGACCAGGCCGCAAATGGTCTCAATCGCCAACAAGACCGAAAGCGTCATAGGCTCGTTTGAGGAGATAACCGCAAAAATCAACAGGGGCGAAGGCACCATCGGAAGGCTCGTAAACGACGGATCCCTTTACAACTCCATCTCCGGGGCCGCATCGGGAATTGGCAACTTCGTCTCAAGGGTGGAGAGGTTCAAGACGTTCATTACGTTTAAGGGCGACTACCTGGCCGAGGACAGCGAAACCAAGGGCTACTTCAACCTGACCCTCCAGCCGAGGAAAGAAAGATACTACATCCTGGGCGTCGTAACCGACCCCGTGGGAAGCGTGGATACCACCACGACCACCGTAAACGGAACGACCGTAACCACCGAGGAAGTGAAAGAGGACAAGCTGGAATTCAACGCCCAGATCGCCCAGAGGTTCCACGACGCCGCCGTGCGAATCGGCCTTACGGAGAGCACGTTCGGCATTGGCGCCGATTACTTCCTCATAAACGACAAGCTCAAGTTTTCGATGGACGCCTGGGATTTCGGCGAGAACGAGGCGGGGGCCGATAGCCCCCACGTCAGGCTGGGTGCGGACCTGTTTGTCTTCAAGGCCCTGTTCCTGTCCGCCGGAGTAGACAATATCCTCAACGACGAAAGACGCACCTACTTCGTTGGAGGCGGCGTGACCTTCGAGGACGAGGACCTCAAGTACGTCCTGGGAGCGGTTCCCTCGATTCCGGGCCAGTAGCGCTTGCCCGTTCATTGCATGAGCACTATGGAAAAAGAGAACAAAAGATATGAAAACAATCACGGGCATAGGCGGTACTTTCCAGTCCCGCCTATCGGGAGGGTGGATGTTATATCTTGAAAATACAAAGTATTCCGAGGAATATTCTATTTTTATTTTAAGGGACGTTTTGTACCTTGGAAAAGCTCATGGAATTTCCGACCGTACTCACCCTTCGGGCTTGGAGGTTCACTAAAATTTGATTTTCGCTTATAATACGTGTAAAAGCGCAATGGAGCCCAGGTTCCGTATACGCAATATAAGTGTAAGAGCCGTTAAACTTGGAAACATCGCTTGAAACAGGAAAATAACTTGAAACAGGGAAATAACAATACTTACCAACTTGAAATTCGGATAAGCCGGCCATGAACCGTTATCTGGGAGACATATTGATAGAACTCGGCTACGTCGCCGAAAGCGACGTCCAAAAGGCCCTCGAACTCCAGCGCTCCGAAGGCGGCCGGAGGAGGATTGGCGAGATACTCATGGACACCTCCATAAAAGAGAACGAGCTCCTGCACGGCCTTTCCGTAAAGTTCGACGTGCCTGTCATGGAGGAGGGGCGGTTTCCGGAAGTGCTGCCCGTGGACAGGGTTTCCTTTGATTTTTTAAAGGCCAACGGCATCCTGCCCCTGGCCATGGAAAACGGCACGCTTTCGCTTGCGGTCTCCGACCCCCTGAACACCGAGGCGGTGGACAGCCTTAAATCGACCTTCGATTGCGAAGTGGACCTGTTCCTGGCCGGAGGCCGGGCGATAGAGGAGCATATCGAGAAACTCCACGCCTCAAAAGACGCCGTGATGCAGAGGCTCCTTGAGGGGGTGGACGAGCAGCCCGCCGCCGAAGCCGTGGGGGAGATAAGCCATCTTAAAGACCTCGCCCAGGAAAAGGGCATCATCCAGCTCGTCAACATCCTGATTGAGAGCGCGGTCAACGAACACTCAAGCGACATACACGTGGAGCCCGAGGAGACCGGCGTGAGAGTGCGCTACAGGATTGACGGCATCCTCTATAACAGGGAAATGCTCCCGGTAAAGACCCAGGCGGCCCTCTCCTCCCGGATAAAGCTCCTTTCGAGCATGAACATCGCCGAGCGGAGGCTCCCCCAGGACGGGAGGATTAAGGGCAGGTTCCAGGGCAGGGAAGTCGATATAAGGGTGTCCACCATCCCCACGGTCTACGGCGAGAGCATAGTGATGAGGCTGCTGGACAAGGCGACTTCCTTTATCTCGCTTGAGGAACTGGGGTTTGACAGCATCTCCCTCGGCCTTTACGAGGAACTTATCAAGCGTCCCTACGGGATGATATTGATTACCGGGCCCACCGGAAGCGGAAAGACCACCACCCTCTACGCCTCGCTTGAGAAGATAAACTCCCCGGACAAGAAGATAATCACCGTTGAAGAACCCGTGGAATACCTGATGAAAGGCATAAACCAGATACAGGTCCGGCCCCGGATAGGGCTTACCTTCGCAAGCGGACTCCGCCATATCGTGCGGCAGGACCCCGACGTTATAATGGTCGGGGAGATAAGGGACCTCGAGACCGCGGGCATCGCCATACACGCCTCCCTCACCGGGCATCTGCTTTTCAGCACCCTGCACACCAACGACGCCTCAAGCACAATCACCAGGCTCGTAGACATAGGGGTGGAGCACTACCTCGCCGCCTCCACCCTGGCGGGCATCATCGCCCAGCGCCTGGTGAGGAAGGTATGCCCCCACTGCAAAAAGAAATACAAGGTGGCCGACGACGTGGCAAAGGAGCTCGGGGCGGACGTAAAAACCCTCTGGAGGGGAAGCGGCTGCGAACAGTGCATGCATACGGGCTACCGGGGGAGAATCGGCATATTCGAAACGCTCCTCATTAACGACGACATCCGCGAACTCATAACCTCAAAGGCCTCGGCACGGGTTATACGGGACAAGGCCATCGCCCTCGGCATGCGCACCCTGAGGGAAGACGGCCTGGACAAGGCAAAAAAGGGCGTAACCACGGTGGACGAAGTCTTCAGAGTCACGCAGGCGGAGGTACAGAAATGAGGGACAGGGGCGTAGCCCTTATAATGACGCTGTGGATACTTGTGCTCCTTAGCGTGTTGGCCATGAGTTTTTCGTTCTCGACGAGGCTCGGAAGCGCCGGCACGCGGAACTTCAAGGAAGACACGCATGCCCATTACCTGGCCGTATCGGCATACGAGGAGGCCCTTGCCTACCTGCTCACGGACACCGACATGCAGGTGGACTTCATCGACGGGGAAGGCAACTACCGCACGGACGAGGAGAGGGACCCGGTCACCGGAGTAAGGGAGGTTGACGGGATGCGCGTGGAACTCAGGATAACCGACGAGGAGTCAAAAATCAACATAAACACCGTTACCAGAAGCACCCTACAGAAGCTCTTCGAATACTCGGACGTCCCCGACGCCTCGGTGCAGGAAATCATGGACTCCCTCGCCGATTGGAAGGACCCCGACGACCTGCACCACCACGAGGGAGGAGAGGACGAGTATTACAAGCCCCTCGGGTACAAGGCAAAGGACCGGCCTCTCGACGTGCCCGAGGAGCTTCTGCTCATCAAGGGGTTCGGCCCGGAGTTCTTTTACGGCAGCGATTCCGTCTCCGCGCTCGGCCCTCTTTTGACCACCTGGGGCAGGAGCATAAACATCAATACCGTCTCGCCGGAACTCCTGGACGCCCTCGGCGTGGACCCGCTCCAGGTCGATTCCATCCTCACCATGAGGGGCGCCGACACGGCGCTGAGGTCCATACCCATCCGGCTGGCGGGCCTGAAAGTCACGACGATGTCCGCGAACTTCCTGATACAGGTGACCGCGGGCCTCGAAGACGGCCACAGGGCCGTCAGGATAACCTCCGTGGTACAGAGGGCCTTCGGCCCCGCAGGCCCGGAACTCACGACAATGTACTGGAAGGAAGATTTTGAAAATAGCGGGGCTTAGCATTGAGGGGACCCAGCTGAGGGCTTCCATCGTAAGCAGGCGCTTCAAGGCCGTAAAAAAGCTCGGCGCCGAGGATGCGACCCTGCCCGAGGACGGCCAAGAGAGGACCGCCGCCCTCAGGGACCTCCTGCTGAAGTGGAAAGAGGACTTCGGCATCAGGGGCGTTGCCCTCGGCCTGGACCTGAAGCACTTCTCTTACCACTTCGTAGACCTCCCGGTAACTTCGGAGACGGATATACGCCACGCCCTCTCCTTTGAAATGGAAAAACACCTCCCCCTCCCCCCGGAGGAATACGTATACGACTTCCACACGCTCAAGGCCGGGGAATCCGGCAGCAGAAACCTCGTCCTGGCCGTCAGAAAAAACAGGCTCGACTGGATAGCCGGGGTACTCGATGGCACGGGCCTCAAGTGCCTGGCCGTCAGGTGCACGGGCATCGAGGCCCTTAACGAGTTCGTAAGCAAGGTGACGGCGCGCAACGTTGTTTTCGTCTACCCGGGCGGGCGCTCCCATTATGCTTTTGGGCTCGGAGACGCCGTGCCGTCGGAAATCAGGACCATCCGGGCGGACGCGGACCCGGCGCCGGTTCTGGAGGCGCTCTCCAGCACCTACGAGGGCGGCATATACGCCGCGGGGGCCGAGGCCCTCCGCGGGACGGACGGACTCGACATCAGGGAGCTGTCATTTGCCGTCTCCGACATACTGTCGCTTTCGGGGCTTGAAAAAAGGGCCGTGGACATGGACTTCACCCCCGATGAGCTCAAAACACCCACGGTGGATTACTATACCTACGCCGTTGCGGCCCTGGCCACCGCCTCGGTCCTGCTTTTCTTTTCCACCTCGGTGCTTTCGTACTACAAGGATTACTCCGCGCTCAAGAAGGTGCAGGCCAGGACGGAAGAGATACAGTCCACCTCCAGAGAGCTGGTGGAGATGAGGAAAAAGATGGAAGAAATAGACCGGAAAAGACAGTTCCTCTATACGTTCAAGCTGAGGAGAAACAGGCAGATAGATATCCTGAGACAGTTAAGCGTAATACTTCCCGACGACGCCTGGCTCACGGGGTTTGCCTCCGGCGAAAAGGGCAAAGTCGAATTAGACGGCTACGCCAGGAGGTCCGCCAAAATCATCGGGCCCCTGGAGAATTCGTCCCTTTTCAAGGACGTGGAGTTCTCCTCGCCGGTTACCGTGCGGCAGGGGAAGGAGAGGTTTTCCATACGGATGGAGGTAGAGCAGTGAGCAGGACGACCATGGTTCTGGCCGCCGCCGCGGCGCTGCTGGGGGCTTATGTCCTGCTGGTCGCGCCCCTTGAGGAGAAAAGGGAAGGGATAAAGGAAAAACTCTTTGTCGAGCACAGGAGCATGGTGAAGCACGAAAGGTTCATAAGCTCGGCCCGCGACACCGAAGTCGACATAGAAAAGGCCGTGAAGGAACTTGAGGAAATGGAGCAGTTCATAATAAAGGAGTCCGACCTCTCGCTTGCCTTCGCGAGCCTGCAGTCCAAGGTGCAGGACATGGCCGAAAGCGCCGGGCTCAGGATAACCTCCATAAAACCCCTCCAGGCAGTGGGCTACGAAGGCTACCGGGGGCTTCCCATATTCATGGACTGCACCGGCGGCATGGGCCAGCTGAGCGATTTCCTGAACTATCTGGATTCCTCGTGGGAGTTCATCGCCATCGACAGGCTCGGCATATCCGTGCTCCCGCGCGGGGAACTAAGGGTGAAGATACAGCTTTCGGGGTTGACAAGGGCATGATACGGAAAGCCTTCATACTCGGCGTGCTGTCAATTACAACTCTGGCCCTCCTGTGGGACTTCGTCGCGGAAGCTCTGCTTTACAACCCGTTCGCGCAAATAGGCGGCATCGAGAGGGCCGTCGAGGCAAAGGTGAAATCCGAAGACGTCTTCAAGCCCGCCTGGGGCACCGAGATATTAAAACGGAACCTCTTCAGCCAGGAGAGAAGCCCCGCCCCGAAACCCGCGCCTCCCGCGGCCGGAGAGCGCGCCGAGAATGCGCCGGAACCGCCGGTAAGGCCCGACGTAAGTCTGACCGGCATAATACTCAACCAGTTCGGCGAATATGTGGCATACGTACGGATAGGACGGGAGGAGCCGGTGCCCTTGCGGTATGGCGACGAACTTGATAACATAAAGGTTGCAGAAATAACGGAGAGGAAGGCGACTCTTACGTGGAACGACGAGACCATCATACTGACCATGGAAAACATTTTACGGCGTTGAAAGAGCCCAAGGAGTGAAAATGGCCTCAAGGATTGCGTTGACGGTTATATTGACGGCTTCGATGGTATTTTCCTGCGCGCCCAAAAAGGAAGTGGTAAAGCAAGCCGGGCCGGTCCAGCCGGAGGAGGAGTTCAGGCTGCCCGAGGCGCCCCGGCCCGAACCGAAGCCTGCAACGAAAAGACCGAAGCCCTTCGAGCCCGTCCTGCTTGAGGAAGGCAGGGAGAAATACATACTGCTTAATTTCGACGACACGGACATCCGCACCATTATCTCGACATTCAGCGAACTGCTCGAAATAAATTACATCCTCACCCCCGGCATCACCGGCAAAGTGACCATACAGTCCTACAGGAAGTTCCCGGTCAAGGACCTCTTCCCCGTGTTTCAGAGCATACTGGAGCTAAACGGCCTTACGGCAGTCAGGGAAGGGGAGTTCTACAAGATAGTGCCCATAGACACGGCAAAACAGCAGCCTCTGGAAGTCGCTAAAGGCAAGGAGCCGGAAACCAGGCTGGACTCCACGTTCATAACCCAGCTCCTGCCCCTTGAGTACGTAAACGCCTCCGACATATCCAACATCCTGAGAAACCTCATGCCCCGGGGCACCGACATCATCGTCTACGAACCCGCCAACATGCTCATCGTCACCTCGCTTCCCAAGACACTCGTTAAGTTCATGAAGATAATCGAGGCCCTGGACATCACCGAGACCGAGAGCGAGACCGTGAGGACGTTCGTTTACTACGTGGAAAACGGCGACGCCGCGAAACTGGAGGGAATACTTTCCACCGTCTACTCCGGCGGCAAATCCAAACGCCCCTCCGCCGCCCCAAGGACCTCCCCCGTCCGCAGGACCGCCGGAACCCCCGCAAGAAGCGCCGCCCGGCAGGCCCTTCCGGGGGACATAGGGGAGATATCCATCACCGCCTATGAGGACATAAACGGGCTGATAATAAAAGCCACCCCCAGGGCTTACCTCTCGCTCCTTGAGGTGCTGAAAAAAATAGACGTGCCCGCCAGGCAGGTGCTCATCGAGGTGCTTATCGCCGAGGTGACGCTCTCGGACTCCTTCAAGTTCGGCCTCGAATGGCTGGTGAAATCAAGGTCCGGCGACGTATACGGCCTCAACCTCGGCGGGGTCAACGTTCCCCCGAATATTCCTGCCTTTCCAGCTGCAAACATATTCGGCGCGGTAATTACCGACTCACTGGGCAGTGCAACGTATAATTCCGTCATCAAGGCCCTTGCCATGGAATCGAAGCTCAACGTGCTGGCAAGCCCCCATATCCTTGCCGTAGACAACAAGGAGGCGCAGATTGAGATAGGCGACGAAGTGCCCATCGCAACGGGCCTTACCCAGCAGCCCTCCACCGGCACGGGCGGCACCACCCTTGTCTCCACGGGGCAGATTCAGTACAAGACCGTCGGCACAATCCTCACCGTAAAGCCCCGGATAACCGAAAAGGGGATGGTGAGCATGGAAATCACCCAGGAAGTAAGCCAGATAGGCGCCGACGTCCTGGTGTCCGGCCAGGAGTTCGCGAGCTTCTCCACGCGAAAGGCCACTACCACCGCCATTGTACAGAGCGGGCATACGCTCATTATAGGCGGCATGATAAGGGAGGCCAAGGACAGGGCACGGGCCGGCATCCCGTTTCTGAGCAAGATACCCCTCCTGGGCTACCTGTTTTCGAGCACATCCGACGATTACGAAAAAACGGAGCTTCTGGTGATGGTAACGCCCCATGTCATCAGCAACCAGGATGAGGCCGACGCCCTGACAGAGCGGTTCCAGAACAGGGTAAAGACCATCAAGAAAAGAATCAAGGCATTTACCGATAAGAACAAAGAAAACGCACCCGAAGAAGAAGCGGCCGGAGAAACCCCGCCGTTGCAAGAAGACGAAAGCGCCCCTGACGAAAAATGAAAAAAGGCCGCAACCGCCCCCGGCGCGCCTCGGCCTTTTCGACCGGGGAGCGCCCGAAAAGGTTTGCGGGTCAATAGTGCCGCCTGATTAACCCCTCATGCGCCCTGAGTTCCGGCGCGTATTCGCCGGGTTTTCTGCCGAAGCAGAAGCCCATCTTCTCATACAGCGTCACCTCGCCGAGGTCCACGTGCCGCTGCTTGATTACCTCCGCAGTGGGCTGGTAGCGCACCTCCTCGCCGTCCACCCCCACGACGGTGACGCCGGTTATCCCCTTTTGAAGGAGCATGAACCCCCCTGCGCCCGCCGAAATGCCGAATACCACGTCAAATGCGGAGGTGTGGCCCGACCTTACCAGATGGCCCGGCGTCACCCCCCTTATCTCCGGAGATTCGTATACTCCCGGGACGAACATGCCCACTTCCTTCATGAACTCCTTTATTTCGGGGTCTTCCTCCATCCTGCCCTCAAGCTGCCTTCGCACGTACTTGCCCGCCCCGGCCAGCTTTACGTGGCCGAATGCGTCCTTGCCCGCGGTCTCGTCGGCTATGACTTCGCCCTTTGCGTCCCTCATGCCCTCGGCGGCCACTATGGTGTATGTGCCGGCCCTTACGTCGCTTGCCCGGATACGGTCCATGTAATTTCTCTTCATGTGCTCGTACACAACGTCGAAGTCCGCCGGTATCTCGGGTATGAGGATGCAGTCGGCCTCGGCGCCCACTCCGCCCCGGAAGGCGGCGTGGCCCGCGTACCTGCCGAAAACCTCCACTACCAGTACGCGGTTGTGGCTCATTCCGGTGGTCTTGAGCTCCCTGGTCATGACGGCGATACGGTTTATGGCCGAGTCCCCGCCGACGCTGTAGGACTGGAGGTCGAGGTCCATGGTCTTGGGAACGTGCACGCAGGGGATTCCGTTTTCGGCAAGGTCCACCATTACGCTCCCGGTGTCGTCGCCGCCGCTTATGACAAGCCCGTCTATATTGAACTTCTTGAGGCCCTCCTTTATCCTTTCGTATTTCCCGGGGTCCTCCACCTTCCTTATCTTCACCCGCGAATGTCCGGCCTCGGAGCCCGCCGCCGCGGCCTCGATATGGCTGAGCCTCAGGGGGGTCATGGCGGCCAGTGAGTCCATGTCTACAAGGTTATACAGGCCGGCGTAGCCGTTGGGTATTATCACGACCTCGACGCCCATGGAATAGGCCATCTTCGATACGCCCTTAATGACCGCGTTCAGACCCCCGCAGTCGCCTCCGCTGGTAATGACGCCAACCTTCTTAATCGCCATAAAACCCCCTCCCGGACAGTTTAGTCGAATCCAAAGAAACACCGAAACGGACAGAATAAATATTACCAGAGAAACAAAAAGCGGTCAACGGGCGCAGCGGTCGGCGCATATGAGATAAAACCGTTGGGCTCCTGCCGTGGATATGGACACCCCGTTAACGAAACACCGCAAAGCAAGCCGCAATGAAGGGAACGTCGAAGGATGCGTCCTTGATATCTTGCAAACCGTCATGGTTCGACAAGCTCACCATGACTTCATCCTGAGCCTGCCAAAGGGTCTGTCGAATCATCCTGAGCTTGTCGAAGGTCATCCTGAGCCTGTCGAAGGACGCCCTTTTTTTATATGTTCAAAGCCTTTCCTTTAAAATCATTGCAACCCCCTGATTTTTCGGAACATTCCGGCCCGCCCCGGCGTTCAAAAGGTGTTCAGGGCTGCCCTGCCCGTCCGGCTGTTTGTCCCCCCCTTTTGTAAAGGGGGGCGCGGGGGGATTATATCCTTGAATCCTGCCGCCCTGCCGTTCTGAAATCATCCTGAGCCTGTCGAAGGACGAATTCCTTTATGTGTCCCCCCTTCATCCTGAGCCTGTCGAAGGACGCTCTCTTTTTTTATATGTTCAAAGCCTTTCCTTTAAAACCTTCGTAACCCCCTGATTTTTCGGAATATTCCGTCCCGCCCGGGCGTTCAAAAGGTGTTCAAGGCCCGGCCTTTTTTAAGTAAGGGTGAACAATTATTTTTCACCTTCCCTGATTCATCCCTGGAAAAGCTTATCCGGTTTATTCAGTCCTGTCGCATTGATGATTCTGAAATGGCATCTCTGCGGTCGTCATTCCCGCCCCCTCCCTGTCATTCCCGCGCAGGCGGGAATCCAGGTCTTAAAGCCTTTGTCCCCCCGCTTTCGCGGGGGTGACGGTTCAAGGCCGAATCAACCGCATAAGCAAATCCCTCGAATTCCGCCGTTTCTCCGCCCTGCCGCGCTGCCGCTCTGTAATCATAGAGCCTCCACGCCCATTGTAATCCCCCCGTGCGGAACTCGTCCATGTGAACTGGTTCACTATGTGGTGTTCCTTTCGGCGCGACGAATTAAGTTTTATACCCACCGTGAAACTCTTGCGACTTTCACCTACTAAGAAACAAAGTTGCAGATTAGGATGATTGTAGATTTCCAGCAGTAGCAGCCAGGCTTACTTCAACACTTCAGTAGCAAAATTAATTATCAGAATCCATATTTTTGCTTCCTTAACTTGAAGGCGGCTTCACCACCCTCAATTATTTTTGTTATCTCATTTCGTATTTCGGTAATATCAATTGCTCCTTGATTCTTAATAACACCCCCAGACTGATCACCTGCAATCCTATAGTCACAGACTACTACTAGATCTGCATCACCATTTACTACAATATTTGCATTGTGGCTAGAAAATATTACTTGCCGCTTTGATTTTGCAGACCATATATCGTTAACAATTTCTAATATAACTTGATTATCTAGGTCCTCTTCTGGCTGGTCAATTATTAGAGGAGGCCCATCCATTTTAAGTAAAACCTTTAAAAGTGCAGTTGCTTGTTGACCAGCTGATGCTTCAGAAAATTCTATGTAATCACCCTCTCTTTGTTGATATTCGAATGTGGGAATATCTGTTAACTCACATAATGAAAGATCAATCCATTGCTCTACAGTTATTTTTTGAGCTATTTTCTTAATATCATCAGTTGTGAATCCGACACCTCCTAGTACAGGCGTATGCGGCAACTCAAATTCGGGATGTTCAGAGGGCTCTATTAGCGCAAGTGCTTCGAATTCCTTAAGAACCGTCAGCCACATATCAATTGAATTATCAGATGAAGCTATATGGTCACATAAATCATTAGCCTTTTTTGATCTAATACGAGTTCCAGAAATGATATTATTTAATTGCTCTGTCACTTGTGTTAATCCCGCACCTTTGTTTAAGATTACACGAATCGCATTCTCGGATAGCCCCATTAGTTCAGAACATTTCTTTTCAACTAAATCAGCACGTGCTGAATAAAGCATAGACCACTCTTGCCACGCCTTATTATATTTATCCTCTGGTGTCCCAATTTTAGATATTGCACGTGTTTTATCACTAATCGATTCCTTTAATGAACGGATACGATTTTCGATCTCAGCGATTTGCTTCAGTTTGCTTTTATGAGCAATTGATCTTGATTTTGCTTCTTCATATTTCTTTGAATTCTCATTGAATTTCTTCTTCCAAGAGCTAATTAACTTTTCATATGCAACCGCATGTTCACTTCCCTCGATAAAGGGCTGTAACGATTCGCTCAACTTACTTAAAACTTCATTTTGTAATTCCTCATAATGGTTATTTATATCGACTACCAAATCTTTATTTGGTAAGTTCGCATCAATGTCAATGCTCCTGTAAATGTCATTAATTTCACGTATTGCCGATTCAATAATTTCTTTCAAGCCTTTAACAGATTTATCAAGTTCCTGTACTATTAATTCTTCTTCCAGATATTTCTCATGTATTGCAATTATCGCTTGATCATCCTCAGATAATCCTTTAAGCTCTTTGCGTAGACTGCTTACTTGAGTAGAAAGAGATTCAATTTCTAATTGCTCTCGTGCTATTTGTCGAGAAAATATCTGTTTAGAGTTAATTTGTTCATAGCTCCTTCTCAGTGTTGCTTTCAAGTCTCTTTCTTCTACTTTAAAACTATTAAGCCGTTGCTCTAGCGGGGCATGAATTAGTCTTAACAACTCCTCTTCTCTAACGCTAACGCCACTAAGTTGCTTTTGACTATAAGCTTGAATGTGAAGCAATCTTCTGAGGTCTTCTTCGCTATGCTCTTCAAAATCAGCATCATCAATCTTTAACAGTAGCTGATTAGTCTTTGAACTTCTTCGAACTGCATGAGGAACGCCATTCAACAAAAAAGATACAGTCACTACAGCCTCAAGAGAGCGAAGTGTGTGTTCAATTAAATTGTTCCTCTTTGTCTGATAATCTGGCAATTCATCATGTTCATAAGTAGAAAGGGGTTGGTCACACAATGCCCATCTAAGATATTCCAGTATCGTTGATTTCCCGGTTCCTCTCCCTCCAATAAGGCAATTTAATTGTGCATTAAACTCTACACTAATTGGCCCCATGAACTTGCTATTAGAAGCTTCAAGTGATTGAATTATTATTGAGGGGATTCTAGGTTCAGTGTTAGATAATCTTGTGCTCCTTGCAAGGCAAGCTTGTCTAAGGGCTTCAGCGGTTGGGATTGACCACTTAATCCAACTCGCATTACTCCCGAGTCTACTAAAATCATCATGTCGATTATCTGAGGTTTGTATAACTCATAGAGGCTTGAAGCCATAATCTCTATTACGACCATTTAGGATCTCTCTATTACCACTACCTAAGCTTTCATGAGAACAATCCAAATATCCGCCGACACATGGCATATCTTTATAATGTGCGGCAAATCCGCTTCTTAATAAAGTTCCATGCCCACCATCAGTCACATTAGGCAAAACAATATAGCGTCCTAGTAAAAAATCCTGTGTGTCTAATATTTCATAGAGCTTCGAAAAACTTGTAATATGCTCTAATCGAGAAATATCAGCATGCATAGGTTCAGTAGAATCGTTTGTAACTATAGATAATGTTGTAGCAACTTGTCCAAGAAGGGTTTCGGGAAAATCAGCATCTAAAATTAAAATAGCTTGGCAAGGTATTCCTAAAGTTAACTCCATGCCTGGGAATATAATAATTTTATCATTTTCTGGAATAGGGTTTCCTCGGTCATCAACTTCATTTTGAGCTGCATCTCTTATATATTTGAAAAAAGCCATATCGTGATGATCAGTAATAGCAACAGCATCTATAACTCTTTCACGACAAGCAAGGATAAATCTCTCAGCATATTTTTTACGCTCATCATCTGATACTGGCCTAGGCCCTTGCCAGTTAGTATCACGAGGTGTGTGAACTTGAAAATCACATTTATGAAAATGAGCGCCTCTGTCCATGTTATCTCCTTACAGTAAGCATTTTACATATATATACATGACTAACAGGTGCTTTATAATAGATGAACTCAGGAAAGGAGAAGTAGATTTGCGTTTGTACTCCTTATGGGTTTCAGGTTTGAACACCTCTCTCTTTCAGGAAGAAACTCACATTGAAGAATTCCAATATTTTCCGCCTCCACCCCCCCACGTCCTCCATCAAAAAATCCACCCTCTCCATCAACCCTTATCCCGGTTGCAACATCCACAATTATAACAAATCGGAAGGTGGTAAACCGGATTTTCCGGCAGGCTCAAGGCTCAGGATTCCTGTCCAGCCTCTTTAAGAAACCGGTCAGTGGCGTCCTGCCAGGTGGGGAGCAGGCCGCCGATGGTCCGCGCAAGGGGGAAGTTGTCCAGAACGGAGTAGGCGGGGCGTACGGCGGGCGTTGCGAACTCGCCGCTCTTTACGGGAACAATCTCGCCGTCCCAGTTTATTGTCCCGAGAATATGCCTGGCCCATTCATACCGGCTGCAGCTGCCGGAATTGGTGACGTGGTAAGTTCCGAAATTTTCCGTATCGAGCAGTTTCATGACCGCCAGGGCAAGGTCGGCGGCATAAGTGGGGCTTGACACCTGGTCGTCCACCACCCTTATGGCGCTGCCTTTGGCCGCCCACTCAAGCACCTTGAGGGGGAAGGAGTGCCTGCCCCTTCCGAACACCCAGCTCGTCCGCACGAGGAAATACCGGCTCCCGTGGCCGGCGAGCATTTCCTCTCCAAGGAGCTTGCTCTGCCCGTACGTGTTCACCGGGTCCGGCAGGTCGGCAATGGTATAGGGCCTGCGGGCGTCCCCGCCGAACACGTAATCGGAACCGAAATGCACGAGCACCGCGCCGTGCTTTCGGGCCGCAAGGGCAAGGTGCTTAACGCCGATGCCGTTTACCATGAAGGCGTCTTCCCAGCGGGTTTCAGCGCCGTCCACGTCGTTGAACGCTGCGCAGTTAATCACCACGTCCGGCCCGTTTTCAGCCACTTTGCCGGAGACGGCGCCGAAATCCGAAATATCCAGAGACGCCCTCCCGAACGCCGCCACGCCGTGCCCCCCGGCGGCGCATAGCCTGGCGAACTCTCCGCCGAGCTGGCCCTCCGCGCCTGTTATAAGCATTCTCATACACTAACCCTTCAAGAAGATTTCACTTCCAAGTTTAAGATACGGAACTTTAAAAATTATATCATAACGCCTTGATAAACAATCACAAAACCTTAAGAATGTATAATAAATTCTTATTTAATTAAAATCTTTTTTTTGTTATAATATTTTACTTTGAAGAAACAGGTCTTCATATATGACAAGGACAGGGAATCCCTGAATTTCCTTGGTGATTTTTTTAATGGCCACAAGAACTTCAGTGCGTCCTTTTTCAACAACGTAAAAGACCTCCGCAATAAAATCAATAAAATCTCTCCCGAGGTGCTGATAGCCGGAAGCCCCGCCTGCCTCGACAGGCTGAAGCCCTTGAATTCGGACTACACCGTAATAGCGACACTGTCGGAAAAGGAATTGACAAAGGGCTTACGGAGCGTAATCAACAACGACGTGGAACACTACATCTCTCCCCCTTACCAAAAGTACGACCTCGAACACAAGCTGAAGATATTATCAAGGAAAACGGAACGCCTGTCGGACATCTGCCAGGAAAAAAAGGACCTCGAGATTATCTCGGAGTTCACGCACCTCCTGTCCTCCACCCTGGACCCCCAGGAGGTGCTGTTCATAATCGTGAAGAAACTGGGGGAGATTATACCCGTCACGCGGTGTTCCATACTCAGCGTGGACTACAGCCAGAGCAAGACCGCCAACGTGATATCCTCCTTCGAAAACCCAACGCTGGAAAACCTGAGGCTCGACCTCGCCAAGTACCCTGAAATCCGAAAGGCCCTGTCAACGAAGAAACCCGTTATCATTAAGGACGCGATGAAAGACCCCCTGATGAAAGAGGTCAGGGAGACCATAAAACCCCTGGGCATCAAGTCCATAGTCGTAGTGCCCATCCTGTTCCGGAGCGAGGTGATAGGCACGCTGTTTCTGAGAACGTCGAGAAAGACGTATGTTTTTAACGATAGGGAAATCAGGCTCTGCCAGGAGGTCGCCGGCGCCTCGGCAAACGCCCTCAACAACGCCTTCCTGTTCCACGAGATGGTCTCTGAAAGGGCCAGGCTCGAAAAACTCGCCATTACGGACTTCCTTACCGGCGTATACAACATCCGCTATCTCTACCACCGGCTCGAAGAGGAGTTCAGCAGGGCCGTAAGGTATAAAGCCCCCTTAAGCTGCATAATGCTGGACATCGACCACTTCAAGCGCATAAACGACACCTACGGCCACAGGACGGGCGACATCGTGCTCAGGGAGTTCGCCACCCTGATTAAAAAGCACACCCGCAAGAGCGACGTTTTCGCCCGGTACGGGGGGGAGGAGTTTATAATTCTCCTGCCTGTATCCGACGCCGGCGCGGCAGTGAACGAATCAAGGAGAATCAAGAAGTTAGTCAAGGAATACCTGTTCAGCGCGCTCAAAAGGGGCGAGAGGATAACCGTAAGCATGGGAGTGTCGTCGTACCCCAACAGGAAGGTGAAAGTCCAGGACGAACTCATAAGTCTTGCCGACAGCGCGCTCCTGGACGCCAAGACCGCCGGCAGGGACAGAATAGTCGTAAGCAAGTAAGCCCGCCTCCGCGAAAACCCGCATTAATTGAATAATCCGCCGGTATCTGCGAGAATATAATCATGGAGATCATAACTACCCATATCAACGCGGACTTCGACGCCTTCGCCTCCATGGTGGCCGCTAAAAAGCTCTACCCAAAGGCGGAGGCCGTGTTTCCCGGCTCGCAGGAGAAGAAGCTCAGGGAGTTCATGGACTCGTTCCACCCCTTTCCGGTAAAGCGGGTCAAGGAAATAGATTTTTCCGCGGTCACGAGACTCGTCGTCGTGGACGCGAAATCCCCCGCCAGGCTCGGCCCGCTTGCGGACCTCCTCCTGAGGCCCGGAATCGACGTACACGTCTATGACCACCACGCCCACGAAGAGGGCGACATCCACGGCTCGGTGGAGGTGCTCGAAAAGGCCGGGGCGGCCTCCACCATCTTTGCGGGCATACTGAAGGAGAAACGGATAAAGCCCACGCCCATGGAGGCCACCATACTCTGCCTGGGCATCTACGAGGAGACCGGCAACCTCCTTTTCCCCTCGACCACGGAAAAGGACCTCGATGCGGTATCCTGGCTGCTCAGGTGCGGGGCGAGCCTGAACATCGTCTCGACGTACATGAAAACCGAGATGAGCGCGGACGAGCTCGACGCCCTGAACGAACTCACCCGCTCGGCGAAAGAGCTTGTAATAGGAGGCATCAGGATTGTGATTGCCAAGGCCTCACGGGACAGGTACCTCGGCGACGCCGCACACCTGGCGCACCGCATCATGGACATGGAATACACCGACGCGGCGGTAATCATGCTCAGCATGGAGGGCAAAATCCTCATCGTGGGCCGGAGCCGGGCCCCCGAGCTTAACATCGCCGGGGTCATGGAGGAGTTCGGCGGCGGCGGGCATCCCACCGCGGCCTCTGCCACTATAAAGGACCTCCCCCTGGAGATAATCGAGGAGAAGCTCGTCGCGGCGTTAAACGAAACCATAAAGCCCGGCAAGTTCGCAATGGACGTGATGACCACCCCGGTGATTACCATAGAGGCCGGAAGCACCATCGAGGAGGCCGAGTCCATGATGACCAGGTACGGGGTCAACGTCCTTCCCGTGGAACGCGACGGTGCATACAAGGGCATTATCTCGCGCGAGGTGGTGGAGAAGTCCATATTCCACGGCTTGAGGGAAAGCCCCGTCATGGAATTCGCCACGACCGACGCCGTTACCGCGGAGCGCTATACCCCCATCGGCGAGGTGGAGTCCCAGATGGTCGAGCAGAACCAGCGGTTCATGCCCGTCCTGGAGGATGGCGGGATTGTGGGCGCCATAACCAGGACCGACCTCTTGCGGTCCATGTACGAAGAGCACCTGAGGCGAAGCCACGTAAAAAAGGCAGCCGCGGAGGAAAGAATGCCTACGGGGAAAAACCTGGCCTCCTGGTTAAGGAACAAACTGCCCCCCGACATATATGAACTCCTCAAGGCCGCCGGGGAGACCGCGGAGTCCTTGAACTTTACCGCCTACCTCGTGGGAGGTTCGGTGCGGGACATGCTAAGGGGCGAGGAAAACCTCGACATGGACATAGTAATCGAGGGCGACGGCATCCGGTTCGCCAGAGAGTTCGGAAAGAGTCTCAACGCCCGGGTCCACCCCCACGAACGTTTCGGCACGGCAAAGCTCATCACCCGTGACGGGCTTAAGCTCGACGTCGCCTCGGCGCGGACCGAGTACTACGAATCGCCCGCTGCGCTCCCCGTGGTTCAGGCCTCCTCCATCAAGAAAGACCTTTACAGGCGGGACTTTACAATAAACACCCTCTCCGTCAAGCTCAACCCCGGAGATATGGGGAAGCTCGTGGACTTCTTCGGCGGACAGCGGGACATCAAGGAAAAAACCATACGGGTGCTCCACAACCTCAGTTTCGTCGAGGACCCCACCCGCGCTTTCAGGGCCTTCCGGTTCGCCGAGCGGTTCGGCTTCAGAATATCAAGGCACACCGAAAACCTCATAAAATCCGCCCTCAAGATGAGCCTCTTCGACAAGCTCTCCGGCTCCCGGCTTTACGAAGAACTGCTCTTAATCTTCAAGGAGAAGGACCCCGTCCTGGTCATAAAAAGCCTCTCGGACTTCGGCCTTCTCGGCGTCGTTCACCCGAACCTCGGACTTACCGAAAGGCTCCACGGCCTCCTGACCTCGGTGCACGACACTCTCCTCTGGTTCGACCTGCTCTTTACGGAGGAAATGCCCGAAAAACCGCGCATCTACCTGATGGCGCTTGTGACCGAGCTTAAGGACGACGAAAAAGACGAGGCCCTCGAAAGGATTGCCGTGCCGCCGAAGGTGAAACGCCATGTCATCGGCGGCATCCACGAGGCGGGCGAGGCGCTGAGGCCCCTGCCCCTCAAGGACCCGGCCCTTATCCACGAGGCGCTGTCTCGCCTGGGTCTCGAAACCCTGCTCTACGCCATGTCCCTCACACGGAGCGACGAGAAGAAAAAAGAGGTTTCCCGCTACCTCCTTGAACTCAGGAAGACCGCCACCGACATCACCGGAGAAGACCTGAAGCACATGGGCATCCCCCCCGGCCCCATATACTCCAGGCTCCTTAAGGATACGCTTAAGGAAAAAATGCGGGGGAAACTAAAGAGCAAGGAGGACGAAATACGGTTTGTAAGGGAAAGGGCAAAGGAGGAGGCGGAGATAAATTGAAAGAGGAATATTCCATAGTGGAGCGTACCCCGGCTACGGAGGAATACGGGAAACTGCGGATCGCCGCAGGGTGGGATGAAATAGATACGCAGGCCGCCGAGAGGGGCCTTAACAATTCCGTCTGCTCGGTCTGCGCCGTTCACAAGGGCGAGGTTATTGGATGCGGAAGGCTCATAGGAGACGGGGCAATGTACTTTTACCTGCAGGACGTTATTGTCCTTCCAAAGTTTCAGGGGAAAGGCATCGGCAGGCGCATCATGGAAGCGATTATGGATTACATAGTCGTCCCTGAAAAAGGGCATAAGTTGCTGATTAATAAGGATTAAAAGGGTT
>CBDVCR010000025.1:0-23600 GCA_965372535.1 uncultured bacterium | reverse complement strand
TCTCTGCCGCAGGGAGGTTTATTGCTCGCGGACGGTTTTGCCGTGATAGGGGCTAAGATAGGCCATTTTCTGGACAAGCCCCTCGCACCCCTCGCAAGGGCGTTGGGGGTAAGCCCGAACGTCATATCCGTCGCGGGTTTTGCCGTAAACGTGGCTGCCGCGATAGCCATTTCGAGGGACCTCGTGCTCGGCGGCATACTGGTCCTTGCGGGAGGCGTGTTCGACATATTCGACGGGGTGGCGGCGAGGACCAACGGCAGGGTTACCGAGTTCGGGGCCTTTCTCGATTCCCTTCTCGACAGGTTCTCCGATGCCTTTCTTTTCCTCGGCGTGGCCTGGTACATGCACTCAACAGGCGACGGAGTAGGCGCTCTTTTGAGCATCGGCTCGCTTCTTGGCGCCTACGGCATAAGCTACGCAAGGGCGCGCGCCGAGGGACTCGGAAAACAGTGCAAGGCAGGGCTTATGGAGCGGCCCGAGCGCATCGCGCTCCTTGCCCTCGGGGCACTTACCGGCTGGATGGCGCCCGCTCTCTGGATTATGTTCATCCTTACCAATGTCACCGTCGTACAGAGGGTCTTTCACGTCCGGAAACAGTGCGATACGGGACAATGACTTTCAAAGCCCGCGGGCAAGGCTTTCTTATCGAATCATATATAAAACTCGCCTGTCCGGCTTAGCTCTCCGGCATCCTTTGACAGGCCGCCATGACGGCTTGCTTTTTTCCTTTTCCCCGCGTATGGGCACGAAACGGCGCTCATAGGACGAGGGCGCGTTCCTCGATGCGGGCGGCCTGTGTACCGCGAAGAGATAGTCCCCCCTTATCCCCATGCGAGTGGCCATGGGGCAGAAGAAAAGAGTCGAAGAAAAAAAGTGAACACCACAAAGTGAACCGGTTCACATGGACGAGTTCCGTCTGCTGGAAGTACAATGGTCAGTGGAGAGTTCTTTGACATGGGCGGGAAAGAGAAAACGTCAAGGCGGGGTTGGAAAACCCCGCCTATCGATAAAAGCTGAATTTATAAAGAACGCCAGAAAACCCTGAGCTTTAGCTCAGGGATGAATGGCACCCGGAGCGAAGCGGAGGTATATCCTGCATGTCTGGCAAAGACGGTAGGTTTTGACAGACATGTATAAGACGGAAACCCCGGGCTTTAGCCCGGGGAGCTTCATTTTCAGCATCCAGGACCCTGAATCAAGTTCAGGGTGACAATTTAAGGGATTGTCGAATCAGCCGGATAAGCATCCTTCGACCTTTCGGTAGGCTCATCCTTCGACAAGCTCAGGACAGGCTCAGGATGATTCGTAATGAAGGCCAGGCGCCCTGAACGCCATTTGAACACCGGGGCGGGCCGGAATATTCCGAAAAATCAGGGGGTTATAAAGGTCTTAAAGGAAAGGCTTTGAACATATAAAAAAAAGAGAGCAACAAATGGCGGAATTAACCAAGGCACGGAGAAAGGACAGGGGCTGCTTTTGAGTTTTCTCCGCGGCGGCTTTTCGGCATACTTATCCCCTGGCAAGGTCAAGGAATGTTCTTGCGGGAGGGAGCTTCTGCAAAACAATTTTGTGAAGAGTCAAAAAAATTTGCGACGGGGCGGACTCAAGGCAACCTCTGAAAATAGGTTTTGTATACGAAAGGGAGCGATTGCAGCCCCTTGCAGTAAAAAGATATTTTTAGAGGTTGCCTTGAGTAAAAACGCGCTCAAACAGGCCGTCTTGACCGCAAAGGAAGCTCAGGGCGAGCGGCTGCCGATACGCTGTGCTATAATTTTTAAAAAAGCGCGAGCGGAACGCCGCATGGCTGAAAGAGCATGAAAATCACCTGCCCCATCTGCAATACCGTTACAACATGGGAGGAAAACCCCCACAGGCCTTTCTGTTCCGAGAGGTGCAAGCTCATCGACCTCGGCAAATGGGCGCAGGAAGAATACAGGATTGCCGGACGGAAGCAGGACGAGGAGGACGAGGAGCGGGAGCCGGAAGATGGGCAATGACATCGCCGATTTAAAAAGGGAAGTGTTCTTCCGTCTCATGGAGCTTGCCGGGAGGGTTTTCGTCGTGGTCCGCCACTCCGACAGCGTGAGCATAGGCAGGCGGGGGTTTACGGAAGAGGAGCGGAAAAACGGCCTCGTCCTCGTCTTCAACCGAGGCATGAACTTCACCTGGGACTCCACGGGCATCCACGCCACCCTGCTCTTCTCATCGACGCCCGAAAAATGTTATATTCCTCCGGAGGACATCGTCGCCGTGTATTCGCCTGAACTCAGGGTGCAGTTTAGCGCGGAGCCCGTGAAGGCGGGAGAAATACATTCCGAGGCTCCGTTTGAGGAGGCTTCGGCCCGGGAGGAAGGCGAAAGCGGCGATTCGGACAACATCATAAAGGTCGATTTCACGAAAAAATGGGGCGGCGGCCCCGGCCCCGGCCCCGGCGGGCGAGAGGGCGCGTAAAAATGGCGAAAATCGTAATCGAGGCCGGCGATGTACGGCTTGAGGCGGAGCTTGACGATACCTCGACCGCCCGCGAGGTGCTGGATGCCCTGCCCGTTGAGGCGGGCTTCAACGTCTGGGGCGACGAGTTCTACTTCGAGATACCCGTGGATCGCGACCTCGACGAGACCGCCACCACCAGGGTCAGGGTGGGCGACATCGGCTACTGGCCCGCCGGGAGGGCGCTCGCGGTGTTTTTCGGCCCCACGCCCATGAGCACGGGCGACGACCCGGCGCCGGCCGGCGAGGTAAGCGTCGTCGGCAGAATCACCGGCGATGCCGCACGGCTCAGGGCGGCCAGGGACGCGGGCGTTATAAGACTCTACAAGGCATAAAGACTAAGGCATAAAGGAGGTTCGACCAATGCGTATAGCGGTGGCAGGCGCGGCAGGGAGGATGGGCAGGCGTATTTCGGCCCTCTCGACGGAATACGAAGGCATAACGCTCACCGGCGCTTTCGAGCGGGAGGGGCACGAGCACATCGGCGCGGACATCGGGGAGCTGACGGGCGCGGGGACCCTCGGCGTAAGGGTCACGGAGGGCGTAGAGAGCGTGCTTGAGGCCGCGGACGTTATCATAGACTTTACCCAGCCCGCTGCCACGCTTTCCAACGTAGAGGCCGCCTCGGCTGCGGGGAAGGCATTGGTCGTCGGGACCACGGGGTTTTCAGGGGACGATATCGAAAAGCTCAAGGGGTTTGCCGCTAAGGCCCCCTGCGTCCTTGCCTCCAACATGAGCCTCGGGGTGAACCTGCTCCTTAAGGTGCTCGGGGACATCGCCCGCGCCCTCGGGGAGGACTATGACGTCGAGATTGTGGAGGCCCACCACAAGCACAAAAAAGACGCCCCCTCCGGCACGGCCCTCATGATGGCGCGCGCGGTGGCCGGGGCGCTCGGAAGAGACCTCGAAAACGACGCGGTCTACGCTCGCCACGGGATAATAGGCGAGCGGAAGCCCGGGGAAATCGGCATCCAGACCGTCAGGGCCGGGGACATCGTGGGCGAGCACACGGTGCTATTCGGCGGCATGGGCGAGAGAATAGAGGTTACGCACAAGGTCTCAAGCCGTGACACCTTCGCCCGGGGGGCGCTACGCGCGGCCCTCTGGCTAAAGGACAGGCCCGCCGGGCTCTACGACATGCAGGACGTCCTCGGGCTCAAGTAGCGGTCAGGGGTTTACGGAGCCGAGGATTTCCCGACCCTTTTTGAGGTCAAAGCCCTGTTTCACCAGCGGGGTGTCCTTTATCATCGGTATGTGCTCCTCCATGGTAGGCCGGCCGGATTTATATATAATACCCGTCGGGATTTTCTCGCCCCATTGGAGGGCGCGCCCGAACGCCTCAATCCTGTCTGTGGGGTCGTGGCCTTCCTCGATGGGCTGTGTCCTTTCCCTGTACCACTGGTAAGTATTTACCCTGTTAAAGGTCACGCAGGGCTGGAGTATGTCAAGGAGGGCGAAACCCTTGTGCATTATGGCCGCCTTCATGAGTTCCCTTAGCTGCTCCCTTGCGCCCACGAAGCCCCGGGCCGCGAAGCCCGCGTCGAGGGCCACGGCCAGGGCCATGGGGTTTAGCTGCTCGGAGGGCACGCCGAAGGGCTGTGTCTTGGTGACCGTGTTTTCGGCGGTGGTTGGGGAAGCCTGCCCCTTGGTAAGGCCGTAGACCTGGTTGTTGTGGACGAGGAGGGTGATGTTTACGTTCCTCCGTATGGCGTGCAGGAGGTGGTTTCCTCCCTCGCCGTAGCAGTCGCCGTCGCCGGCCTCGGCTATGACGTGCATCTCGTGGTTTACGAGCTTGGCGGCGGTGGCAACGGGCAGGGTCCTGCCGTGGAGGCCGTTAAAGGTGTTGCACTTCATGTAATGCGGGGTCTTTGCGCCCTGTCCGATGCCGGACACCACCAGAACCTCGTGGGGCGCGAGGCCGAGCTCGACGAGCGCCTCCTTGAAGGTCTCAAGAAGCGGGAAATTCCCGCATCCCGGACACCACGCGGGCGCCTGTCCCTTGTAGTCCTCAAGCTCAGGCATTAAGCGCCCCCAGTATGTAATCCACCGAAAACGGCCTCCCGTCGTATCTCAGGACGTTCTCCCTTATGTGTATGCCCGTTTCCATGCCGAGGAGTTTCGCGAACTGTCCGGTGGCATTGTTTTCCACGCACACGGCCCTCCTCGCCTTCTGCATCGCCTTGAGGTAATTTCCCTCAGGCAGGGGGTACACCTCGCTGAAATGGAGCAGGGCGGCTTTTTTCTTTTTCGCGTTCAGGGCGTCCACGGCCTCCCTGAGCACGCCGTACGTCGAGCCCCAGCCCACGAGCAGGATGTCCGGGTTTTTCGGGCCGTGGTAAGCCGGCGGGGCCATCTCGGCCCTGATGGCATCGAGCTTTTTAAGGCGTTTCTCGACCATCCTTTTTCTAAGCCCGCCGTCTTCTATGATATGCCCTTCCTCGTCGTGCTCGTCGCTGTCGGTGACTATAACATGCGGGCCTTCGCCGGGCACGGCAAGGGCCGAAACACCGGAGTTGGTAAACGCGTGGCGCTTGTAGCTCTTGCGGGCCGCGAACCTCTCTCCCCTCAGCCGGTAGTCCTTGTAGATGAGCTTTCCGGGGTCGAGCCTGTCGAAGGTCCACTGGGAATCGGCGAGGTACTGGTCGATTATAACGAAGGCCTGTATCTGGTATTTCTCGGCCAGGTCGAATGCCTTGTTTGTAAGAAAGACGGCCTCCTCCGGGGTTCCGGGGGCGAAGGCCGCGCGCGGGAACTCGCCGTGCCCGGCATGGAGCGCAAAGAGCAGGTCGCCCTGCTCGGTCCTTGTTGGAAGCCCCGTTGCCGGGCCGGGCCTCTGGGCCAGGGCGATTACGAGCGGGGTTTCGGTCATGCCGGCCAGGGAAAGCCCCTCTACCATGAGGGCGAACCCCCCGCCCGAGCTTCCTGTCATGGCCCTGACGCCCGCGAAGGACGCGCCCAGTGCCATGTTAATGGCCGCTATCTCGTCCTCGGCCTGCTCTACCACTACTCCGTATTTCCCGGCATGCGCGGCGATATAGTTGAATATGCCCGTTGAAGGGGTCATGGGGTAGGCGGCGTAGAACTTGCACCCCGAGGCCAGTGCGCCCAGGCCCACGGCCTCTGAGCCGTTAAGTACGAGCTTCCCCCTCCCGGAGGGCCTGCCGGGGGGGAAGGCGCACTTTTCGCAGTGTTCGACTGCATATGCGTACCCGGCCCTGGCGGCCCTGACGTTTGCCTCGACCACTTCGCCGCCTTTTTTCTTGAAAACGGACTTAAGCAGCCCCTCCAGGATGCCGATGTCCATGCCCACCATGCCGAGGACCGCGCCGGTGGCCACGGTATTTGCCATTATGGGGCTTCCGCCTTCCTCCTCGGCGAGCTTTCTGAAGGGGACGTCCAGAAATGCGGGGCCTTTTCCCGGCTCATTAAGTGTCCCGGCGTCGTATATCAGGACGCCCCGTTCGGTGAGTTCGGGCCCGTGGTACTTGATGCTCAGGCTGTCGAGGGCCACGACGATGTCGATTTTCTCCCTGCTCGACATCACCCTCGCGTCCGAGACCCGCACCTGGTAGAAGTTGTGCCCGCCCCTTATCCTCGACTCGTAGTCCTGGTGGGTAAAGACGTGGTAGCCCGCCTTTGCGAATACCCTTGCCAGCGCGTCGCCGATGGTCGCTATGCCCTGGCCGGCCTCGCCGCCTATTTTAACGCTGTAGTCCATGCCCTCCGCTTGAAAGGCTTTGAGGCTATGCCCAGGGGGTGCCTCCGTCCACCATGCTGTGTTCCTCCCACATGAACCAGTTGCCCGTGTCGGTGAGGAAATCGAGGGTGTTGGAGAATATCTCGTAGTGTTTCTCCTCTTCCTTGATGAGTTTTTCAAAAAGCTCCCTGCTCCTGGGGTCCGGGGCCTCGGCGGCGGTTTTTCTGTAAAACTCAAGGCCCTCCTTTTCCATCTTCATGGCCGTCTCGAGGGCCTCCGCCTCCGTGGTGGTGGCCTGCACCCGCTCGACCATCCGGTCTTTTAATTCCTCGAACACGGTCCTGATTTTATCCATGGGGTTGATGTCCCCGTGGGTAATCCCCATCCCCTTGATAAGGGCGTTGAGCATGTCGATGTGCCGTTTTTCGTCCTCTGCGATGGAAAGGAACATCCTCTTGCCCACCACATGGGAAGTCCTTTCGGCGGCCTCGGTATAAAACTTGACAGCGTCCGTTTCCATCTTGAGGGAAATGTCTATCGCATCCATAAGCAAACCTCCCCTTCCCGTTTATCCGATTTTTTCAAAATCGTCCTTCGGCGCCCCGCATACAGGGCACACCCAGTCCTCGGGGATGTCCTCGAAGGCCGTGCCCGGCTCGACTCCGCCGTCGGCGTCTCCCTCGGCTGGGTCGTAGATATACCCGCAGACCGTACATCTCCATTTCTCCATTAAAAAGCTTCCTTGAGTTATTTGGTAAGCGCGTATATAGACCATATTAGAAAAATGTCCCGTTGTCAACAACAACGAGTCCTTTATGCGAGGGAAACGGGTTTTTTCCGGGTGGTTTTTTCAACGTTGAATTCCCGTCCGGCCATTTGCTATGCTTACAGGCATGGAAGAGAGGGCCAAGAAAAAGGCCATGCTCGAGGCGGTGCTTTTCATCTCCGGGGAGCCGGTGGAGTTTTCCTCGCTCAAGTCCGCAACCGGCATACACGAGGCGGACCTCCGGGACCTCATGGACGAACTCGTCTCGGATTATGAAGAAAGGGGAGGGGGCGTCCTTATCGGCAGGGTAGCCGGAGGCTACCAGATGTTTACCAACCCGGGGCACAGCGAGTGGATAATGAAGCTCAGGGGCACGGCGAGGAAACAGAGGCTTTCCATGCCCGCGCTTGAGACCCTGGCCATCGTCGCCTACCGCCAGCCCATCACAAAGGCGGAGATAGAGGAATTGAGGGGCGTCAACTCCGACGGTGTGGTAAAAGCCCTGCTTGAGAAGAGGTTCGTCCGCATTGTGGGCAAGAAAGAGGCCCCCGGAAAGCCCATGCTCTACGGCACCACGCTCGAGTTTTTGCAGTACTTCGGCCTGAACGACCTTTCAGAGCTTCCCACCCTCAAGGACCTCGAACGGGAAGAGGCGGCGTAGGGGAGGTTTTCTTTAATTTTCAGTATCGAAAGGACGTAAAATGCCGCCAGAATCAGACAGGGAGAAAAGCATGCCCGTTGCCGGAAACGACGGGCGTCCGGCGGTCCGTTACCTCGTAGTTGCCGCGGCACTCGTAATAGTGGTGGCCGGGATGCGGGCGGCCGCTCCGTTGCTGGTGCCGTTTCTCCTTTCGGCGTTCATCGCGGTTGTGAGCGCCCCGCCGTTTTTCTGGCTTCAGCGCAAAAGGGTCCCCAAGCTCCTTGCAGTCATGATAGTCGTGGCCGGGGTGATTGGCTTCGGCGTGTTGGTGGCCCAGCTTGTGGGCTCCTCGATTGAGGACTTCTCCCGCGACCTGCCGTTTTACCAGTCCCGCCTTCAGGAGGAGTCAACCGTGCTGCTCGGGTGGCTGGGGGGGCTGGGCGTGGAGATAAACGAGCGGCTGCTCCTTGATACGTTCAACCCGGGCGCGGCAATGAAGCTTGCCGCCGGGGTGCTAAAGGGACTCGGCGGCGTGCTTACCAACGCTTTTCTGATACTTTTAACGGTGATTTTCATACTGCTTGAGGCGTCGAGCTTTCCCGCCAAGCTCCGGGCCACCCTGGGTGACCCGGACACCTCTGTTGGCTATTTCAGGACGTTCCTTGTGAATGTCCAGCGGTACATGGCAATCAAGACGTGGGTCAGCCTGGCCACGGGCGCGGTGGTTGCGGTCTGGCTTACTGTCCTCGGTGTGGACTACCCCCTGCTCTGGGGGCTTCTGGCGTTTCTTTTAAACTACGTGCCCAATATCGGCTCGATTATCGCCGCCGTGCCGGCGGTGCTCCTTGCGTTAATCCAGCTCGGGGCCGGCACGGCGCTCCTTACGGCACTGGGGTATGTGGCCGTAAACGTCACGATGGGAAACGTGGTGGAGCCCCGCGTGATGGGACGGGGCCTGGGCCTTTCGACACTGGTGGTCTTCCTTTCCCTGGTGTTCTGGGGGTGGGTGCTGGGCCTGGTGGGGATGCTCCTGGCCGTGCCGCTTACCATGACACTGAAAATCGCCCTGGACAGCAGGGAGGAGACCCGCTGGATTTCGGTGCTCCTTGGGCCCGAGTCGCAGGCCGCGGTCGTGGCCAAACATGCGCGGGACTTAGAGCCGGCTGCGGAGCCCGGCGAGCAAGCCTCGGAATAGCCTTTAAAATCCTGACGCCATGCCTCATCAACGATTACTATTCAGAAGTTCCGTTTTCCTTGTTTTTTTCTTAATAAAACCGCATCTAAAAAGGATATTTTTTGTTGACATTTGTAATTAAATATAGTATTTTATCTCAGGATGGAATGAGACGGTAAAAACGAACAAGGAGGGTGATTATATGGCAAGGGAATGCAAAGCCCCTGTTTTCAAGGGCAATAGCGTGTGTGCCTGTTTAATTTTGACGATAACGTATATTTTGGTAATCGCGGTTCTCCTGATATTCATATGGATACCAAGTGTTCTTTGTCTGATTAAACAGTATGTTTTCAGAATAAAGCATTGCCGGAAGGGCAATTCCAATCCCGACATTCTTTTGTAAAAACACAACTTAATAAGGAGGGGGCGGGCCAACAGCCGCTTTGGAGCATTTCCCTGCCCCCAAGGAAAAGGATTTCCGGTAAGGACTTCCGGCGTGGTATGCCGATTTTATTGACGGAGGACAGCGAACTCTACTATGTTTTCCACATCACCTTTCCCATGTCCTCCGCGCCGTAGCCGCCGAGGGAGAGCACGGCGTCCCTGAATTCCCCGTCCTCCCTGATTATCCACAAAAGCGCCCGTATCCTTTCCGTCTCAATTTCCTCGGCCGGGATTGCCAGGTCGTAGCGCTCCTTGGCCACGGGTATGAAGTCAAGGCCCAGCGCGCGCGCCGCGCTAAGGACACCCAGGCCCGTGTCGGCGACTCCCGTAAGCACCGCGGAGGCTACCGCCATATGGGTGTATTCCTCCCTCTCGTAACCGCTGATTTCCGCAGGGCTGATGCCAACTTCGTTTAAGTATTTGTCCAGCAGAAGCCGCGTGCCCGCCCCGCGCTGCCTGTTTATGTAGGAGACGTCGTCCCGTTTAAGGTCCTCGAACCCCTTTATGCCTTTGGGGTTGCCCGGCGGGACCATGAGCCCCTGCTCGCGGTGGACGAGGTTGACAAGCGCAATCTTCCGCTCCGGCAGGAGCTTTTTTATAAACGGCACGTTGTACTCGCCCGTCTCCTCGTCCAGCAGATGGGTTGGGGCGATGTGTGCCTCGCGCTTTTTAAGGGCCATGAGCCCGCCCATCGAGCCCACGTTGGCCGAGGAGAGGGAGAGCCGGGGATGGCGCTTCTTGAGGGCGTTTGCGAGGAGGTCCATGCAGTTGTCGTGGGAGCCGATGCTTACGACGGTGTTTTCCACCTCGGCCCGCGGGCGCAGAAGCTCGACTTCCACCTCGGCCCCCGCCCCCAGGCCCTCGGACATGGCGGGCACCCGCAGCAGCCCGTCGGCCCTTACGAGCGACATGACAAGCCCCGCCCCCCGTCCAAGGGGCGTGGCGATAAGTTCATCCCCCACTTTCCCGGCCTTTACCCGTATGAACTCCTCCTGTCCCAACTGCGACGCCGTCTGGCGGGAGAGCTTCGCCTTTATACGCTCGCCGGTCTCGGCCTCAAGCCCCTGCCACCGCATGATGAGCGGTCCGGCAAAGAGCGTAAACGTGACGTAGGCCGAGACCGGGTAGCCGGGTGCCCCTATCACCGGTTTTCCCCTGACCCAGCCGAGTATCGTGGGTTTGCCGGGCTTGATGCCAAGGCCGTGCAGGAGCACCTCCCCGAGGTCACGTATGACGCCTTCGGTATAATCCTCGCTTCCCGCCGAGGCCCCGGCGTTTATCACAATCAGGTCGGCTTCCGGGTGCGCCTCAAGCACCGCCTCCCTGAGCCTTGCCGGGTCGTCGGGCACTATGGGGCGGCCTATGGGCTCTCCTCCCCATTCGGCGACCAGGCCGCCGAGCAAGCTGGAGTTATACTCGATAATATCGCCCTTTTTGAGGGCCGTCCCCGGCGCCACAAGCTCCGAGCCCGTGGGGATGACCGCCACCCTCGGCCTTCTCCGCACCCCGACCTCCACATGCCCGCCGGCGAGCATGGCCGCCATGTCCACCGGCCGTATGCGGTGGTTTTCCGGGGCGATAAGCTCCGTTGCCACGATGTCCTCGCCCACGGTCCGCACGTTCCGCCAGGGGGTGGCAGGCGCGATAATCTCGATTGAGTCCCCGGCGGCGTTTACGTCCTCTATCATGACCACGGCGTTGAACCCTTCGGGCAGGGGGTCGCCGGTGTCCACGTAGACGGCCTCGCCGGGTATTTTAAGGCGTTTGGGCGCGGTCTCCGAGGCCCCGAAGGTGTCGGCGAACCTCACGGCGTAGCCGTCCATGGCCGAGGAGTGGTAAAAGGGCGATGAGACCTTTGCGATTACTGCCCCGGCCGTCACCCTGCCGAGGCTTTCGGTCACCCTGACGGCCTCGGCCTCAAGGGGCCTCCAGGCGCCTTCGGCCTCGATCTTTTCCCGCCAGAGCCTCATGGCCTCCTCAAGGGGCGTGGTCTTAAGGTATACGTTTCGCCTCAAAGGCCCTCCGGTTGACGTGGCGTACTTACTAACCAGTCAGTTTTCATGTTTACATTGGAACCTCAAAAGATACTTGTTTTGCAGGCTATTTTCGGCATTGTAATGTTAAGTGCTTCATGCTCCCGGCAATAGATTACCACAAAAAGCCTTTCGGACAAAGCGTATCCGCTTGTTCGGCGGGGTTTCAATTAAAGTTGACACGCCGATGGCCGGTTGATAGCATAGGCTATGGGAATACCCCTTGAGATAGTCTTCCGCGAAGTGTCGCTCCCCAGGGAACCCGTGGAGGCCGAGGTGCGGAAGCGCGCCGAGAAGCTCGAACGCTTTCATGCCGGGATTATCAACTGCCGCGTGGTGGTCGAGGCCCCCCACAGGCGCCGCCACGAGGGCAACATTTATATGGTAAAGATAGACCTGGCCGTGCCGAACAGGACAATAGTGGTAGACCGCGAACACCGCAAGCGGCGGGAGCACGAGGACGTTTTCGTGGCCATAAGGGACGCTTTCGACGCGGCCGGCAGGAGGCTTGAGGAGCATGCCCGCCTCGAGCGCGGGGACGTAAAGACCCACCAGTCGGAGCCGCGCGGCGTGGTCTCAAAACTTTTTCCCGGCGAGGGCTACGGCTTTATCGAGGAGTTCGGGGGGAGGGAAATTTATTTCCACCGCCATAGCGTCCTCGACGGCTTCGACGAGCTTGAAGTGGGCGCAGAGGTGCGCTTCGAGGAAGAGGAGGGGGAGAAAGGCCCCCAGGCAAGCACGGTAAAAATCCTCCGAAAACCACTTTCCGGTTGACGCAAAAGCGCGGGCGCGCTCCCCTGGCTGATAAAATCCCTATTGGCTTTAAATCTTTAAAGGGAGGCCGGGGGGATTATGTCTCTTGAATCCTCGAACCCTGTCTTCTTTCCCGCCCATGTCAAAGAACTCTCCACCGCCCATTGTAATTCCCCAGGGCGGAACTCGTCCATGTGAACCGGTTCACCTTGAGGAGTTCCTTTTTTTGTCGCCTGTCCCTTGAGGAATCGGAATCGACTCGACACGAGAGGGGGTTACAAATCAGATGGGAGTTGCGACTTTCACCTACTATCAGACAAAGTTGTGGAGTTTAAGAGCCGACGATTGTTGGTAGAAGTCTACAAAATATTTTTCCTATGTTAGTTTAGGTTAAACAAAGCGCAACCCCAACAATAAAGCCGTTCGAGTTTCGCATAATTCAACCCACCCATTTACAAGTACCTTATGCACTTTATATATCAGGAGAGATAACCCGAGCTTCATCTATTCTAAAAATGAATAGATATTCGTTAACAACATTTTCGATTTCAAGCGGCAAGAGAACCTGCATTGTCTTACCCACATAAGCACGGCTTTCAGCCTCAAGCTTTTCAGCAGTCTTGCCATATGAAGCCGTCGGCAGTAATGGGTCGTTTGTCCAGCCGCCGTACCTGCCCGACACATATCGAACGTAGTCTGTCGGGAAAAGCAAGTCATTAACTGTTCCTTTCCTGACAATCACTGTCGGCGGTTGTGGATTGTTTCTGTCAATATATTTAATACCAGAGTGCATTACCCTGTGACTTATGCCCAATGAGTCCACGTAAGAAACTTCATCCCATATTATCTTGATTGAGTGGTCAGTTTTATTAGATAGAATAAAGGATATTCCACGTGCAGACAGCATCCAAATAATGCTTACCAGTTTGTCTTCAAAATAATACTTGCCCTCGGCTTTGTCAATGACCTGTTCGCCATATCTTTCTTTCGCATCAGCAGGCCGCTCGACTTCATTCAGAGATATGTCATAATTCACATACGCCAACGGAGCGCACCCAAATAGGACAAATGAAACAACGACACTTAATAAGACAACCAACGCTTTCCCCTTCATGTCATATCTCCCTTCTAATGGTAAATAGCATTTCTACTTCATATTTGTAGATTTACAAGAGTAATGTACATCCTTTCCCTGAATTTATCAAGTGCTACTTTCAGGAAGGAAGTTTGCCTGCGTAATTCACCTTTAAATACACGTTTTTTAATTGGCAGTTTCGCTTGCCTTCATGTGCTTCCGAGCATTAAACCTTTCCGATAGAAGCTATATGACCTATTTCCTCTACGATTCGTAGGACCGAGTGGGCAGTTTCAGCGGTCGAGAATCAGTGTCTGTCATTTTATTTTTAAATCAGGGTCACATTTCTTTTTTTATTATAATTTCCGTCTTAGCGCGAATCAGTACTACCGCTTATAACCAATCTTCACGACTGGTTCAAACCCTGCATTTATACAGCTACGTTGCCACTCTGATAGTTTTATTAGAAATATCAAGGAGTTAATATCAGATATCCTTTCAACAGAACCTTGACGATCCAACAAAAGCCAAAGACATATTCTCCTTGGCTTTATTACGGTCTCATCAATAATGATTGAATCAGCTCTGTTTTGCAGTATTCTTATTGTGGCGTTAGCTTGGTCTATTACATAAGACAACTTTTGAGCCGTGCCAATTTTAACAAAAAACAACGTATCGTCCTTCCATAAATCCATTTTTTCAATTCTATACGTTTGCAATGTGCTTATATTACGATCAAAGTTCGTGTACCCCTCGTGCTCTCTCATTTGATTAAAATAGTTTTCGGGATACGCTTTAGACTGCTCGTCTACAGGCAACTGGTCTCTCCAGTTTGTAAAGTCGGAATATATAAGATTATTATCTGATCCATCTTCTAATACAATCCGCTTGTCTACTTGCTCCTTTAGGTAATTAATATAATCCTGGTTAAATTGATGCCATTTGCCATCGAGTAGGAAGTGCCTATCATCGTCCACAAAATCAAGGAAGTGCTTAATGGGTTTGGAATAGCTTTTTCTAATCTCGCTCAAAACGTTTACTTTGATATTATTTATTTTTTCCTCAAGTCTGATATTGTTTTCTCGTACATAGTTCTGAAGAGCTTGAATGCTTAATTCTCCGTCTATATCCTGCCGAGTGAAACCTTTCAACGAAAATCTATAGCTACTTTCATCTAAAAAGATAAAATCAACCCCAGATACAGCCGCTTCTTCTGCCGACAGGGTGGTATCCGAAGTGTCTCTAATAGCATTCACCAACTTTGTATCAAGTCGCTGAATATCTTCAGCATCATCGACCGCTATTGCTCTTGGCAAAATAAATTTGGGGTCTGTTTTTAACTCAGATTCGATTTGGACTATAAGGTTTGGAAGCTCATCGGGTGTGATATCGGGAAACAGTTGAGCTGAATGCCCAAAGCTTGCAGATTCTCCCCACGTAGCCTTATCAACTGTTTTTGCTTTGATGTACTGTATTGATTCTCCACTATCATATTCAAGCTCTGAATTCTCTTGATAAGAAACAATGGACTTATTTCTTTTACCACCAAACAACTTTGAATTCTTCAGCTTAAGTTGAGTTTCATCAACAATGCGTTGAGCTAAACTGATCCCAAAATCGGTCTCACAAAACTCCTTGAGATAGAAATGTGTTTTCCCAAGGCTGATGGCATAACAGAGTTCTTCATTTGATATTATTAGAATTCCAAAATGAGCCTTATTCTTTGGAGTCCCGTCAAGTTCGCTGAGATAGTACTCATATAAGTCTGTCCACCAAATATTGATATCTTCAGGTTCTTTTGATATATAAAAGGTAAGTTTAAATTCATCAATTTCCTTCAGTCCAGCCTGTGAAAGTCCAACAGATTCTAATTTTGTGATTAGGTCGCTTTGCTTTGATTTAATGATCTTGTAAATATTGAATTTCGCCATATGTGATTACTCAATATAAATATACTTCGAGTAGTGCAGATAAGTCAATAACTTCTGGTGCGAGTAGCAGACTCACTATAATTAGGCCGAATACAGGAAGAGAAAATTCAAGGGACACGCGATATTTCCCGATTTAGAGGACACATCCCTATTTTCTTGCTTCTTATTGTGGCTTTACGCTTATAGGCTCTATGAGTCTCAACACCAGCTAACTATCAAGTACAGGAAGTTACTCTCCCTGCAAGTTTCAATTTCAAATTATCATGGTGTTGCTCAGTGGTAGGTTGTTTGCGGCAGGGAGAACACCGTCAGGAAAAACGGGGCCGGTTATGTCCCGAACTGCTTCAGCTCTTCGAGTATAAACAAGCTCATATTTCACTTGCCAAAGACCTCGGCGTGAGACTTCACGCGGTTGGCTTTATAATCTGCCCTTGCCTCCTTAATGCTCGCCAGATATTCCGGTGAAGTGGCTGCAAGCAAGTCTTCGAGGAAAGCATCCCGCTCGTTCTTTTTCATCGCCCGTACCGCTTTAATAATTTCTTCGGGAGCAATATCAATCTTGACGGTTGTGGCCATAAAAACACCTCCTTTTGGCTATTATACAATGAATTAATGCCCTCCGGCATCCAGATGCTACGACCCATAAGTCCCTCTGGCTCTTGCTCGGGCAATATAATCATAGTGCAGATCATAGGTGGTGTGGATTTACGCTTAATAGTCCTCAATTCCGAGGCACTCGACTCCTCGCGTGCTTCAGGAAGCGCCTCTCCCTGCAAGTTCCAATTTTAAATTATCATGGACGCCCTCCCGAGAATGTTCGGAACGAGGCGGGCGAAATCTTGACCACAAAAACCTCGACCGTGACGCCCGTCCGTATGTTACAATTTTTCCTGTGGGGGACGAATGCGGATAACAGAGGCTTTCACTAAAAAACCCGCGCTGAGAAAAAAACTGTTCTGGGCCGGCGCCATATCGCTGGCGTGTCCCATGTTGATATCCGCCCTTTATTTCGCGGGCGCGTTCCAGAGGCCGGAGTTCATGGCCCATGACGCAATGGCGAGGGCGTTTCGCCTCTCCACGGAGGCGCACCCGGCTGTAGCACTGGTAATGATAGACGAGGCGTCGCTTAAGGCGATGGACCCGCTGGTGGGAAGGTGGCCGTGGCCGAGGTCGGTGCTCGCCGAAGTCATCGAGTTCATCCGGATGGGGGCTCCCGCTTCCGTGGCAGTAGACGTGCTCTTTACCGAACACGAGAAGCCGCTCCTTAAGCAGAGCGGCCTGAGTGCCAGCGACGGAAGGCTTGTCGAGGCCACGGCCGGGGGCGGGGTATTTCACGCGCTCCAGATTTTCATGGACGAGGAGGACGAACTCAACCTCACCTTGCTCGGAAGGGACATGCCGGAGGACTTCAGAGAGCGGTTTGCACTGGCGGGGCTTGAAACATCGGGCGAAGACCCCTCAAATAACTTCGCCTTACCCATCAGGGAACTCTACCTTGCCTCAAAAGGCATGGGGGTGGTGTCCTTTGAGCCCGACCCGGACGGCGTGTTCAGGAGGACGAAGCCTCTCAGGGAATACAGGGGCGAGTATTTTCCGGCAATGGGGCTGGCCCCTGTCCTTGACCTGCTTGACGTAAAAGACATAAAGCCGTCAAGGGACGCCCTGGCGCTGGACGGCATCAGCATGCCCCTGGACGCCGACGGCAATTGCCTCATCAACATGTACGGCGGGTTCAATACATATTCCATAAGCGGCCTCTTCGCCTCTATCCAGAGAATACGAAGGGGCGAGGTGCGAGACCTCATGGTCTACCCCGAAGAGTTCGAGGGTAAGGTGGTCTTCATAGGCTCAAGCGCCGTGGGCGTGGAAGACCTTAAATCCACGCCCACGGCCAACAGGACCCCCGGGGTGATGCTCCACGCATCGCTTGCAAGCAACATGCTCCTTGGGGACTTCCTCGCGCCTCCCAGGCCCTGGGCGACCTTGATGGGGATTTTCATCCTCTCGGCCGCCGCCACGCTCCCCGTCCTCTTCTCCCAGCGACTCGCCGTGAGACTTGCGGCCCCCGCGCTTTCCGCCCTGGCGTATGCGGCTTTTGTATCGTGGGGTTTCAAGTCGGGGAGGCTTTTCGAGATGGTGGCGCCGCTTTCCGCACTTTCGCTCGGTTTTATCTCATCCTTTGTCTACCTGGCCCTTACGGAGGGCAGGGAGAAGCGGAGGGTGAGGAAGATGCTCGGGCAGTACGTCTCCCCGCAGATGCTCTCCGAGATAGTGGACAAGCGAGAGGAGGTTTTAAGGGCGGAGGTCGGAAGCCGGGAGTACGTAACCCTGCTGTTTTCGGACATCCGCGACTTCACGAGCGTTTCGGAATCCTTGCCCGCCGACAGGATTGTGCACATGCTCAACCAGTACTTCTCCGTATGGACGGACGTTATATTCAAATACAACGGCACTATCGACAAATTCGTCGGCGACGCCGTCATGGCCCTGTGGGGTGCGCCCCTCAAGACCGGGGACCACGCGGAAAAAGCCGTGAGGGCGGCCTGTGAGATGATATCGAGGCTTGAGGGCCTGAACAGGAGTCTCCATGAACAGGGCTATCCCCCAATCCGCATAGGCATCGGCATACATTCCGGCGAGGCCATCCTGGGCAACATAGGCTCCGAGAGGAAACTTGACTACACAGTAATCGGGGACACCGTGAACCTCGCATCGAGGATCGAGGGCCTGACCAAGGACTACTCCTGTGATATACTCATCTCCGAGGCCACAAACAACCTCATTGGCAAGGGTTTCAGGTGCTCCCGCGTGGACACCGTAAAGGTAAAGGGAAAGGAAGTACCGGTAAACGTATACAGAATTGAAGGAGGTGGCGGGGGATGAGGAAAATAGTTTTTGCCGCGGCCGTGCTTTTAATAGCAGCTGGGCTTCCGGGCGCGGTCTACGTACAGAGCTTGAAGGCGAGCGTGATGTCGGGGCCGTCATTTAAGAGCGACCGGGCATTTGAGGCACAGCGGGGCGAAGAGCTTGCGGTGCGCGAAAAGTCAGGCATGTGGTACAAGGTGAGCCTCGGGGAGCGCACCGGCTGGGTCCCCGCGCTTGTGGTCGGCCCGAGGCCGCCCATGGGGAAGGTCTCGGTATTTACGGGCGAGGAAGAGGACATAAGCGCATTGTCAAGGAGGCGCGCCTCGGCCGTGACCAGCGCGGCGGCCGCGAGGGGGCTTACCGAGGACGACAGAAGGAGGCTCGGCCACAGGGGGGTCGCTGACTTTCACGCTCTTGGGAAAATCGAATCCGTCACGATAACCGACGCGGAACTCTCCGGGTTCATGGAACCCGGACAATGACTTAACCCGGAGAAACGTTATGGAAAGAACAAGAAACGCGTTTGTTCTTACGATGCTGCTGGTTCCGCTTGCAAGCCTTCTTTTGTCGTCTTCCGCGTTTTCCGGAGAAGGCAAAAGGGTGAGGCTTCACGCAAAGGCGCCGGAGTTCGCGGAAGACGACGTGATGGCGGAAGTTCAGTTCGGCAGGGAAGTGGCCGCGCGGGTGCTCGGGAAATTCGGCCTCCACGACAAGGAGGAGTTGACCAGGTACGTAAACCTCGTGGGTAAATCCGTGGCGGCATTCACCGGCAGGCCCGAACTCGACTTCCGATTCGGGGTGCTCGACACGGACTCAATAAACGCCTACGCCGCGCCCGGTGGTTATGTCTTCGTCACACGCGGGGCGCTCCGCGAGATGCAGGGGGAGGCCCAACTGGCCGCGGTCCTTGCCCACGAAATCGCCCATATCGACCAACGGCACATCGTCAGCGAACTGAACGTGCGCGCCTCCGGGGACTCGCCGGTGGCCGGGTTTGCCCGGTTCATGGGCGGGGCCGGAGACCCCACCAAGATGGCGTTTTTAAAGACCGTGGACAAGGCCGTGGAAATCCTGTTCGAAAGGGGCTACAGGGCGGAGGACGAAAGGGAGGCGGACCGCACCGCGGCGGCATACCTCGCCATCTCCGGCTATGACCCCGACGCCCTTGCGAGCTATCTCGAAAGGGTAAAGGAGAAAAAGGGCGAGGACATGTCGGTGCTCAGAAGGACCCATCCGCCGTTTGAGGAGAGGATTAACGCGCTCCGTGAAACAATAGCCGAAGAAGGGCTTGAAGGACAGGATTACAATAAAGGGAGGGGAAGGTTCGATGGCGTCAAAAAATTCATTTAAAATACTTCTTGCGTTTTTTTTCGCGGCCCTTATGTGTTCGGCCGCCTGGGCGGATGTCTACCACTACCGGAACATCCTCGTGGGGGGCAGGGCGTCGGGGCTTGGCGGGGCGTACACCGCGCTGTCCGACGACCCGGACGGGTTGTACTATAACCCCGCGGGAGTCGTATACTCCTACGGCAATAACCTCTCGGCGAGCGCCAACGCCTACCACTCCTCGGTCAAGGAGTACAAGGGGGCACTGGGGAGGTTCACCTGGGGAAGGAGGGCCTCGGCGATTCTTCCTAATTTCTTCGGCGTGGTGCAGGAGGTGGGAAAGGCAAGGCTCGGGCTTTCCTACGTGGTGCCGGACTCCATTATCGAGGACCAGGACCAGACCTTCCGCAACCTCGGCCCCTCGGTGATAGACACCACCGATGACGGCGTTGACAACCCTGCGACTACCACGAACATCACCCAGTTCGTGATAAATTTCAACAACGGAGACAAGACCCTCAACATCGGCCCTTCCGCTGCCTTTGAAATCACAGAGAACTTCTCAGCCGGCCTCTCCCTTTACGTCCATTACCGGCGGAGCGAGTGGATACTGAACCAGTACATAACCCACGACACCGGGCATTTCCAGTGGAACAATACCTACTTCGAGAGCGAGGAGTGGGGGATAAACCCCGTGCTCGGGTTCATGGCGGCGCCGATGGAGAAGGTCGCCCTCGGCCTGAGCGTCTCGCGGGTTTTTATCTATGACTCGGACACCACCCGGCAGCAGATTACGAACTTTACGTTTAACGACGCCACACTCAGGCAGGTGGCCTCAAGCGACGGGAAAAGGGAATACCCCTACGCCATTACCCTCGGAGGAGCGTACTTCCCGTCGGACTCGCTGCTTTTAAGCATGGACGTCTCGTATCATTCGAGCACGGAAGACGAGTTCATCGGAAAGAGGGAGGCCGTATGGAACGCCGCCTTGGGTTCCGAGTACTATCTCAGCCGCTCGCTTGCGCTCAGGGGGGGGCTTTTTACAAACTTTTCGAGCGCGCCCGACGTAAAGCCCGGCCTTACGGACCAGCCTGAACAGGTGGACCTCTTCGGGGGGAGCCTGAGCCTCAGTTATTTCGGGAGGGGCGCCTCGCTCTCACTGGGCGGGACCTATAGCTACGGCTCAGGCGATGCGCAGGTAGTGTCAGGGTCCACGGAAATCCAGGAATTGACGGCGCAGACGTGGACCATTTTCCTCTCGACATCATATACTTTCTGACCTGAGTATTAAGCCGGAAGGGCGAGTACTCCGTGAAAGTCCTCGGGATTTTCACGGGTACAAACAGTATTGTAAAATACGGATGCAATATCCCTCGGAATACTTTGTATTTTCATGTTTTTGTTCTCTTTTTCCATAGTGCTCATGCAATGTCCGGGCTAATGGCCTCCTCCGCCCCTTTTGCCGGTGGAGCCTTTCCATGCCCTCGCTGAGGGAACAGGGCGAGTCTGCCTCGAACCTTGGGCCAAAACAGTCCCTTGCCCTGTGAAAGGGGAGGGGAGGTGGATTTTCATGTCGCCCTTACCGTGAAAAAAGGGGGGATATGTAATATAATATCTACTTTGACACGCGAGCATGTATAACGAAATTCAGGAGGAGCCAACATGGTAAAGGTTTACTACGACAAGGACGCGAAACTCTCCGTCCTTAAGAAGAAAAAAATCGCCGTCATCGGATACGGCTCCCAGGGCCATGCCCACGCCAATAATTTAAAAGACAGCGGCATGGACGTGACCATCGGAGTGAGGAAGGGCCCGAGCTGGGACAAGGCGAAAAACGCGGGCTTCAAGGTCAAGACCCCTGCCGAGGCCGCGAAGGCATGCGACGTAATAATGATACTTCTGCCGGACGAGTCCATGGGGGAGACATATAACGCCGAGATAGGCCCAAACGTCAAAAACGGCGCCTACATAGCCTTCGCCCACGGGTTTAACATCCATTACAACCAGATAGTGCCGCCAGCGGACGTTAACGTCTTCATGGCCGCCCCCAAGGGCCCGGGGCATGTGGTGCGCTCTGAGTACCAGAAAAAGAGCGGCGTGCCCTGCCTTATCGCATTGCACCAGGACCCCTCGAAGAACACCAGGGACATTGCCCTTGCCTACGCGTCGGCCATCGGCGGCGGAAGGGCGGGCATTATCGAGACCTCCTTCAAGGAAGAGACCGAGACCGACCTCTTCGGCGAGCAGGCCGTGCTCTGCGGCGGGCTTACCTCGCTGATTCAGGCGGGGTTCGAGACCCTGGTGGAGGCGGGCTACACCCCGGAGATGGCCTACTTCGAGTGCCTGCACGAGGTAAAGCTTATCGTGGACCTCATCTACGAGGGCGGCATTTCCACCATGCGCTACTCCATCAGCAACACGGCCCAGTACGGCGACCTCACCAGGGGGCCGAGGATAATTACCGGCGAGACCAAGAAGGAGATGAAAAAAATCCTCGACGAAATCCAGAGCGGGGTGTTCGCCAGGGAATGGCTTCTTGAGTGCAAGGCCGGAAAGCCCTCCTTTAACGCCCTGACGCGCCGCGGCGAGGAGCACCAGATAGAGGAGGTGGGCGGAAAGCTCCGCTCCATGATGCCCTGGCTTAAGAAAGGTAAAATAGTAGACAGGTCCAAGGCCTAACACCGGTGCTCAGGCTCGCCCGCGAGGGCTACCCCTTTATTGCCGTCTTCTCCGCCGCCACCCTTGCGGCGGCGCTCGTCCTGGGTTTCCTGTGGGCGCTGTTGCCCTTCGCGCTTGCGGGTTTCATGGTCTATTTCTTCCGGGACCCCGAAAGGACCGTGCCTGAGAAACCGGGCTTCGTAAGCGCGGCCGACGGCAGGGTGGTCTTAATAAAACGCGAGCACGAGGGCGAGCACCTCAAGGAAAACGCCGTGAAGATAAGCGTCTTCATGTCGCCCCTGAACGTCCACGTAAACCGCGCCCCCTGCGACGCCGAGGTGCTGAACGTCAAGCACACACCGGGGAGCTTCAGGGCCGCGTACCGCGACGAGGCATCCTGGAAAAACGAAAACACCGCCATGCTCCTTAAGGCCGTCGGCGGCAACGTACTGGTAAGGCAGGTGGCGGGGTTCCTGGCCCGGAGGACCGTGTGCAGGGTAAAACCCGGTGCGAGGCTCAAGAGGGGCGAGCGGTTCGGGATAATCAAGTTCAGCTCGCGGCTCGACCATTACCTGCCGGAGGACGTGGAGGTCAGGGTAAAACTGAACCAGAAGGTCAGGGCCGGCGAGACCGTCATCGCGGCGGCGAAGGAACTTGAATGAGAAAAGGCATCTATATTCTTCCTAACAGCATCACTCTCCTTAACATGTTTGCGGGCTTCTTCGCCATTATTTCGGTGCTCAAGGGCGACTACGTCCAGGCCGGGTGGGCAGTCATAGTGGCCGGTGTCTTCGACGCGCTTGACGGCTGGGTGGCGCGGCTTACCAATACCGCTACGCGCTTCGGCATAGAGCTGGACTCCCTCTCAGACGTCATCTCCTTCGGCGTGGCGCCGGCCGCGCTGCTTTACATGTGGGCCTTGAAACCCTTCGGGCGGGTGGGATGGGCGGTGGCCTTTCTGTTTGCCGCCTGCGGGGCCATGCGGCTTGCCCGGTATAACATACAGATGGGCTCCACCGAGAAGAAATCCTTCACCGGCATGCCCATTCCGGCGGCGGCGGGCTTTGTGGCCGCCATGGTGATTTTCTTCAACGAGGCCGGCTGGGGCGCTGAAAAGAGCATCCCGGTCCTTGTACTGACCCTCGTGCTGTCGCTTCTCATGGTCAGCACGCTGAGGTTCCACGGCCTCAAGGAGATAAACCTGAGGGAACGCAAGCCCTTCTGGCTTCTGGTCGCCATCGTGGTCGTCCTGGCCGTTGTGTTCATGCACCCGCAGACAGTCCTCTTCGTCTTCGCTCTTTTTTACCTCGGGGTGGGGATTGTGGAAAACGCCTGGCTCTTTCTCAGGAAGAGAAAGACGGGGCAGGGCGCCTGATACGCCCTTTTTTCCGGTTCCGATTCCTTGTTCTCGTCCGAAACGGGTTTTCTCAACCGCGAATGGGCGTTTTTACTTCCGTGCACATCTGTCCAATATAATTTTTTCATCCGTGGGGCTCCGCCCCAAACCCCGGTGCATTTGGATGAAGCTTTAAATGCAAGGAAAGTTCAATTTTATACATATTCGCTCGCTAACCGCTCGCTGTGCATTTTCTTGCTTGCCCAAGAAAAGTCACCAAAAGAAGGTACACGGGTACATATTATAAACAACGGGTACATGTTATAAACATAAGTAACACTTTAGTTCAAGGACATAGGTAACAGATTTATGATATGGACACTTCAAATAACAGGAGGTGTCCATGCCTTGG
>CBDVCR010000024.1:0-23840 GCA_965372535.1 uncultured bacterium | reverse complement strand
TTGCAGGCTGTCCGACAATGCAAAAATAGCTGGTTTTGTCATTCTGAATTTATTTTATTTCAGAATCTCGTATTTTCAATATTTACAGCTCTATACAGATCCTGAAACAAGTTCAGGATGACAATTGTCGGACAGCCTGCAAGCCGCAGGGAATAGTCCGGTTCAAGAAATAACATGAAAACCAACCGGGTCGGTAAAAAACCTCTTCTCAAGCAGCCTCTTTTCTGATACGCTTTTTTTTATAAAGGCAGAACGATTCGCGGCGGACGATTTTCAGCGGACAGCCGGAGTTTAACTGCCGGGAGCATGAATATAGTTCACATGGCAATGCCTGAACAAGCCTTTAAAATAGGGCTTTTTAAAGGTTTCAATGTGAACATGAAAACTAACTGGTTAGTAAAAGGAGGTTTGGGATGGAAAAAATTGGCGGACTTTACCAGACCGAGGACTGGAAAACCGAAAAACACGTGCCGGTGATAGACGCCCCCGATTCAGTCAGGGCCGACGAGCTGTTTGAGATAAAGGTCTCCGTGGGCAAGGAAGTGTCCCACCCCAACACCACCGAGCACCATATCCGGTGGGTGCGGGTCTTTTTCCACCCCGAAGGCGACAAGTACCCCTGCCAGCTCGCAAGCTGCGAGTTCACGGCCCACGGCGAGGCGGCGGCGGGGCCGAACGAGGGGCCGGCCCATACCCACCACGCGGCCACGGTGACGGCGAAGGTGAAAAAGCCGGGCGCCATAATCGCCACCAGTTACTGCAACATCCACGGCCTCTGGGAAAACAGCAGGGACATCAGGCTCTCCTGATGCGTCCGGGCGAATAACCCGTTCATTGCACGGGCACTATGGAAAAAGAGAACAAAAGATATGATAACAATCACGGGCATAGGCGGGGTTTTCCAACCCCGCCTTGACAGCTTCGGGCGAGACTGAGGGTCACGGCCCCCCGCGAATTTCCGCATCCACCGCGTTGCGCGGCACTCGCGGTATTGATAGCGTCAGGGGACACTGTCCCCCTTCGCGGCCCGAAACGCACCGGATGCGGTAGCGCCCTACCCGTCCTCGTCCCCTGTCATAAAGGCGCATATGCCCGAGTAGACAAGGCCGTTTGAGCCGTCGATGCTTACGGGAGAGCCCTCCATCACCGTGTACTCCCCTATACGTGCGTAGGGCCCGTCCTCCCCTTTTGCGACCTCCATCTCCGGGCAACCGACCACGACGTCGAGGTCGAACTTCTGGGCGAGTATGGCGGCGTGCGAGGAGGCGCCTCCCACGGCGGTAAGGACGCCCTCCACCTCGGACATGAGGGCCACGTCGTCGGTGCTCGTCTCTTTCCTTATGAGTATCACGGGTTCGTTGAATTTCTCCTTTAGCCCCCTAACCTCATCGGGAGTCCGCGCGAAGGTGGCCACGCCGGTGAGCGGCCCGCCGTGCACGCCGATGCCCCGGCCGATACGGTTGGACTCCATGCGGCAGGCGTCGTGGAACTTCTCGCCCCTGCTCCTTCTAATCTCCATGCGCTTGGTCTGGAGCACATGGACGACGCCCTCCCCTCTTTCGTAGGCCGCCTCCACCTCCTGGGGAAGCCCTCCCATGGCCTCCTCCACCCTGCGGGCCGCTTTCCGGTGAAGACTGAAAAGCTCCGGGTCCGTCTCCTCGATGCTCCCGGCGCCCTGCGAGCCTGACATCGGGAGGCCGGGGGCCTTGCCGCTTACGAGGTCGTCGCCGGTGGCCGTCTCCTTGGCCTCTCCGTAGACGCCCGGCGCAAGGGTAAGGGGGTCGCGGGTGAAAAACACCGAGGAGCCCGCCCCCCTCCGGTTTGCGTATACCATGCGCATTATGGTCACCGCGGTGCCCCAGTGCTCCGACACCCCCATTGCCCGCCGGAACTGGACCGCGCGCTCCCCCCACCACGAACGGTAGACCGCCAGCACCGCCGCCTTAAGCTGCTCATAGGGCCCATCGGGTATGTGATGTCCGTTGTCAGAAAGTACGCGAAGATAGCCCTTTGCCGCCTCCTTGAGGGCCCCGGCGTCAAGCTCCCGCGGCTCTCCGGCCCCCCTGTCCTTCAGCACCCCGGAAAGCACGCCCTCAAGGAGGCCGCTCCTCATGCCGAGGACGACCGCGGCGTAGTGCTCGATGAACCTCCTCCGGGAGTCCCAGGCAAGCCAGGGGTCTTTTGCGCTCCTTTGGAGGGCCGCGCAGGTGGCGTCGTTCATCCCGCAGTAGAGGACCGTATCGAGGATGCCCGGCATCGAGATATAAGAGCCGCTCCGAACGGACAGAAACAGTGGGTCCCGCGTGCCCCCGAAGCCGAGGCCCGACCTCCGCTCGATGGCCTCGACAGCCGCGCGGAGGGTGGCCCCGAACTCCCTGCTTTCGATATAGCCCTCGCTCTCCCGGGTCCGGGAGGAGGGAAAGACGGCTGCCGGGGGGACCGGAATCCCCTTGCCGATAAGGCGGACGAGGTTTCCGGCCTTGCTCCCCAGTACCGGGGCGAGCCGCGCGGCATCCCCCGCGTCGATTTCGTCGAGGACATAAAACCCCTTTCCGGCCCATTCCCCCGCGCCCACCCGCACGTCCTCCCCCGTTTCCACGTGGTAGTTTACGGCCTTAATGACGGCGTTGAGCATCCTGTCCATCTCCTCAAAACCGGCCACGGTGTTTATTATGTCCTTGACCACGATGTCCGCGGCCCTGTCAAAAAAGCCCTCCTCTGCCGGGCCGAGCCTCCGCAGGCGCTCTGGAAGCTCATCCGGGGGGTAAAGCGCAAGGGCGTTAAGGACAGGGCCGTGGAACGCCCGGTAAAAAGACTCCACTTGCCAGGTAAGCTCCCTCTGCCATATCCGGAGGACGTCCGTGACCTGCGAAAGCCGGAGCCCCCCGGCCCTTAAAAGCCCCGCCACCTCGTCCACATAGGCGTTTTCGAGCCCGTTCAGCCTGAAAAGCTCATTGGCATGCCGGAGCACCCCTGTCCAGCCGTCGAGGTCCGCGGGCGCAAAGCGCCGGGACTTTTCCTCCGCCCCGGAGACCGCCTCCTCAAGGAGCACCCTCAGGGCCTCCTGCACCCTCAGCCCGCGCGAGTAGGCGTCGAACTTGGGCTCCCGGTAGGCGCCGATTACCGAGGGGATGCCGAAGGCGATATGGCGCTTGAAGTAAAGGTCCTCCACGGGCTCGGTCCTCTCCGGGGAAAGCACGGTTTCCTTTAATTTCTTAAGCTCCTCCACTTGCAGGGCAAGTTCCCCGGCGGCCCGGGCGGCGCGCTCCCTCCTCTCCGCGGAAAAGGTGTATTTCTTTTTCACCTCGGCGTATGTCCTGCAGAGGTTCAAGACCTTGGAGGCGGTCTCCTCATCGGCCTCAAGCTCCAAAAGGCGGCCCTGAAGCTCCTCGCCGGAGACGGCGATGAGCCTGTCCAGGCGGAGGCGGCCGTCCTTGAGCACCCCGAGGGACACAAAGAGCGGCCTTATGGCTTTAGAGTACTGTTGAAGCATTTCCGCACCGAGGTTCTCAATGACCTCCGGCGGCGCCACGCCTTCGAGCCCCCCGGGGTCTCCCCTCACCCAGGCGCGGATAATCTCCTCCACGAGCTGGACGTTCCGGCTGCTTGCGTTTACGTGGACCTGCTTTCGCAGGAAATAAATAACCGGGTCGTTCCCCCAGGCGTCCAACTCGGTGGTAAAGTCCCGTATCCTTCCCGACGCGCCCACTTCGCCGAAGTAAACGGGCAGCTTCTTAAGCAGCAGGAGGCTCAGGAGAAAGTCCTCCCCCGGCCGGCCCGAGTTGAGGAAGGCCGAGACCTCCCGCTGAAAGAGCCTGTCGTCGGGGATGAAAACGCCGCTTATGTGGATGCAGGAGATAATATGCAAAAACACGTCCCTGAGTCCCTCATGCCCCCCCGCCCGGAGGACTGCCATGAACCCCCGGAGCCGCTTAAGGTGCAGGGGGTTTGAAATCTCCGCCCATGTCTCATCGGAAAACCCCGCCACCCTGGGCGGCGGGATGCGGACGCCCTTTAAAATCCCCCGGTAACTGTCCTTAAGCCCGGGCTTTCCGCTTTCCATCACCGCGCGGGCCGTCTCGGCGTTAAGGAGCACGTCCTTGAGCTGCTCCCCGCCCCTGCCGATTATAGCGAGCATCTCTCCGGCGGCCTCGGAAAGCCCCTCGCTGAGGGCGCGCTTGAAAAGCCTCGCCGAACCCGCAAGGAGAAAGCCTTCCGCCCCCTCGGAGACCTTTCCGAAAAGCCCGAAAAACGCCTCAAGCGCCGTGGAAAGCACCGCTTGAGGGATGATTGCAAGGTTTTCCTCCAGGACTCCGGAGAACGCCTCCACCATGGCCCGCTCCTCAAATGCCTTTGCATCTATCCCGCCAAGCACTTCAAGGGCAGCGGGCAGGCCCGCGTCCACCGAGAGGGCATCCTCCGCCCGCGTGAGCCTTTCGAGGATGTCTCCCCCCTTACGGGCGGAGTAAGCGCCGAGGGAGCGCATGTCCGCCGCATGCCCGGCCAGGGAGTCCACCACTTTGTCCTCAAGCGACGGCAGGGGGGTGTCTCTCAGGGAGCTGATGAGCCTGCGCACGAAGGGCGCCGCGTCCGCCGCGGGCAGCCTTTCGCCCAGGATGGCGGCGGTTTCGAGGGCCTGGCTGAAACGGTAGGAGAGGTTTACCGGGTTTTCGCCGAGTTCCCGTACCCAGGCGGTGGCCGCGTGAAGCGCCTTTTGGGCGTCTTCCTCCTCCATGAGGGGGAGTTCGAGGAGGGCCAGGCCGTCGGCCACGGTCTTGTCCCCGAAGGACTCCGCCGAAAGAAGGGCCGCCTTCAGGGAAAAGCGGCTGAGCAGGCCGAACCACATGTAAAAGGCCCGCCTGTTGTACCAGAACAGGTCTTTGGCGAACCGGTATATCTGGCCGGAGAGCTTCCGCCAGTCCTTCTTGCTCGAAAACACGGAGGCGATTATCCTCTCCCCCGCCTGCCGGAGGCCCCTGCTCTGGCCGAGCACGTCGTCCAGGCCCTTGAAGTCAACCCCCTTAAGCTCGTCCAAAATCTCCAGCGCGGAGGAGTATGTCCCTCCCCGCGCCGCCCGCTTTATCAGGAACGAGCCGATGTGCCTGCCCCTCTGGATGATGTCGAGCTGGAGGTTCCCGGCCTCCTCGACCTCGGCGGTGGGGACGCTTAGCTCGAAATACCCGTCATTTATCCCGCCCCTTGCAAGCTCCCTGCCGCTCCGGATGAACGACGCCTCGTACTCGCCCTCGGGCATGGAAAGCAGAGTGCCGCTGACCACCGACGTGCCGGCCTCCTCGGTAATGCAGAAGTCCTTTGCGACGAGCGAGGCCAAAAGCCCCTTGTACGCGGTGGCAAGTGTGCCGAGGAGGTAGTCAAGGGCGCAGGTCCGGGTCTTTTTCGCCATGTTTTCCCTCCGGAGGCCCGGAACGCGGGTCTCCCTGCTCCGGACTCTCTCTGTACACCTCTATGTAATCGATACAGGAGACCGAGGACTCGCCGGTGTCGTCGGAGTCGTTCATGACGGCAAGCCTCGCCTCAGGGGGCGGCTCCCCGCCGAAGGCCTCGCGGAAGTCCGCAAGGATATCCACGGTCTCCTCAACCCACTGGCCGGCCCGCCCGCCGCCGCTCTGGAGTACCACCATCCTGGACTTTTCCGAGTACGTGCTCCTGAGCACCCGCGTTTCGTGCTCCCGGTTCGCCCATATGTAGTTCAGGCTCGCCAGGGGCGGGTACTGGCCGTAAAACGTCCTGGCGAGGCCGTACTTCAGTTTCTCGACAAACGACGCCTTCTCCGGGTCGTAACTGAACATGACATATACGCGGACGGGGTAGTCGTCGCCGGCCCTGGACGTTGCGTCGCCTTTTTCGTAGACGTTCCGTATTATCCACCTCCACCGCACCTTCGGGTACTGGTAGACGTCGAACGCCTGCCTGTGGGCCAGCCCGGAGGCGGAGGAGTTGCTCACGGCGACGAGGCAGCCCGTGTCCCCCTGTTTTTCCACACGGTACTCGGAGTGCCTGTCTATGCCGCGGAAATATACGGGCGTCCAGCCGTCGAGGCCGTCGAACTCCTCGGAGATGAAAGCCTCCCTTTGGCCGGAGGAGGCTGGAAGGGAAAGGAGGAGGAGGCAGATGGCCGGGATTACCGTCAATGTCCTCAAAACACCGCCTTGCCGCCCCGCCTTCATCCCATGAACGGGGAAGGTTTTTTCTCCTGGCGGGCCCACGGCCCGCTAACTTGCCGCGCCCACTCACGTCGAGCCCTGCCCGGCGGTGCAGCCGTAGCAGTGCTCGTCAACGGTTATCGTCCTTTTGGAGAGCGCCCGGAGGTCGAAGTCCCGGATGTGCCCCGGCAGGCCGTCGGCCAGGCCAAGGCCCAGTACCTGGTTGAAGTCGCAGTCATGGAGCGTGCCGTCCCAGGCGACGCTTATAAGGCTCCTGCACATGAGGTCCTGGAGGGTGTCGGGGTTGAAGGCGCAGGAGAGTTTTTCCATGTAACCCTCCAGCCGTCCGGTGCGGAGGAGGAATTCCCTGAACCTGCCGATGGGCATGTTGGCAAGCGAAAAGAGCCGGTCGAATGAGACGCCGTGGCGTGAGCCGAGCTCCCTTTTGTAATCCTCCTGCATGGTCGCCTGCGGGGGGGGAAGGAAAGCCCCCGGGGGGTTGTAGACGAGGTCCAGGACCAGCCTGCCCGAGCCGTCCGCGTAGCCGAGGGCGTTCAGGACCCTGAGGGCCTCGATGCTCTTTAAAAAAGTGCCGCCTCCCCGCACCCGGTCCACGTTTTCCTCCAGGTAGTAGGGCAGCGATGCGACGACCTCGACGCCGTGCGAGGCGTAAAACCCGGGCAGGCACCCCATGCCCTCCTCGAAAAACACGGTGAGGTTGCTCCTTGCCATTACACGGCTTCCGAGGCCCGCGGCCTCCTCCACCAGGCGGCGGAAACGGGGGTTGAGTTCCGGGGCGCCGCCGGTTATGTCAAGGGTACGGACGCCTCCCCGGCGGAGGGCGCGGAGCACCGCGTCCACGGTTTCCCCGTCCATGAGTTCGCCCCTTCCGGGGCCGGCCTCCACGTGGCAGTGCTTGCAGGCCATGTTGCACTTTCGCCCCAGGTTGACCTGGAGGGTTTCGACCTCCCCGGAGGCCATGCGGCCTCCCGTGGCGGAACCGACCCTGTCTTCGAACTTCATGAAAGCCCCTCTTACAGAGACATCCTGTCCACCGCGTTATGCGCCTGGATGCCGTGTATGAGCGAGGCGCCGCCCCTCAGGGCCGAGGCCACGTGCACGGCCTCGGTCATGTGCTCAAGGCTCATGCCCTCCTCGATGCAGCTCTTTGAGAAGGCGTCGATGCAGTAGGGGCACTGCACGGCGTGGGCCACGCCGAGGGCTATCAGGACCTTCTCCCTCCTCGTGAGCGCGCCCGGCTCAAGGGTGGAGTTGTACCAGTCCATGAATTTCCTGAACATCTCCGGTCTGTACCTGCCTATCTCCCCGAACCTGCCGAGGTCCTCGTCACGGTAATAATCGCTCATCCGTCCTCCTTAATGAACCCTCCCTGAGGCTTGCCGCAGGGTATCCGAATATCTCCCCTCCCTTAAGGGGAGGGGACTAAGGGGAGGGTGGTCTAGAAACTAGATACTATATACTTGAAACTAGAATATTATGGAGTATTTTTTTCCAGTTTCCAGTTTCCAGTTTCTAGTTTCCAGTTTCTTGCACACCCCCGCCGGACTTTCCCCCTCAAGGGGGAGGAACTCAAAAAGGCAACCCTGTAGCAAGCTACAGGGAATAGTCCAGTTAATGTTCAAGCAAAAAAGAGCGCAAGAGACTTGTCTTTAGGCGCCCTCTAATAATAAATTATCACAAAAACGCCGCGCCCGGAAGGGGGGGCGCTCAAGCGGGGCAGGGGACTCTAAGTCTCAGTCTCCACCGTCATCACCCGCCCCGGAGGCCGGGGGTCCCGCACCGCCGGAGGCGGGCCGGGCATTTTGGGGTTCGGGTTTTTCGGCCCCTGTGGCCTCCGGCGAGTTAACCGGCCCCCCGGCCCCCGGGGCGGGCGTTTCGGAGATATTTTCTGATTCGGAGGATTCGGGCACGGGCCCGGCGGAGGGCGGGGCGGATTCGTCCTTCCTCACCCTGGTGATGCGGGGGTCGGAGACAAAGGGCTTATACCCGTGAAGGCCGAGGGCAATGAGATCCCCTTTCTCGACGAGAAGGTTTATCTCCGCAATTTTTTTATGGAACGTAACTAACACCGCCCCCTGTGGGGTGAGGACGGTTATCAGGAGCCTGTCGCGCTCAAGCTGCTTGGCCCGCACCGTGCCCTCTATGGCTTCCGTCCCGAACTTCATTCCGGAAGGCAGGTAGGGCTCCAGGTAGACCGGCCCCAGAAGCGTCCCCGCCACCCCTATGCCCATGCCCACAAGCAGAACAATAAACAGTATCCAGCCTTTCATCGTCGCCCTCCGGTATGCGGTAATTATGGCTGCTATTATACTACTACGGGCGCGGCGATTTCAGGTTCGCGCGGCCCCGCCGGTCGATTGGAGAGAAAAAATTCCGCGGCAATTCAATCTCCCGCCGTTTCATGGAAAGAAAACCTTGTCTTTTATTGGTTGCAAGGTTAAAATGCCGTATGTAATCACATGAATTCATTCCCGTAGTAATCGCTAAGAGCCAAATCGAGGGAAGGCGGTAACATGGACAACCGGTTTGAAAAGAAAAGAGGGCGAGGAAGCCATGGACGAAAAATCCAAGAACTATAACCTGTTGGATGAAGAATGGATTCCGGTTCTTTACCGCGACGGGAGAAGCGAGCGCGATGGGCTTCGCGTGGGTGCTATGGAGGCGCTCAAGCAAGCGAGTGAAATTCGTTGCATCACTTTAGCAAGTCCCCTCGACCTATTCGCCGTGCACCGCTTCCTACTCACTTTGCTTTACTGGAAAGCGGACTTCGCTGGAGGGGTGGAGCAGGTTCAGGCGTCATTGCTGAAGGGCGAAATACCGAGCAAGGTGCTAAATGGCATCAAGGAGGAAGCGCATTGTTTTAACCTTTTCGATGACAATTCGCCATTTCTGCAAGACACTTCTGCACGCGACGAAAAAAAGAAGAAGTCGGCCGGCTCTTTGTTCGCAGAACTTGCCACGGGCACTAACATAGCCCACTTTCAGCACGGCGACGACGAGAATATGCGTCTATGTCTGCCTTGCGCAGCACTTGGCATGCTCCGCGTGGTTCCTTGGAGCCAAGCAGGGGGGCAGGGAAAGACACCCTCCGTTCATAATGCACCGCCAATCATGGCAATCGCAACCGGTGATAACTTGGCGGTCACGCTTGGCCTGAACCTTGTACCTCTGGATGTCGAAGCGGGCGAAGCGAAGTGGTTCGGCCGCTTTAAGCCAACTGCTTCGACCAAGCCAATCACCTATCTCGAAGCGCTCACTTGGAATCCCAGGCGCATATTCCTCCCCTCGCCTCAAAAAGGCGTTTGCTGGTACTGCGGGCAGGCCGACGTGCCTGTCATTGGGAAAATCGTGTATATGAAGAACGAAAACACCAAACTCAATAAAGAAAAAAACAAGGCAATACCGTTTCCTTGGCAAGATCCTTCAGCTTTCTACTTAGACAATGGATTCGTAACGGCGAAAAGCACCAGAGAAGAACTGGCTGCGAACGGCCGCGACCTGAAGCGTCTGGCGGATAACGATACGGTTCCCAAAGCAAACGTGGTCGTGAAGAATCCCGACCACGAGGGCTGGCTCTTGGTCGTTCCCTGTACAAATCCCGCGAACAATAAAACCTTCGACCATCGGCAAATTGAGTTGACAAGCCTTTCGCCAGAGACGATTCATGCCTTAAGCCCTCCAGACAGGCCATCCAGCAGAGACGGACTTGATGGCTGGAAGGCGCCGCGATACGGGCCATCCAATGGCGCGAAGCTTTTTGTGCGGGCCGCAATCCATCTCCTTTCACATTCAGACTGGGCCGCCCTGACAAACGTGGCCTTTAAGGACATGCACGAAGAGATAGACGCCTTTGATGTGTTTTCCAACGTTCACTGGGCCTTGCGTGACAAGTACAAGGGCGTTTACCTTTCTTCGAAAGGCGTCGCCTGGCTTGTGCTCAAGCTGATGGCTTGCGTCCCAAGCGATCTCCGCCGCGACGGCGATGCACAAGCCTTCAACCCGCTGCGGCAACTGCCAAAGCGGCAACGCGAAGGGTTATATCCGGCACAGCTTCCGCGCGGCATCGAGTTGGAGGCCGCGCTTCGGGATAAGCTTGACGGCAACCAGAGACAGCGGCCCCCCAAACCCATTAGCTGGTCGGGCCTTTGCCATGACCTTGACAGGCTGATAGATTAAACCCACTCAAGAAGGAGGAAAAAACATGTTTGTACAGGTCCATATGCTTCAGAGCATGCCCCCGGGCAACCTCAACCGCGACGACGCTGGACAGCCAAAGAGGTGTCTCTTCGGAGGCGTCACGCGCGGCCGCATCAGCAGCCAGTGTCTCAAGCGAAACATCAGACATTCCATCCAGTTCAAGGAGGCGTTCGGTGACAACCTCGCCGACAGAACGACATATTTGCCCCGTATGGTCGCCGACGAACTCAGGAAACTGAAACCCGGGATTTCCGACGATGATTTGAACAAGGTAAAGGCTGCCCTTGCCAGTAAATTTAAAGCTGAAAAGGGCAAGGGCGAATCAGACGAGGCAGGAGAGGATAAGAAGGACCAAGAGTCTTCCAACAGCTCCTCTACTACGGATCAGACGGGTCAACTGGTCTTTTTCCCGCCGCCGTTTGCAATAAGCATAGCCGAACTGCTCGTGAAATTTAAGACCGAGCACCCAGATGCTTATAATCTGTTCATTAGGGAAGGCAAGAAAAAACTCTCAGACAAGGAAAAGAAAGCGCTGGAAAAAACAATCAATGAATCTTTTGTAAAGCCTGCTGAAGCAGCGAGCGAATCTCTCACAGTGGATATCGGCCTGTTCGGAAGAATGACCACCAGCGACCTGGTTGTGGATGTTGAAGCGGCATGCCAGGTGGCCCACGCAATCAGCACGCACGAGGCCTTTATAGAAAGCGACTGGTTCACCGCCATGGACGACCTGAAGGCAGGCCCGGGGGCCGCCTATATGGGGACCGGAGAGAGCGAGACCTACTTCAACTCCGCCGTCTACTACAAGTACCTGAACCTTGACGTGGACGCCTTGAAAAAGCACCTCTCCTGGCAGGACGGCAAGGCGGCCATTGCGGCTTCAGTGCTTGTAGAGGCCGCGGCGCTTGGCACTCCTACCGGTAAGCAAAACAGTTTTGCAGCCCATGGCCTCCCGGAGCTTGTCTTCGTAGAAGCATCAAAGAAAAAGCGCCCGCTTAGTTATGCAAACGCATTTCTCAAGGCTGTTGAGGGCGGCAATGGCCGCAACCTGATGACCGAGTCCGCCAGCGCGCTTAAAAACTATATCGACAGCGTGGCGTCCGCCTATGCTCCATCCGATTTAAAGCGCGTGCTTTTTGCTATTGGCCCGGCCTCCGTCGACATAAAAGACGCCGAGAGGATCAATAAATTCGACGACCTCCCGGGGGCGGTCAAGAAACTCGTCTCCTCAGACGGAGGGGGGACAAACAAATGAATGCAGGAGACAATACCCTGCTCATGCGGCTTGCAGGCCCGATGCAATCGTGGGGGACGTCTTCCAGGCTGCAATTGCGAAGGACCGACCGATACCCAAGCAAATCCGGGGTGCTTGGGATGCTTCTTTGCGCCAGGGGCGTCCGGCGTGAGGATTCAAAAGCTGCCCTTGAGCCTCTGGACCGGTTGCTCATGGGCGTGCGAGTCGACCGCGGTGGAACATTGGATTGGGATTACCATACGGCGGGAGCCAATATCGGCATACGGAGTGCCGAGGGGAAACCCAAGAAGACCGCCTCGACCAAAGAATACGAGGCGCTGCTATCCCGCCGCCAATATCTCTATGATGCCTCGTTTCTCATCGCGCTCCAGGGAGACGAAAGCACCGTAGAGGACTGCGATAGGGCTCTGGATGAACCAGTCTGGCCGATATTCCTTGGCCGCAAGTCTTGCGTCCCCGGCGAGCCGGTCTTGGTCGGTACTGGCCGCTTCGGCACAGTCGAAGAGGCCCTTGCATCGGTGCCGTGGCAGCCGAGGCTCAGGTCTGTGGACCACAAGGACAGATCCGATACTCCGACCCTTGACGTCTACATCGAGCACCCGCCTGGGACGCCGCCTCCGGCTGGGGCAAGGCTCGTTTACGACACCCCGCGTATTTACGGCTTCTATAGCCACATCCCGCGATGGGTTGTGCCCGGAGAGATAAACGTAAAAGCGGGCGAAGAATCGCTGGGGGCGCTTTTCCATTCCAATGGCTACAGTGGGAAGCACGATCAAAAGCATTGGGAAGAAGTCCGTCTTAAACGGCTTGAGCTTGACTGCCACCTCTGCGTTTTCTGCAAATCCCCTGCCGTGGACGTACACCATGTGACTTACGCCAGCAGGGGCCGAGAGACACCAGACGATCTGCGGTCGCTCTGCAAGCGCTGCCACGATGCATGCACGATGATAGAGTACTCACATGGCATGGCAACGCACCGCGTCGACCCATTGGATCCAGGCAGACGCGGAGAAATCCTCGAACAGATTGAACGGCTTGTCACCGAGCGCCGATATGGCCATCGTCGCAGAATCCGTGAGGCGGCCCGTGCCACGGATGTGGACTTCTTCCACGACGCGCCGATCTTACCTGAATAGGAGGGCTGAAAGATGTTTCTTTCGAAGCTTCAGATAAACCTTGGCACTGATCCCGACCGGCCCCGTCCCGGACGGCTATGGCTTCGCAACCTCTATCATGTCCACCAGCGTCTGTGCATGGCGTTTCCCTCAAAAAACAGGAAAGAAAATGATGCGGACTTTCTCAAACCCTTCAAGCCGGAAGACTTCGACTGCAAGCCAGTTCATGCACCCCGGGGGGCGGCCGCCGGGTTCCTCTTCCGCATCGACCCGCAACCCGGCGGCCGGGCCGTGATTCTCGTACAGTCCGCCGTGAAGCCCGACTGGGACTATGCCTTCCACAACGCCGGTTATCTTCTGGCAGCCCCCCCGGAGTTGAAGCCATTCGATTCCTGCTTCGAAAAGGGACAGCATCTCCGGTTCCGTCTCGTGGCGAATCCAACCAGACGCCTGAGCAGAAACTCACGGGAATCTGACGGCAAGCCGGTAAAAGAGGCGTCTATCGGAAAGCGCGTCCCTGTTCCAACCGAACAGCTCTATGAATGGCTCGCTCGCCGGGCTGAGCAGTCTGGATTTTCTGTTGAAGAGAATTCCACAACTGTTCAGACTACTTACATCTATTTTATGAAGCCTAAGAAGAAGCGAGGAGATAAGACCGGAGACGAACAGAAAGACGAACAATCACGCCTGCGCTCCGTCCGTTACGACGGCATCCTCAATATCACCGACCCCGCCCGTTTTCAGGAAACCCTCGTCCGCGGCGTCGGGCCTGGCAAAGCCTTCGGTTTCGGCCTTCTCTCGGTGGCGCCCGCCCGCCCCTCATTCCCGGCGGAGGCGACATGAGAATTCAGGACCTGCACGTTCTGCCCAAGTTCAGTGACGGGTGGAGTTACGTTGTCCCCACGCGCGTGGGGGTGAACCGTGCGTTGCCGCCGCCGTAAGGTCGCGGCTCACGTTGTCCCCACGCGCGTGGGGGTGAACCGAGACTCGGTAAAATCCTGCTGCCTTACCAGCTGTTGTCCCCACGCGTGTGGGGGTGAACCGGAATGGGGCATGTCCGGCATCCAGCTTTTCGAGTTGTCCCCACGCGCGTGGGGGTGAACCGATGGAGGGACAGGGGATGTGCCACTCGATACAGTTGTCCCCACGTGCGTGGGGGTGAACCGGGTATGCGCATATAAATATCCGCTTTGCTGACGTTGTCCCCACGCACGTGGGGGTGAACCGCCCCGGAAGCGGTACGGGTGGTGTACCAAGACGTTGTCCCCACGCGTGTGGGGGTGAACCGTCCGGAGGCTCGTCCACGGAGGCCGTTATCTGGTTGTCCCCACGCGTGTGGGGGTGAACCGTGGGGGCTTGTATGGGTGAATGAGAAGGGGCAGTTGTCCCCACGCGTGTGGGGGTGAACCGGTCTTCCTGGGCCTCACCGCGGCTGATGATTTGTTGTCCCCACGCGTGTGGGGGTGAACCGCCGCGCTTGATAATCACCGTCCGTCCTTGGTAGTTGTCCCCACGCGTGTGGGGGTGAACCGGGGTCGAGCACCACATCATCCGGGCGGGTCGAGTTGTCCCCACGCGTGTGGGGGTGAACCGACGATGATAATCTTTCTGTTGCTGCAGTGCGAAGTTGTCCCCACGCGCGTGGGGGTGAACCGTGCACCATGTCCCTGCCCTTGAACCTGCCGCCGTTGTCCCCACGCGTGTGGGGGTGAACCATCGCAGTCCTGGGTCGGCTCCAGTATCTCGATGTTGTCCCCACGCGCGTGGGGGTCCGGCTCCCGCGGTTTCCTTGATTATAAGAGGGGCGGTTGGTATAGTATTAGCCAGCTTTCAGGCGAATCAAAGGGCAAAGGGGGTAGGGGAAAATGGCCAGAGAGCAGTGGAAGAGCCAGTTCGGGTTTCTGCTGGCGGCCGTGGGCTCGGCCATCGGCCTCGGCAACATCTGGCGCTTCAGCTACATGGCCTACAGCTACGGCGGCGGGGCGTTCCTCATCCCTTACGTAATCGCCCTCCTTACCGCGGGCATACCCCTCCTCATCCTTGAGTTCGCCATCGGGCACGAGCGCATAGGCTCGGCCCCCCTGACCTACCACAAGATACGCAGGAACTGGGAGTGGCTGGGCTGGTGGGCCGTGGTCTTCGTGATGTTCGGCATCGAGCTTTACTACACCACCATCATCTCGTGGTGCCTGAACTTCTTTGCCTACTCGTTCACCCTTGCCTGGGGAGACGACCCCGACGCTTTTTTCTTCAAGGAATTCCTGTCCACGAGCGACGGCCCTTTCCGGATAGGGCGGATACGGGCCCCCATCTTCGCGGGCCTTGCCGTGGTCTGGTCCCTTAACTGGCTTATCGCGTACCGGGGCGTCAGGAAGGGCATCGAGCTTGCGAACAAGATTTTCATGCCCCTGCTTTTCGTCCTCACCGTGGTGCTCGTGGCATGGGCCGTGACCCTGGAGGGAGCGGCCGAGGGCATCAGGGCGTACCTGAAGCCCGACTTTAGCAAGCTCGCCGACCCAAGGGTCTGGATAGATGCCTACAGCCAGATATTCTTCACCCTTAGCCTCGGCTTCGGCATCATGATTGCCTACGCAAGCTACCTCCCCGAGAGGACCAACATCACAAAGAACGCGTTTCTCACGGCCTTCATAAACAGCGGCTACTCGCTTTTTGCGGGGTTAGCGGTGTTCTCGGTCCTGGGCTTCATGGCCGCCTCGGAGGGAAAGCCCCTCGCCGACGTGGTCTCCCAGAGCATCGGGCTTGCCTTCGTGGCCTACCCAAAGGCCGTGAGCATGATGCCGGGGGGGAACCTGTTCGGCGCCATATTCTTTCTCTGCCTCTTCGTGGCCGGCATGTCGTCGTCCATCTCCATCATCGAGGCGTTCACCGCCGCGCTGGTGGACAAGTTCGGGTTCAGGAGAAAGGTCGTCGTAAGCGCCGTCTGCGTAGCCGGGTTTTCGGGCTCCATTGTGTTTGCCACGCAGGGCGGGCTTTTCTGGGTGGACATCGTGGACCACTTCCTCACCAGCTACGGCCTGGTGGTGGTGGGCGTGTTTGAGTGCGTCGTCGTCGCCTGGCTCTTCAGGCTCAAGGTCATCAAGGACCACGTAAACAAAATCTCCTCCATCAAGCTCGGCCTCTGGTGGGACCTGCTCATCAAGTACTTCGTGCCGCTCATACTTGTGGTCATCCTCGCGGTCAACCTCCTCAGGGAGTTCGGCAGACCCTACGAGGGGTACTCGTGGGCCTCGCTAATCCTCATCGGCTGGAACTGGGTGTTCCTGACGCTCATCGCCGCCGTCTGGCTGGCCTCGCGGCCCTGGAAGACCGGGCAGCACAAGGCCCCCGGACGCAGCGGGCGCTGAGGCGGCCAATGCGGCAAACGGCAGCGGGCGATGGCCCGCTGTGATTGAAACGCGGCTGCGCCGCTGATATAATCTCCCCATGGCAAAGGCACGGGCGCATCTTTTCATATCCGGCAGGGTGCAGGGCGTTTTTTACCGGGCCTTTACCGAGGAGGCGGCCCGCTCAAACGGCCTTACGGGCTGGACGCGCAACATGCCCGACGGCAGGGTGGAGGCCGTCTTTGAGGGCGGGCGCGACTCCATCGACCGCGCCGTCAGTGCCTGTTGGAACGGCCCCCCCGCCGCAAAGGTGGACGACATAAAGGTCAGGTGGGAGGACTTCAAGGGCGAGTTCGGCTCCTTCTCCGTCAGGTACTTCTGAGCCGAAAGCGTGCGGCGTTCCTGCCCCTGAATGCCTTTTACTATAACCTATCTCAAAATTAAACAGAAAAGGTTTCGGCCATTTGAAAGGCTGCTGAGAATCTTGGCTTCGGGCTTTTGACGTCATTCCCGCGCAGGCGGGAATCCAGGTTTTTCACGGCCTTATTGGACCCCCGCTTTCGCGGGGGTGACGATGTTATCGGCCACGGGAGATTTTTCAAACACCCCTCGCACTCGCTAAATCAATTTTGAGATAGGTTCTAACCAGTTAGTTTTCATGTTTACATTGGAACCTCAAAAAATATTTGTTTTGCAGGCCATTTCTATCATTGTAATGTTAAGTATTTCATGCTCCCGGCAATATGTGCCGACCGGGCTAAATCTTTTTGGCGTCGTCCCATGGGCCGAGGATAACCGCCGGCAGGTTCTCGTCCCCGTGCTCCCCGGCCAGGCGTTTCTCCTCCTGGTGGACCGCCAGACAGAGGTAGGTAAGGGCGGCCCGCACGAGCTTCAGGAGCTTCAGCGTCTTGGCCTCGAAGTCCCCCCTGTGGACCGAGAAGGCGAGGGCGTCGACGAGCGCGCCGGGCGGGGGCCCCGTGTCCCTTGAGGCCTCGGCCCGGAAATCCTCGTGGAGCTTCAGGTAGCTGTGCTCCAGGTGGTAGCGTATCTCGCTCAGTTCCCCGGCGCCCGGCTCAAGCGCGCCGGAAAAGCCCTCCTGGTCTTCATGCAGGTCCTTCCCAAGCCAGAACAGCCCCCTCAGGGGCCAGTTCCTCCTTTGCCGGAACTCATCCCTCAGGCCCAGTTCCATACGCTGGTCCCTGTACCAGAGGGTCTTGAACGTCACCTGCTCATCCGGGATGGAAAGCCCCATGTAGTGGTTTATAAAGCGGGCCGTCTTGTCAAACAGGGAGTAGGCCATGCCGAATGCGGCCTTTACCTTCTCCACCGAAAGGGAATAGGTGGGGAAGTCCAGGGTGTCGAAGAGGAGCACGTCCCTGTCGGCGAAATGGGCCTCCGCGGCGTTGACCCCCTCGTAGTAGATGTACCTGGCCGAGACATATGCCTGCTTCAGCTGGTTGAAAAAGCCGTGGTAATACCCGCCCCTGCCCCTTCCTCCGGCCACCACGGGGGGCACGGCAAGTGCGTCGCGCGCGCCGGCCGGATAGGGGCCGAGGTCGTTCAGGGGGTTCAGGAAAAGCCTGTGCTCCAGGCACCACCTGCGGTATCTTAACTCCTCCTCCGTGCAGCCCTCCGCGTAGTCGAAAAGCTCGAGTTCGCCGTCGCGGGCACGCCCCGGCAGGAGCGAGTTGACCCACGCAAGCCTCCCCCGGAACTGCTCCCGCGCCTCATCGTGAAGCCCCGTCTCAAGCGCCTTGCCGAGGTCCGCCCTCGCCCGCCTCATGAAAAGCCCCGCGTGCGAGGGGTCGTAAAGGGCGCGGGCGTAATGGGTGAGGGCATAGCCGCGCTTTCCCCTGGCCAGGGAGAAGGTGCGCTCGACCCTGAGCGCCCTGTCCCAGAGCTCCACCGCCTCGGAGAAGCGGCCCACGTGGTGGAAGAGCGAGGCCGTGTTGGAAAGTACGCAGGCGGCAAGCTCGGCGGGCATCCCGGAAATGGCGTCCCTGTTCAGGGCGAGCCTGAGGTGCAGGAGTTCCTCCTCTACCTCCGGCTGCTCCCAGCGCCAGAGGCCCTCATCGCCCCCGGCCCCGAGGAGCCTGAGCTTTTCCCATGCCACGGACTCGTAATAATGGAGCCTGGCGTCCTCGGCGGGCGAAAGCCCCCCGCGCCTCAGCTCCCCGGCAAGGTGCAGGGCGCGTTTCAGCCCCTCGGGGCGCAAGAGGCTTGAGGAAAGTTCGGCAAGGCTGATGACGTGCTTGAGCGCCCCGCGGGGGCGCACGTCCTTGAGGCTCTTTACGGCCATGAGCGACCGGTAAAGCTCAATCCTCCCGAGGACGCCCGTCTTTTCGGTCACAGGACCTCCAGCCCCCGGCCTTCGAATTTACGGGGCTCAAACGTCGCCACACGACCGCGCCCTTTCGCCCCGATCCAGGCTATGTGGTACGCGCAGGCGAAATCCAGTTGCGAGGCGCCGTAAATCTCGACCGCCCGCCCGAGAATGTCGCGGTTTGCCACCTTGAGGTTACGCGTGCCCAGTATCGCATCGAGCACCTTTTGCGCCTCCTCGCGCCTTAACCCGCGCTCCCCGAGGGCGCGCGCCACTTCGCATACCACAAGCTCGGTGGTCTCAAGCCTTACGCGCCCGGCCTCGGCGCGCTCAAAAAGCCCCCTGGCCCGCTCGTATCTGCCTTCGTCCTCGCGGGAGAGGAACTCAATGAAAACGCTTGCGTCAACGAACACCGGCTCCATCAGGGCCTGCCTCCCCCCGCGGCCCTTTTTCCCGCGATTCCGCCAAGCTCGAGGATGGACTTCCGCTCGTGCTTTTTAAGGACCACCTCGCCGTCGCGCAGCTCAAAGGCCACGCTGTCGCCCCCCCTCAAGCAGAGGGCCTCGCGGAACCGCTTGGGGATGGTCACCTGCCCCTTGCTGGTAAGTACGGACATTTTCCTTACCTTTTTAAAGTAATACTATTTAAAAAGTATAGCAATATATTAAGTATTACCTATAAAAAAGTCAAACTTTTTCCGGGGCATGCACAGGAGGGAAAGCGAAACAACGGAAACCGGGGCTATTTTCTTAACTTTATCCTGATGTGGACCAGGTTGTTCTTGGCGCTGTGGTAATTGATTTCGAGGACGTCTTCCTTGCCGAACAGTTTGGGATGGTAGCGGGGGCGTATCTCGTAGCCGATGGGAAAGCCCTTTTCGTTTAGTATGCGCTTGAAAACCGGCCCCGTGATGAACGGGTATCTCCCGAAAAACACCCGTGTCTCATACACGGCCTCCCCGATGCTTATGTCCTGCAGTATTTCGTACTCGTAGTCCTCCACCTCGGGGACGAACTCGTAGCCGTCGCCCAGCACGTCGAGCACCACGGCGCGGCCCAGGTCGTCCCTCCTTGTGCCGACATAGTAGATGAGGTTCAGCTTCTCCCTCAACCCGGACAGGCTTTCGAGGGGCTCCGTCCGGACGGTGGGGGCGCAGGAGAAGAGCGCAAGGGCAAGGGCCGCCGCGAAAATGCGTCTGTTCATGGGGATATATTACCATGCGCGCCGCAATTAATGCGGCAGGCGAGCCTGGGGGTCACGGACCCCCGAGAATTTCCGCATCCGCCGCGTTGCGTGACACTCGCGGTATTGATAGTGCCGGGGGACGCTGTCCCCCTTCGCGTCCCGCGCGCTTTGCGTCCGCGGCAAACCAGACTCGTGCAATATCCGGGCTAACCAACACGGAGCGCCTGGTGTATAATTTCCCATGGACGCGGTAAGGGCAAAGGGACTCACGAGGGACTACGGGGCGTTAAGGGCCGTGGACGGCATAGACTTTGCCATCGAAAAGGGCGAGTGCTTCGGCTTTCTGGGCCCAAACGGCGCGGGCAAGACCACGGTGATGCGCATGATACACTGCTACATGCCGCCGACCTCCGGCGAGGTCCGCGTGCTGGGCATGGACGCGGTCGAGGAGCCCTCGCGCATCAAGGCCCGCGAGGGCGTGATGCCACAGGACGACAACCTCGACCCCGACCTGACCTCGCTTGAAAACCTCGTCGTATACGCCCGCTACTTCGACATCCCGGAGCGGCTCTCAAGGCCCCGCGCGCTAATGCTCCTGGACTATATGGGCATCGGCGGGAAGGCCGGCGTGAACATCAGAAGGCTCTCGGGAGGGATGAAGCGCCTCCTGCTCCTTGCCAGGGCGCTCATGAACGAGCCGGAACTTCTTATACTGGACGAGCCCACCACGGGGATGGACCCCCACAACAGGCGCGACGTGTGGGACACCCTCAGGCGGCTTAAAAGCGACGGGGAGACCACCCTGCTGCTGACCACCCACTACATGGAGGAGGCCCGGAGCCTCTGCGACAGGGTGGCGATTATGGACGGCGGGAAGATAGTGGCCATGGACGCGCCCCGGAGGCTCATGGAGGCCCACGGCGGGGATCTGGAGCACGTCTACCTCAAGCTCACGGGGAAGAGCCTTGCGGGTTAAGCGGGCCTTCAGGGTCTGGCAGAGGCACTTTACCGTCTACAGGAAGCTCTACAAGTCCAGCATCGCGCTTAACTTCGCCGAGCCGGTGCTGTACCTCGCGGCCCTGGGCCTCGGCCTCGGGGGCCTGGTCAGCGAGATAGACGGAAAGCCGTATATCAATTTTATCGCCCCGGGCATCGCGGCCTCCTCGGCCATGTTCGCCGCGGCTTACGAGTGCACCTACGGCACTTATATCAGGATGACCTACCAGAAGACCTTCGACGCCATACTGGCCACCCCCGTGAACCTCGACGACCTCGTGGCCGGGGAGATGATGTGGGGCGCCACAAAGAGCATGCTCTACGGCGCCATCATAACGTTAGTGATATACGCACTGGGGCTCGTGGAATCCCCCATGGTGGCGCTGTGCGTGCCTTTTCTTTTCGTGAGCGGGATTATCTTTGCCGGCATATCGGTCATGTTTTCCGCCATCGTGCCCGGCATCGATTATTTCAACTACTACTTTACGCTCTTCATGACCCCCATGTTCCTGTTCTCTGGCATCTTCTTTCCCCTTGAAAACCTCCCCCCGGTATTCGTCAAGATTGCGTTTTTCACGCCGCTTTACCACATGGTCAACGTGGCCAGGGGTCTTGGGGACGGGCAGTTCCCGGCGTGGGACATGCTCTGGCTCGTCGCGGCGGCGGCGATAGTCTCTCCCTGCCCGTTCAGGCTCATGCGGAGGAGGCTTCTTAAGAAGGCCGTTGCATGAGGACTATGGAAAAAAAGCACAGAAGGATGTTCTTTTTTCCGCATGTCCGGTTGGCTCGGCAATGACAAATGCCATGCGGAAAAGGGGCATGCCCGAGGGGGAGTTCATGGTGCTAAAGCACGGGGAGACCGTGGTGCTCGAATACGCAAGGATGGATTGCCCGATTATCGAAGAGCCGGAGACGGACATCGCGATTTGCAGAAAATATGGGCGTGGATGATTTAAAAACGATGGGCATAGCCCACCCTACTTTGACTGCAAGAGGCGTAAAACGGGGACAGACGCCCTTTTCCAAAATGAAAACAGCCCGTTCGGAGAATGAGCCGTAGCTGCAACACGCACATCCGGGGCCATTTTAACCCTTGGCCCTGTGAACTCCAGCTTATGAACCAGTTCACATGGACGAGTTCCGCGCGGGGGGCTTATAATGGGCATGGAGAGTTCTTTGACATGGGCGGGAAAAAAGACAGAATTCGAGGGTTCAAGCATGCGGGGGTGGTGTGTTAAATTTTACTTACACAGTCGCAGGTCTTGAGGTCTTGAACTATTGTGCTAAAATTTAGTATATAATATACGTCATTCGGCGAGCGATATGAAAATCATCAGAAAAACAATAAAAAACGCCAACATAACGATTGTAGCTGAGAAGCTTTATACCAGCTTTATTTCGCAAGGATTATTTGAGGGAATTTTAACAACTGCCCCCCTAAATGTAATTCAGATGCCTCCGTTAGGGATGCTTGACTACCCCCAATATAATTTTATTGTTGATGTTGACAATAGGCGTGTAACAATAAATCAAAAGTCAGGTGATATTGAAAGCAGTAAGGCTCCTGAAATGGCAAAGAGGTTTTTTAGTGAAGCTAAAGGTGTTCAGGTCGTTGCAGTAGGATTTAACTTTACATTGGAACTTTCTTTTGATGAAAACTTTGCTGAATACTCTAAAAGCGCGTTTATTATGGACGCATGTAAAACACCTTTTGGTAACAAGTTAAGTGGTTTTGGATTCAAGGCTTATGTCAAAGATGACAGTTCATTTAATACATTCAATATTGAGCCAAGTCTTGCAGATAATACGGTCGGTATAGTGACGGCCAATTATCATTATGAAATTCCTGATTTAATTGAGTATGAGGATGATTTCAAGAATAACTATCAAAAACTCATGGAGTATATTGGTGGGATCTTTAACTGAACAGATGGGAAGCAAGAAAGAATCCACAGTAAAAATGTATCGTGATATAAGGAAATATGTTTGTCAAGGTGGTGGGGTGTTTTTAGGCGCAGTTAGAAAGGCAAACAAAGAAACTGCTTGGCAGTGCGAAGATGTATTAAGGGCAGGCAGATTTTATGAATTGCTCGGGGGATTAACTGCTCCCGATAAGGATTCAAATGCAACAGGAATATCTATAGATCCAGATGTTAAATATATTCAGCACCTCGAACACAGTAACATTAATTTATTCCTTAAGGTTCGGGAACTTGAGAGAAAGGTCCAAGAGATTGAGCCTTATCTGCCTATTATCAAGAAATTTTTAAGTGATTATGAAGCTTCAGATGAAAGAATAGAAGCAAAGAAAAGAAACTTAATTGCAAAATACGGTTTCAAGAAAGACAAAGGATTTGAATTATGGGGGGGCATTACACAAGATATTGATAAGGCAAATAAACCCCTTGATGATATTTTAAACGTTGATGATGAGTGATGTATGGCTGCACAAGTTCAATTGTTTTCAAACTTTTCATCATTAAACCCAAAACCTACAACACTTTACTGCGATACCAATTTTTTAGTTTGCCTACTTTTTTATCAGGATAATCATATCAGTAATCCTGCATTCTTAGCCCAAAGAGATATTGCCTGTTTTAACTTTTATAATAACGTGGTTAATAATGGGATAGAGTTGGTAACTTCCGTATATGGCTATAGCGAATTAATGCATTACTATTTTTTCAACTACACTAATGGCATGTATAATGTTGTGAGAAATCACGTTAGGGCAAATAGAACTGCTTACAGCGGTAAAAACAAAATCCACGACAAGTATAAATATTTTATTTCGCGCTATCCTTCGGACTTTAAAACAGCCTTTAGTCAAATAGCTCATAGGATAGATAGGGTTGACAAGTTTATTGCACGCCTTGGTGTTACGGTTAAATATCCCTTGCCATCACCTCGTCTTACCAATATAAGTAAAAATATCATTGAGTACGCCTCATTGCTTCTTGAGTCTTTCCCTCCAATTGAATCCAATGATGCGCTACACGTTTCAATTGCAGATTATTTAAGAATTACTGATATTGTTTCTTTGGATGATGCTTACAAAAATATTGATGACATTACCGTTTATACTTACAATTAAAGGATAATACCCCCCCCTAAAGGATAATACCCCCCCGCCCCCCTTTGCGTCCTTCGACAAGCTCAGGATGAAGGAACAAAAAAGGCGAGCCTAGAGGTGGCTCGGTTTGTTTGGACAGGTGGAAGCGGTTTATAAGTGATAAGCTG
>CBDVCR010000023.1:0-24114 GCA_965372535.1 uncultured bacterium | reverse complement strand
CGGCGGGGTTGGAAAACCCCGCCTATGCCTGTGATTGTTTTCATATCTTTTGTTCGCTTTTTCCATAGTGCTCATGCAGTGTCCGGGTTAAACCTTCTCAGGGGACAATTCAAGGGCCGGGCAGCCGGAAAACCAAAAGAAGAGGATAAAAGCCGATATCAGGGCCTCGTTTTTCCATCTGTTCTTCCAGTAGCCAAGCTCCTGTTTGACAACATGCCGAGTTGAAATTATAATTCCCGGAGAGGTCGATAAAAATGGGATTGTTCAAGGGCTCCGGAAGCCGCGATAAAAAGAACTGGGAAAAACTTTACCTGGCCATACGAAAGCAGGAATGGCACAAGGCGCTCCAGTCGCTTGAGGAGCTTGGAAAAAACGACCCCGAAAACCCGCGGATTCATCTTAAAACCGGCGACCTCCTGCGCAGGACGGGGGACGCCTCCGGCGCCGTGAGCGCATACCACAGGGCCGCGTCCGGTCTCATTGATTCAGGCTTTCCGCACAAGGCAGTGGCCATTTACAAGATAATCCTCAGGCTCTCGCCCGAGGACCGGGATGCCCTTGAAAAGTCGCGGGAAATCGTGGAGGAAATGCGCTCCCCCGGCCCGAGCGTTCTGGAGCAAACACTGTCGCCCCCCCCCGGCCCCCCCGAAGCGGAAACAACGCCCGATGAGAGCGCGGACGAGGAGCCACACTATTTTCTTGACAGCACGGCGCATGAAGAGCCTCCGGAGGAAGGGCCGCATGCGCCGCCCGCCGGGCAAGAGGCCCCTCTTGAGAAGCAGGCGGAAGGCGGCGGGCGGCTGACGGAGATATTTTCCTTCCTCAGCGAAGAGGAAAAAGAGGGGCTGGCGGGACGGTCCGTACACAGGCGCTACAAGGACGGCGAAGCGGTCGTGGAGGAAGGAGACAGCGGGGACTCAATGTACGTCATTAAAAGCGGAAAGGCCAACGTGGTATCGACCATCGTGGGCGAACCCTTGCTGCTCGCCTCTCTCTTGAAGGGGGACTTCTTCGGTGAAGTGGCTTTTCTCACGGGAAGGCCCAGAACCGCGTCGGTCATTGCAGCGGGAGACCTCGATGTCATGGAAATCGACAGGGACCTTCTCCAGGAGACCATAGAGAAAAACCCCCTGTTCCTCGACAGCCTTGTGGACTTTTACCACTCAAGGGCCCAGGACACCATCAGAAAAGTGAAGGGCGGAGCCGGAGAATAACGCGGCCCGCCCTCCTCTATTTTCCTACGAACCCGGATGCTTCGCACTAACCCGAAGGACAAGTGCTCCGGAAATGCACGGGCCTTTCTCGGCCATAAACCGCGCCCATAAGCATGCACGGGATACCCTTATGTATTTTCACTTTCCCCCTTTTTCCATTTTATTACTCATGCAACGTCCGGGCTAATACTTTTCGTGGCAGTGTGAGCACAGGTCGAACATGCTGTCGGCCTTGTACCTGAACAGGCTCGGATATTCCGAAGAATGCGGCAAGTGGCAGCTCAGGCAGCCGAACGTCTTGCCCGGCCTTTTGGGGTCCCTTCTTGCCCTCAAGGGATGCCCCTTGGCGCTGAAGCCCACAATGCCGTGGGGCTGCCTCTCCACTTTGGCGTGGCAGCTGCGGCACAGGATGTTCCCCCTCCTGATGAGCAGATTCTCGTTCTGGCTCGCGTGGGGCTTATGGCAACCGGTGCACTCCCCTTCCAAGACGGGCTTGTGCGTTACCTTGCCCGTCAGGGCCCCCTTGTCGTGGCAGTTAAAACAGAGTTCGGTCATGGGCGCGACCAGGAGTTTTTCGCTGTCCGACTGGTGAGGTGCGTGGCAGCCGTTGCAGACCCCGAGGGCCACCGGCGAATGCAGGGTGGGGCCATAGAACTTCTTGGAGTCGTGGCACGTGTAGCACAACGGGGGCACCGCTGCCTTGAGCAGTTTCTCGTTTGCGGACTGGTGGGGGGTATGGCAGCCGGTGCACATGCCCCCGGCAACGGGCGGGTGTACGGTATTCTTTGACGCAAATTCGGCCTTGTCGTGGCAGTTGAAGCATACGTTGCCGGAAAGAAGAAGTTTTTCGAAGCCGCTGGCATGCGGGTCATGGCAGCCGGTGCACATACCCCCGGCAACGGGCATGTGTACGGCCTTTTTACCGGAAAACTTCCCCTTGTCATGGCAGACAAAACACAGCGCCGAGCCCTCGGACATAAGTCCCCCGGATACGCCTGAGGTCATCTTGTGCGGTATCGCCGAGGCGTCCACCGCGGTGTGGCAGGCCGTGCAGCCCATTGCGACGGCTGGGTGCACGGACTTGCCCTGTGCCTTCTCCGGATGGCACATGGCGCAATCCACGTCCTGGGCCCACGCCGCCGAAGCTGCCGCCAGCAAAATCAAGACCACAATCGAAATTACGACCGCTCTGCTCATATCGCTCCTCCCGAATATTTATTTTTCTTAAAACGCCAAACGCAAGAAACGCCTTTCGTCTGATTTCAAACGCGCTATTTCTTGTGACAGTGGTTGCAAAGTTCAAAGGCCGTTTTGGCCTCGTACCTGAAAAGCTTCACCCAGTCCGAACTATGTGGGTTATGGCAGCTTGTGCAGCCAAACCTCTTGCTCCGCCTCCTCGGGTCCCTCGGCCCGCTGACCTTGTGGCCGCTTGCCTTCATCCCCGCAAAGGCGTGGGGTTGACGGGAGACTTCGGGGTGGCACTGTGCGCAGACGTTGTTTCCGCTTGCCCTCAGCAGATACCTGTTGCCCGAAGAATGCGGGAGATGGCATTCCCTGCACTGCCCCGCAAGTATGGGGGGATGGACGACCTTTTTTACAAACTCCGATTTCCTGTGGCACTCGAAACACAGGGAGGGCACCGTGTCCACCAGCAGTTTTTCCTCGTCCGACTGGTGGGGCTCGTGGCAGGAAAGGCACATGCCGATAAATGCAGGCCCGTGGGTGCTCTTCCGGGTAAATTCGCGCCTGTCATGGCACTTGGCGCATAGGTACGGCATGTCCGGAGACAACATGCCCGAGGCGCTCGATGAATGGGGGTCATGGCAGCTTGTACACATGCCCGCCGCCACGGGCGCGTGGCTTACTTTTTTTCCGGAAAACATGCCCTGGTCGTGACAGTTAAAGCAGACTTTGCCGGACAAGAGCAGGTTGTCGTTGTCGGTTGCATGGGGTCCGTGACAGACGAGGCACATCCCGCCCCTCACGGGGGAATGCGTTGTATCGCCGTTAAAACCGCCGCTGTCGTGGCAGGCAAAGCATACAACGCCGTCGGTTAAAAGCAGCTTCTCCGCCGCGCTGGCGTGCGGGTTGTGGCAGCCGGTGCACTGGCCCCCGGCCACGGGGGCGTGCACGCTCTTTTTGTTCTCGAACTTGGTCCTGTCGTGGCAGTTAAAGCATATGTTGCCGGAAATCAGAAGCCGGGCGGAGGCGCTGGCGTGCGGGTTGTGGCAGCCGGTGCACATCCCTCCGGCCACGGGCATGTGGGTAACCTTGTCCTTGAAAGAGCTCGCGCCGTGGCATTGATAGCACAGGTCCGGGGGAGGTTCGACCAGGAGTTTTTCATTTTCTGACCGGTGGGGGTCGTGGCAGCCGGTGCACATCCCCCCGGCCACGGGCATATGGGTGGTGTCCTTGACAAAAGAGCTTTTGTCGTGACAGTTATAGCATATGTTGCCCGAAACCAGAAGCGCGGCCTGGTCGCCCGCGTGGGGGTTGTGGCAGCTTGTGCACATCCCCCCGGCCACGGGCATATGGACAACCCCGCCGGAAAAAGAGCCCCTGTCATGGCAGTTAAAGCAGATATCGTCCCCGAGGAGGAGGTTTGCGGAATCGCTCGAATGCGGGTCGTGGCAGCCGCCGCACATTCCCCCGGCCACGGGGGAGTGAGTTACTTTCTTGCCGGTAAAAATCCCGCTGTCGTGGCAGTTAAAGCAGAGGTCAGGGGGCTCCTGGGAAAGGCCCTTCGGGCCGCCGGAGAAATTGTGCGGGATGGAGGAAGGGTCCACGCCGGTGTGGCACGCCGTACAGCCCATGCTCACCGCGGTATGCACCTGCTTCTTGCCGGTCATGCCGCTATGGCAGTCCGTACACTCCAGAGCCTCCGACGAGGCGGCCGCCATGAGCACAAAGCCAAAAAGCGTTATCGCAAAAAGCGCGGAAAACCTCATTCAATGCCCGCCGTTCCTGAAAAAATAATTAATCCCGCTAATATTACTAAATATAGCAGAAAATTACAATAATCCAAAGGCGTAAGCTCAGGAAACGGGCACTTGTTCGTCCTCGGCGGGGTATTTGATATACTGGAATATCTGGACCCTCCTGTTGGCCTGGTCCACGATGTAAATCTTGTCATTGTCGTCAATATGTATCCCGACAGGCAGCAGGAACATGCCCGGCTCCGAACCGTTTTTCCCCACAATCAGATAGACCCTGCCCTCTGCGTCAAAAATCTGGAAATTTCCGAAAAGGGCGTCCACGACGTAAATATGCCCCTCGGAGTCCAGGCTTATCCCCTTCGGCCTGGCGAACATTCCCGGCACGGCCCCCACCTGGCCGAAGGCGTTTAAAAACTCGCCCTGGCTGTCGAATATCTGGACCCTGAAATTCCCCGAGTCCGCCACGTATATCTTCCCATCCGGGCCGACCGCGACGTCATAAGGGTAGTTGAACTTTCCCGGCCCCGTTCCCCTGCTGCCCAGGGTGGAGAGGTATTCCCCGTCGAGGCTGAAGATATTCACCCGGTGCCTCTTGGCGTCCACGACCAGGAACCTGCCCCTGGCCTCGTCCAGGGCGATCCCCCCAACCGAAGAAAACATAAGGGGGCCTCCCACCTTCTTTACGTCCACCACTCCGCGCTTGAAGATAAATACCGCCAACCTGGATGAATCCCCCACGAACAAAGTCCCGTCGGAGGCCACGGCAATGCCGGTGGCGTTTAACAACACCTTCGTGCCCACAAGATGAAATTCCTTGTTCTCGAAATCGTATACCTGCACCCTGTTGAGGTCGCTGACGTACATAACGCCGTCTCTGGCGGCAACAAACGTAGGCTTCAGGAAACCCTGTTCGCCTTCCTCGCCGAACAGGACCCTGCTGAACTTTCCGCTGCGGGAGCCGGTGGCGTCAATGCTCCCGATTATATAGTCCAGGAATTTAATGCGGGGCTTAAGAGGGGGAATGGGCCAGTAGAGCTCAGGCGGCGTACCCTCGGGAATGGAGCACGAGACAAAAAAAGCCGGGAAAAGAAAAAGCAGGAATATTATTCGCGCCACGGAATATTTCATGATAATTATTATAATTACACTTAAGAAATATATCAAAACCCGCTTGTAACAGAAAGCCACCGTAATACGGAGGAGCCGAAAAAAATTACCAGGAGAACGGATGCCGCCCGGCGTTTATATGCCAAAAAAGCTTTAAACAGACAATATTCGGCATTTTTAATGCCTGGTGGAAACCCAACTGGTTTGCAGCTCAGCCGCGCTACGGGGTCCCCGCGTCCATCCATGCGGCGCCGTGCGCAAGCGGACGGGAATCGCTGTCGTTTGCCATAAACTATTTTAATCCCCGCATATATATATTGTATATTGACAAAGGGCAATATTTACTGGTATAAAAGGAACTTCCAGTGAGCAGTAACCCGTATGAAACCTGATAATTGGAGGTGAATCAGATGAAATTAGGCGTTTTCGTAAGCGATTACACACTGACGTCCAATACGCTGGACAGGGTCAAGGCGGACGGTCTGATACTTGTGGCAAACGGCGTGTACCACGCGACCCTGAAAGAGGGCGGCAAGGCGTCTTCTCTCCTTGAGAAGACAAAGAACCTCTTCGCGCTCTCCGAGGACCTTCAGGCCCGGGGCATAGCGGACTCGGAAGTTGACTCCAAAGTGAAAGTGGTAACCTACGGCGACCTGGTAGACGTTATCTTCAACGACTTCGAACAAATAGCCTGGCTTTAAGGGGAGGTGTAAGAATGGCGACATTGACGATAGGATGTTTTCCGGGTCTCGTGGGCAACATGACGTACGACTTCGCCCTCAAGCTCGCGGAGGCCGCGGTTGACAAGGGACACAAGGTGAACATTTGGCTTTCCGGCAACGCCACCGGTTCCGTAAAGGCGAAACAGAAACATTTAAAGGACTACTCCACAGGGGAAACCCACCTCAAGAGGCTGCTTGAGAAGGGCGTCGAGATATGCACCTGCGAGGCGTGCACCGTGGCCAGGGGCATCCAGAAGGCGGAAGGCATCGAGGGGGTGCAGTGGAGCGCCATGCACTGGTACCTCGCCAAAATCCACGGCTCGGACAGAGTCCTGCAAATAGGGGGTGAATAACATGGGTGACGTAAAACTTGCATTTCTTGTCCAGAAACCCCAGTACAAGGGAGAAACCTCGAGGCTGGCCATCACACACGCCATCTCCTACCAGACGGTGGAAATACTCCTTGACGACGGCGACACCGTAACGCCAAGCCTGTGCTTCATAGGCGAAGGGGTGCTCGGCCTTACCAAAGACCAGAAGGCCATGGAAACCTACGGCATAACGAGCACCGAGTCGCACCTGAAAAACACCCTGCTCGTGGACCTCAACGTCATGGTCTGCAAGGAGGACCTCGAAAAATACGGCATCCCGGCCGACAGCTTCCCGGACGCGGAGGAAATGGGCGCGGACGTAACCGTAAACGTGGTGCCCTTTGCCGAGATACAAAAATCGCTGGACGAAGCAAACCATGTGCTTTTCTTTTAAGAACAATACAAAACATGACAAAACATGGAGGTAAGTAAAATGGGCGAACTGAGCAGCAAATCCCCGGCACAGACCCTGGACGTACTCGGCAGGGTGTGCCCCTATCCGCTTGTCCTTACGAAGAAGGCCCTCGAGAAGTTAGGCAGCGGGGACGTGATTAAGATACTCTGCGACGCGCCGGCTTCGGCCGAGGACTCCCTCCCCAGGTGGGCGGAGAAGCAGGGCTACAAGTTTGAGGCGGTAAAGGAAGAAGGAGCCGAAAACTGGGAACTCTTTATAGAAAAGAGTTAAAAAAGGCATAAAAGAGGGGAGGCGCGACGGGGCGCCTCCCCTCTTTTATGCCTTGCCGCTATTTCGACGCGTTCGCGCGGGCGATTTCCATTCTCCCCTGTATCTCAGAAATGACAATGGCCTCCGCGGGGCAGACGCAGAGGCAGCTTTCGCAGTACACGCACTCGGCGGACCGGAAGGGGTCGGACTTTTCTCCCTCCATCCGGAAGACCTCGATGGGGCATACGTTTACGCAGTCCTCGCAGCCCTCGCACTTTTCCGCTTGGACCGTGACCATGTACATTGTGCGCATTCCTCCAGGGAGTTTTTATATTTTACTATATTTAAACCGGACTATTCCCTGTGGCTTGCTACAGGGAATAGTCCGGCAAGAGCCTGAGAAGTAAAAAGCACGGTTGAGCTGCATTAAAACGCCGCGTAAGAGAGCCGGCAACGGGGATGGGGCAAAAAAACTCCCCTGTGCCCTTGAAATTATTCTTCCCTCATGTAAAACTACTACCGGGAGCATGAAATAGTTCACATGGCAATGCCTGAACGAGCCTTTAAAGCAGGGCTTTTTAAGGGTTTCAATGTGAACATGAAAACTAACTGGTTAGTAAATAAAATTTCGTGCTGCTTTTACGGACAGGATATATATGGCCGGCGGCGGGATACGGCCAGGGGAGATAAGCCGGACACCCGGTCATTTCCAGGTCCTGCCGAAGCCCGGATATCGCATGGAAGAAAAAAAGGCAAAAACCGAGGACGAGGAGAAACTCCCGCTTGACGCTAGGCTCCTTTCGGAGGCCGTCATCGAGTTCAATATATCGAGGAGGAACGTCGGGCTATACCCCCCCGGCCACGCCGTCATCACCGGCTCCATCCAGAAGGCCTACGAGTTGCTCCAGAAGCTGTTTGAGCTGAGAAGTTCCATAACCCTCGGCATCGCAAAGGACGCCCTGGTGATAGACGAGTACTCCCTGGACAGGAAAAACCCCGTCTACAGGGAAGTCGCCCTGAGCTTTCACGAAAGCGGAATAGCGGGCATCACCTTCCATGCCGGCCTCACCAGGGAGGAGCTTACGGGCCTCCATGAGCTTATGACCGGAGACAACGCCCCGGAGGGCCAGGAACTTGCAGACTTGGCCGCACAGGGGGGCCTTTCGCACCTCAGGCTCAGCCCCATAGATTATTCGAGTTTCCGGTTCGTCGAAGACGGCGTCAGAGACGCCGGAACGGGGGAAGCGGACATCTGGGAGGACTATGTCTACGGGCTCCTGAAAGGGACGCTGACCGCGGAGGAAACCGGCGACGTCCTGAGAAAAATCCCCCCCGAAAAGGTCGCGCGGATTATCGACCGGGCCGGGGAGGACGCCGACGACGAATCCTACGACAGGGTGATTACCTCGTACCTGAGAAACAAGGACGGCTCAAAGCGGTTGAGCAGCGAGTCCTTCGATAAACTCGTCTCGCTGACGAACAATCTGAGCCCCGAGCTCAAGCGCCAGTTTCTGACGAGGACCTTCAAGCACGCCCAGATGGACACCGCCGAGCTTGAACAGACGCTGGGCGACATGACTTCGGAGAGTTTCCGGAAGACCGCGGAACTGTTCTCCGAAAACTCCGCCGTCATCCCCGACACGATAAAAAACCTCCTGGACAAGCTCAGTTCCGTCAAGGCGGTCAAGTCCTTCGGCTTCGACGCTGTCCTCAAGAGCGGCCCCGTGGTCCACGACATAGAGATAGGGGAGGAGATAGCAGGGCTTTTCGACGAGGACCACTTCAACGAATTCGTAAGCGACGGCTACAGGAAAGACCTCGACTCCATGCTCAGCAGGTCGAAGGCCGTGGTGGGGGAAAAAATCGAGCAACTGAGAACCGAGTGCACCGACGCGGTCATCGACAGCGTCGCCGCCGAGGTGATGATAGAGGCGCTCGACGCCGACCTTCTCGACACGCCCCAGTGCCTGGGCATCCTTACGCGGCTGACGGAGCTCGCCAACGAGTTCGTTGACACCGGGCGGTTCGAGGACGCGCTCAACATTTACGTCTCCATATACTCCCAATCGCTCAGCGGCAAGTTCCGGCACGAGGCCGGAAGCACCCTCCTTTACTTCTTCCAGTCCGGGGCGTTTCTGGACAGGGTAGTGGAGGCGTTGAGGACCTGGGGGAGGAAAGACCGCGAGGGCGTGCTCAGGCTCGCCAGGGCCCTCAAGGCCCACCTCGCCTCCCCGCTCCTGGACGCCCTTGAGGCCGAAGACGACCCCACGGAGAGGAAATTTCTGCTCTTCGTCCTCTCATCGCTCGGTTCCGACATAATCCCCGAGGTATTAAGGAGGCTGTCAAGCGGACGCTGGTACACCGTACGGAACATGCTCTACCTGGTAAGGGCGTGCGGAAGCGACGCGCATGTGGAGGCGGTGAGGAAGTTCATCAAGCACCGGGACCCGAGGGTGTGCATGGAGGCGTTAAACGCCCTGTTGCGCTTCAGAACCCAGGATTCCATACCCTACCTCAAGTTCTACCTCCAGTCAAAGGACGATTCTCTGAGAAACGGCGCCGTCGCGCTGAGCGGCATCCACAGGGCAAAGGAGGCCGTGCCCCTGCTCATCGGGCTTCTCGAAAAAAAAGACGCCCTCGGCGCGGGCTTCCACGCCAAGGCGCCGGTGGTAAAGGCCCTTGGGGAAATAGGAGACCCGCGGGCCGTCCCCGCGCTTACGGATATCGTAAACGCGAAGGCCCTGCTCCGCAAAGGTTTCCTCGATGAGCTCAGGGCGGAGATATTCAGGAACCTGAAAAACTACCCGCCCGCCTCCCTGAAACCCCTCCTTGAGGCAGGCATTGCATCGGAAAACGAAGAGATACGTTCGGCCGGCGAAAGGCTCTTGAAAAAGTTTTTCCCGGCCGGGGGAGGGTCCTCAGGTGTCTGAGAAAATCCCCGGCATAATCTCCAACATAATGACGGCCGCCTCCAACTGCTCCCTTTATTCAAAAGAGCACCCGTCGGTCGGCCATTTTTTGGGCAAGGCGCTCAAGGACATGGAAGGGCTGTTCGCCGACGGCTCTTTTGCCCTTACGATACTCGGGGGGACGCTCCTTTTTAACGACACGAAGCTGACCGATTCAAGCCTGCACATCGGCAACTTCATGAAGAAGTTCCGGCGCAAGGGCATCGACAAGCTGGTCGTCCGGAAGGGGCTCGCGCCGGAGGAGTTCGCCTCGTTCGTATCGGACCTGATTCAGCCGGGCGTTGCGCCCAAGTCCTCCGGAAACCTGTCCGTGGGGACCGTGCAGGTAAGCCTCGGCTCCGAGGAGGGACTGGACGTGTCGGAGATAATAAAGGAGGACACCGAAAAGATAGAGGAAATCCATCAGCGGCTCTCAAGGTTCGGGGAACTGGACACGGTCGGCCTCGAGGACGTGGTGGTCAGCTTCATCTCCACGCTCAGGCGGGAGGCCGACATCCTGCGCATGGTGAGCCCCGTAAAATCCCACAGCGAATACACCTTCGCCCACACCACGAACGTCACCATATTGTCCATATTCCAGGCGGAATCCCTGGGCCTCCAGGGGGAGATGCTCCATGAAGTGGGGCTTGCGGGCCTGATGCACGACGTCGGCAAGATGTTCGTGCCCAGGGAAATCCTCGACAAGCCCGGCAAGCTGGACGAGGAGGAATGGCGGGCAATGAAGAACCATACGGTCTACGGGGCCATGTACCTCTCCGCCATCCGCGAGGTGCCCAAGCTCGCCGTAATAGCCGCTTACGAGCACCACCTTAAATACGACGGCTCGGGCTACCCGGAGACCTTGCGGCGCGGCAAGAAACAGCACATCATAAGCCAGGTCGTGGCCCTCTCGGACTTCTTCGACGCATTGAGGACGGAACGGCCCTACAGGAAAGCCCTCGATGTTCCGGTAATCATCGGCCTGATGGAGGAGGCCAAGGGGAAGGACTTCAACCCCCCCCTCGTGGACAACTTCGTCCGCTCCCTGAAGGAGATTAAAGCCATATAAGGGCTTCCCGGTCCTTTCCTCCGCACTCCTTGAAATTCCCGTGGGCAGCAACCAGCCGGTTTCCCGGCCTACATTGAATGCACCAGTGCATTCCCCGTGGTCTTGCCACGGGGTTGTCGACCCCTTGCCTTTTCAGGATACCCTTCGGTCTCCGGCGCAGGGAGGTTTATTTTCTTCCAAAACCCTGTTGAGGCATTTACATCCCGGCCTGCCGACAGGCTCTTGGCATCTTCCATTATGAGCGCAGCTTGATATTCAAGGCAATGAAATAAGATAATAAATATATTAAATATAGGTATATAAAAAAATTTAAATTCTTTTTCTCTTTTTCCCAATGGGGTTTTCATGAGCCCGGCTTCGTTTGTAACTCATCCCGGCCCGCGGAGTGCGGACCGCGGACCGCAAGGAGGGAGTCATTATAAGGGCGCTGCTCATCCCGGCGTTAATTCTGTCCTTTGCCGCAGCCGCCTCCAGCGCACACGCCGCTGAAATCCTTGCCGGGTCCTTTCCCGGTTTTTTCACCCCCGGCGCCGTAAGCGAAGTTGAATGGGAGAGCATGGTGGACCGTGCGTACCCCTTCTCGGGCACGATGGTGGCCCCCATTGACGGGAAAAACTTCCTGTCCGCCTCTGCGGGCTTTTTAACGCCCGCGGACGATTTCAGGGGCCGGAACGAGAGCACCGTTTACTCGTTCACCTATATCCGCTACTTTTACGGGTTCCTCGGGATAGACACAACCCTTCAGACGTACTCGACGGACTGGAAAGAAAGCGGCTTCGACAACAGAATCGAGACCGGCGGGGTGGAGTTCCTCCTTACCGTGCAGCCCAACGGGGCCAGGTTCCAGCCCTATATCGGCGCGGGCATAGGCAGTTACCTGAACAACTATTCCATCAAGCTGAACGGCGCCGGGGTCTTCGACGAGACCGGCAACGCCTACGGCATTGTCATGAAGGCCGGGTTAAGGGCCAACCTGGCCTGGGGGCTGTATCTCGGCGGCCATGTCAAGTATTTCGAGAACGAGCAGGACTTCGACGTCTTCGGCCAGAAGCGCTCCTTGGATATCGGCGGGACCGCCGTAATGGCTGAAATCGGCTACAGGTTCTGAGCCGGCCGAGGCAGGCCTCCGATTCCGGTTCCACCGCCCCGTCTCTTCCGCGCTGGCGCATTGTTTTTCACTGGAGCAGCGGCTTTCTGAAATGTGTTAAATTAAAGGATATGGGCAGGGTTGAATTATACGATACCACTTTAAGAGACGGCGCCCAGGCCGAGGAGATATCCTTCTCAGTGGAGGACAAGCTCCGCATCACCGAAAAGCTGGACGAGCTGGGCGTCCATTACATCGAGGGCGGCTACCCCGGAGCGAACCCCAGAGACGCCGAATATTTCAGGAAAGCGTCGAAGCTAAAGCTCTCCGGCTCCAGGCTGATGGCCTTCGGCAGCACCCACAGGCCCGGCCAGAAGGCCGGGAAGGACAGTACCGTCAAGTCCATACTGGACTCCGGCGCTTGGGGGGCGACCATATTCGGCAAGACGTGGGATTTTCACGTCAAGCACGCCCTGAAGGTCACTCTCAAGGAAAACCTCGGCCTCATATACGACACCGTGTCTTACCTGAAGGGGCGGATGGAGAAGGTGTTTTTCGACGCCGAGCACTTCTATGACGGGTACAAGAAAAACCCCGGGTACGCCATAAAATGCCTTCTGGCCGCCCAGGAAGCGGGCGCGGACTGCCTTGTGCTTTGCGACACCAACGGCGGCACACTTCCGGAGGAAGTGGGGAAAATCACCAGGGAAGTCATGAAAAAGGTCGAGGCGCCCGTCGGCATCCACGCGCACAACGACTCCGAATGCGCGGTGGCCAACTCCCTGCTGGCCGTAAAGGCGGGGGCCGTGCAGGTGCAGGGCACCATCAACGGCCTGGGCGAGCGGGCCGGGAACGCCAACCTCTGCTCCATCATCCCCGACCTCCAGTTGAAAGCCGGCCACAGGTGCATAAGCGACGAGCAGTTAAGGACTCTCAGGGAGGTCTCCCGCTTCGTGGACGAAATCGCCAACATCAGGCACCTGAACCGCCAGCCCTTCGTGGGCGACAGCGCCTTCGCCCACAAGGCGGGCATGCACGTCAGCGCGGTGGTCAAGTCCGCCGAGACCTACGAGCACATAAGGCCCGGGCTGGTGGGCAACTCCCAGAGGGTGCTGGTCTCCGACCTGGCGGGGAAGAGCAACATCCTCAGGAAGGCCGGGGAGTTCGGCATCGAGCTCGACCCCAAGGCCCCCCAGGTGCGGGACATCGTGGCACGGCTTAAGGACCTCGAAAACCAGGGCTTCCAGTTTGAGGGAGCGGAGGCGTCCTTCGAGCTGATGATGAAAAAGACCCTCGGCCTCCACAGGAAGTTCTTCGACCTCGTCGGGTTCAGGGTGCTGATATCGAAAAGGAGGGAAGACGAGGCCGCGCTGCACGAGTCCACCGTCATACTGAGGGTGGACGGCGAGGAGGAGCACACCGTAGCGGCGGGCAACGGCCCGGTAAACGCCCTGGACAAGGCGTTGCGCAAGGCCCTCGTGAAATTCTACCCCGCGCTGAACGAGGTCAAGCTGCTCGATTACAAGGTCCGGGTGCTCGCGACGGGAAGGGGCACGGGGGCAAACGTCAGGGTGCTCATAGAGTCCGGCGACGGCAGGATGAAATGGAACACCGTCGGCGTCTCCGAGGACGTCGTGGAGGCCTCCTACCAGGCCCTGGTGGACAGCTACGAGTACAAGCTGCTAAAGGAAGAAAAAGCGTAACGCCGCAAACAGCAAACGCCATGGACCGTCCGGACTCTTTCCGCCTCTCCACGTCTTTCACCCCCAGGGGCGACCAGCCCGGGGCCATCAGGCGTCTTTCGGAGAACCTCGAAAAAGGGACGAGGCACCAGGTCCTCCTGGGCGTCACCGGCTCCGGCAAGACCTTCACCATAGCCAACGCAATCGCCAAAGCCAACCGGCCCGCGCTCGTAATCGCACATAACAAGACGCTGGCGGCTCAGCTTTACGGGGAGTTCAGGGAGCTGTTTCCGGAAAACGCCGTGGAGTTTTTCGTGAGCTACTACGACTACTACCAGCCCGAGGCCTACCTGCCCGCCACCGACACCTATATCGAAAAGGACGCCATGATAAACGACGACATCGACAGGCTGAGGCACTCGGCCACGCGGGCGGTCCTCCAGCGGAGGGACGCCATCGTCGTGGCCTCCGTCTCCTGCATCTACGGCATCGGTTCGCCCGAGGACTACATGGAGATGCACCTCATCCTGGAGGAGGGCATGCGCACCGAGCGCGACGCCCTGCTCATTAGGCTCGTCGAGATGCACTATGAGAGGTCGGACACCGAGTTCAAGCGGGGGTGTTTCCGCGTGAGGGGAGACACGGTGGAGATATTCCCCTCGGCTTCGTTCGACAGGGGCATACGGGTGGAGCTGTTCGGAGACGACATCGACCGCGTCACCGAGTTCGACCCGCTCACCGGAAAGAAGATACGGCATCTGGAGAAGGCCGCCCTCTTTCCGAACAGCCACTGGATAACGCCCAGGGAGAGGCTGGAGCCGGCCCTCGAAAAAATAGAGCAAGAGATGGCCACGCGGGTCGATTTCTTCCTCGGGCAGGGCCGTGCCGTGGAGGCGCAGAGGATTGAGCAGAGGACGAGGTTCGACCTCGAAATGCTGAGGGAGTTCGGCTACTGCCACGGCATCGAGAACTACTCCCGCCACCTGAGCGGCCGGGCACCCGGCCAGCCCCCCTATACGCTCATCGATTACTTCCCGGAGGACTTCCTCGTCATCATAGACGAGTCCCACGCCACCGTACCGCAACTCGGCGGCATGTACGAAGGCGACAGGTCGAGGAAGCAGAACCTGCTGGACTTCGGCTTCAGGCTCCCCTCCGCCCTGGACAACCGTCCGTTTACCTTCAGGGAGTTCGAGCAGCGGGTGGGACAGACCGTGTACGTATCGGCCACGCCCGGGCCGTACGAGATGGAAAAGGCCGGGAAGAACGTGGTGGAGCAGATTGTGCGGCCCACCGGCCTCCTGGACCCCGACATGGAGGTCAGGCCCGCAAGAGGACAGGTGGACGACCTGCTCCACGCGATAAGGCTGCGTGCCGACCGGGGCGAGAGGGTGCTGGTCACCACCCTTACCAAGAAGTCCGCGGAGGACCTGACCGAGTACTACACCGACCTGAGGGTGAGGACGCGCTACCTGCACTCCGGCATCGACACCCTCGAACGGGTGCGGATACTTACGGAGCTGAGAACGGGCGCCTTTGACGTGCTGGTAGGCGTTAACCTGCTCAGGGAGGGGCTGGACCTCCCCGAGGTCTCGCTGGTGGCCGTCCTCGACGCGGACAAAGAGGGGTTCCTCCGCTCCGAGCGCTCGCTCATACAGACCGCCGGAAGGGCGGCGAGGAACGTAAACGGAAAAGTCATCCTCTATGCCGATACCGTAACCGGCTCGATGGAAAAGGCGCTAAGGGAGACCGAGCGGAGACGCAGGATACAGAAAGCCTATAACGAGAAAAACGGCATCACCCCGGAGACCATCAAGAGCAGCATAAAAGACATCCTGGGCTCCATCTACGAGGCCGACTACTGGACCGTGCCCTCGGTGAAAGAGGAACAGGAAGAATACGCTTTTGACGAAAAGACGCTGGGCGTCCTGGAGGCCGAGATGAAGGAGGCCGCGGCAAAGCTGGACTTCGAACGCGCGGCGGAACTCAGAGACAGGATAAAGGCCGTCCGCAAGGGAATACTCCAGGTGGGGATGGGGCAGCCGGATATTTACGGCCAATAAACCTCCCTGCGGCAGAGACCGCGGGGTATCCTGAAAAGGCAAGGAGTTGACAACCCCGCGGCAAGACCACGGGGAATGCACTGGTGCATTGAACGCCAGGGGTCGGGGGTTCCGCAACAAATACGCTTGGATTGCCCGGCGGCGCGTCTGGTATAATTTCCCATGAATTATAAATTAAAGGCTTTCATTCAAAATTCAGTCTCCAGACTGCCTTCCCCCCTCGATTATCATGTTTATTATTTAATTCAAAGGCGTTTTGGCGGTCTCAAGGACATTGACCCTTTTACAGGGTTAAATAAATGTTCGATTGTTCTGGACTTAATCTCCAGACACGGAAAAGACATCGCCGGCAAATCCATCCTTGAAGTCGGAACGGGAAGGACCCTGGATTTTCTAATAGGCTTATGGCTGTGCGGCGCCGAAAGAATAATTACCGTCGACGTAAATCCATATTTGGGCAGGCGACTTGTATTTGAGTCGCTGAAAAAGATGAAGGAAAACCCCGATGGCATAAAAAAACTATTCCCCCGATATTACTCATCGGAACCGTTTGAAAAAAGGCTGAACGACTTGTTGTCTTTCAGCGGGGATTTAAAGTCGCTGCTGCGAAAGTTGCATATCGAGTACCTTTCGCCCGCGGACGCCGCTTCCCTTGATATTGGAGACAATTCAATCGACTACCACGTATCAATAAGCGTTTTTGAACACATCCCTCGAACCAAATTAAGAGACCTTTTGCTCGAAGCCGGAAGAGTTACGAAACACAATGGCCTGCTGGTGTCTTTAATCGACCCTTCCGACCATTTTTCTCATTCGGATAAATCCATTGCCTCCATGCATTTTCTGCAACTTACAGAGGAGCGGCGCCAGGCCCTTTCCGGAAATAAATTCATGTATCACAACAGGCTCCGGGCTTCCGATTATTACCTGCTTGTTTAATGAGGCGGGGTTAAGCGCCCTTACAAAAGACGAGTTCATGGATTACGACGCCCTCGACGCATTAAGAAAAGGGTTCCCTTTGAACGAGAGGTTCAAGGAATATGACGAACAGGACTTGTGCGTTAAGACGATTTATTTCGTGGGGCGGTTTACCCGGGAAAATGCCTGATGCCGCGGTCCAACAGCCCCGCTGCGGAGAGGCGGGACTTTCCAGTCCCGCCGGGGGCCGGTTCTCCGGCGGGGTTGGAAAACCCCGCCTATGCCTGTGATTGTTTTCATATCTTTTGTTCTCTTTTTCCATGGTGCTCATGCACTGTCCGGGTCAGCCACGAAAGCCACTCCTCCACGCCTTCGCCGGTCTTGCAGGAGAGTTCGAATATCCTGAGAGACGGGTTCAGGGAAAGGGCGTCGCGCTTAATCAGCCCCGGGTCGGCGTCCACGTAGGGCCTGAGGTCCATTTTGTTTATCACAAGGGCCGAGGACTGCTGGAACATCAGCGGGTACTTAAGCGGCTTGTCGTGGCCCTCGGCGAGGCTGAGGAGCATGACCTTCATGTGCTCTCCGACGTTGAACTCCGCGGGGCAGACCAGGTTGCCCACGTTCTCGATTATCAGGAGGTCCAGGCCGGCCGGGGGCATATCGTTCAGGGCCTCGCTTATCATGCTTGCGTCAAGGTGGCACGCCCCGCCGGTGTTTATCTGCACCACGGGCACGCCGAGGCCGCTTATCTGCTCGGCGTCGCAGGTACCCTGGATGTCCCCTTCGATAACCCCTGCGCTCAGCGAGCCCCCGAGCCCCGGAAGGGTCTTTTTAAGAAGCGAGGTCTTTCCCGCCCCGGGGGCCGACATGAGGTTTATGACGTACGTCCCGGCCCGGTCGAATTCCTTCCTGTTTTCGAGGGCCAGCCTGTCGTTGGCTTCGAGGATTCTGGTGACGACGCTTATTTTTTTCACTCCACCTCTATCTCCGTTACGTCGAGCTCGCGGCCGGCGTCAAGCCGGAAGTCGCCGCTTCCGCAGAGGGGGCATTCGAGGATGAACTGCTCCCCGGCGCTGAAGCGCCTGCCGCAGCCCCGGCATCCTCCGCCGAGTGGGACCTCGTGGACGACCAGAGAGGCCCCTGCCGCGGGTGTGTCGGGCTTTATTATCTCAAAGGCCGAGGAGAGGGCGGCGGGCAGTACGCCGGAGGCGGTTCCGATTCTTACCTCAATGGACAGTACCCTTCCGTATCCCGCTTCGCGGCACTTCGCTTCCGCGATGTCCAGTATGCTCCGGGCAATCGAGGCCTCGTGCATTACGTTTTTTCGTGCTTTTCCTTCTCTTTTTCGTAGGCCTCCCTGCCGGCCTCCACCGCGGCGCCAACCACGGATTTCTTTTTCTCCACGTAGTCCTTCCCCTTCCGAAGGGTGTCCTTGACCCGCTCTTTGGCCTCGTCGGCGTATTCGTCTTTTTTCTCCATCAGGTCTTCTTTCAGGTCTGAAAGCCTGCGCCTGGCGCCGGCGCCGGAAACCGGCGAGAGCATGAGGGTGAGGCCGGCGCCCACCATGCCCCCCAGAAGAAACGCGAACAGTACCGAACCGGCTCCCGAGCCTCCTTCGTGTCTCATTTCCTGCCTCCTTTTTCGAAAAGGTTGTTTATCAGGACCTCCAGGGCGGCCTTTATGCCCGCTTTGAGGCCCAGGTATCTCCCCGAGGTCCTTGATGTCAGGTGGCGTAAATTATCGAGCATTTTACTGACGTCCTCGGCGGAGTCCGCGACGGCCGAGGAGAACTCCCTGGCGCTTCCGGTCACGGAGTTTATGTCGTCTGCGACCCTGCGGACGCTCCGCGCGGTTTCCCCGATTTCATTGAGCGCGCCGTCGAGGGAATCGTCCGTGCGCGATAAGAAACGCCCGGCCAGCCCCGTCACCCTCCTGAGCTCTATCAGGGTGGAGATGAGAAACCCCATCCCGACGGCCAGCACGACGGCCATAATCAGCAGTATTATCTCTACCGTACTCACGAAAAAATTTTTACCATACCCTATACTAATCCTATTATTAATCAGGGGGTTTGTAAAGGGGTCTGTAAGGCGCCGGGGGCGTTGGGCCTCGTCCCGCCAAAGGCCCGGGGCGGGGACGTTTGCAATTCGGATATGCAGGGCGGATTCATGTATAATTCCTTTATGCGTTACGTAATTCTCGGCACCGCGGGCCACATCGACCACGGGAAGAGCAGGCTCGTGAAGGCCCTGACCGGCATAGACCCCGACAGGCTCAAGGAGGAGAAGGAGCGGGGGATAACCATAGACCTCGGCTTTGCGGACCTCGAATACCCCGACGGCCTTTCCATCGGCATAGTGGACGTGCCCGGCCACGAAAAACTCGTCAGGAACATGCTCGCAGGCGCCGGCGGCATAGACATGGTGCTGCTGGTCATAGCGGCGGACGAGGGCGTCATGCCCCAGAGCAGGGAGCACCTGCACATATGCAATCTCCTTAAGATTAAATCGGGCCTGATCGCCGTCACAAAGGCCGACCTGGTCGACCCGGAGTGGCTTGAGCTTGTCACGGACGAAGCCAGGGGTTTTGTCAGGGGGACGTTTCTCGAAGGGGCGGAGGTAATCCCGGTGTCCTCGACAACCGGGGAGAACATAGGGCTTCTTAAGGAAAAAATCGGCGCCCTGGCCCGAAACGTGGAGCCCAAGCCGTCCCGGGGGCTTTTCAGGCTTCCGGTGGACAGGGTGTTCACCTTGAAGGGCTTCGGCACGGTGGTGACGGGGACCGCTGTGGCGGGCGCCGTATCGGTTGAGGAGCAGGTGGAGATACTGCCCCGCGGCATCACCACCAGGGTGAGGGGCCTTCACAGCCACGGGAAGGCCATAAAGAAGGTATACGCGGGCCAGAGGGCCGCCATAAACCTCCAGGGCGTGGAGAAAGAGGATTTGGAGCGCGGCGACACCGTGGTCACCCTGGGCAGGTTCTCTCCGGCCTACGGCCTGGACTGCAAGGTCCAGCTCCTTGCGGACGCCCCGCCCCTTAAGAACAGGTCCCTTGTCCACTTCCACCTCGGCACGTCGGAGACCGTGGCCAGGGTGATACTCTACGGCGCCGAAAAGCTCGCCCCGGGTGAGAGCAGTTACTGCCAGATGAGGCTTAAGGCGCCTGTCGTGGCCCAGGCCGGGGACAGGTATATCGTCAGGAGGTTTTCCCCGCTGGAAACCATCGGGGGCGGGGAGGTGCTGGACCCGTTTCCCCTAAGGAGGAGGAAGAAAGAGGGGGTCTCGGACCTGGAAGTCTTTGAAAACGGCTCCCTTGCCGAAAAAATCGCCATGAAAGTGAGGAAATCCCCCCTCAGGGGCATGCAGGGCGAGGCCGTGGAGGGGTGGATAAAGGCCGAGTCGCCGGCCATAAGGGACGCCGTCGGCGAGTTTGCGGCAAAGGGCGTTCTGATGAAGTTCAACGGCCTTCTTTTCCACGTGGAGGCTTTCAACATCTTCAAGCGGGAAGTAATCAGAATGCTCGAGGAGTTCCACGGCCAAAACCCCATGAAACCGGGCATGCCCAAGGAAGAGTTGCGGGCCCGTATGAAGGTGGAACCCCGCCTCTTTACCGGGCTTGTCTCCTCCGTTTCCGAGGTCAGGGCCGAAAAAGACCTCGTAATGCTCAAGGGCTTCAGCGCGTCCCTTTCCGAAGAGGACAAGGAAAGGGTCTTGAAGGCCCTCAGGGAGAAGGGGTTTCAGGCCCCGCCCAGGGCCGAGATCGCCTCGGAGCTTTCCATGAACGAAAAAAAGATAACGGACATCCTGAAGCTCATGGACGGCGAGGGCAGCGTAAGGCGCATAAACGACTCTGTGTACGTAAGCGCCGAGGCGTTTGACCGGATGATGGGGCTTCTGAAGGAACACTTCAAGGCCAGGGGGGAGATGACCGTTGCGGAGTTCAGGGACCTCCTGGGCACGACGAGGAAATACGCCCTCCCGCTGCTTGAGTACCTGGACTCAAACAGGGTCACCCTCCGGGTGGGAGACATCAGGAAGTTGCTGCTTAAATGAACATGCCGGTTAACGCCGTCGCCTTGGTGCTTTTCCTCGCCTCCGCCTTTATCTCCCAGACCGCGGGAGCGGAGGTGGTGGCATACGACGCCCTTACGGTGAAAAGCTCGCCCCTGATGCTCAGGGCGAAGACCATGGGCAGGTTTTTCAGCAAGGGCGGCGAGCTGGTGGGGTTTTCGGTTGACGGCGCCCCTGTGGGCCGGACGCTTTCGGGCGGCGACGGCGTGGCCTTGATGGAGTTTAAGCCGGAAAAGACGGGGCTTTACAGGGTAAAGGCGGTCTCCGGGGGAGATGAGGACACGGGCTATGTGCTTTCGCTTGCAAAGGGCGATGAAATAGTATTCGTCGAGGTCCCGGGGGCGCTTTTCAGCGGCTTTTTATCCGACCGTCCGAGGGAAGGCGCCCAGGAGGCCATAAAGAGGATAAATGGAAAGTTTTCCGTGGTCTATCTGAAAACGGGTTTTTTAGGCATCAAGGACTTAAGGGGACGCCTTCGGGAAGGCGGCTACCCCGAAGCGCCGCTAATTGACTGGGCTGGCGGGAGGGTCTTTTCGAGGACGGACGTAAAGGGCATTAAAATCAAGGCCGTAATAGGAAGCCCCGACGTTGCCGAATCGGCGCGGAAATACGGTTCAACGCCTTTTGTCTTTAACGGTCAGGAAGGGGAAAAGGGGTGGAAAGACATCGCGGATTCGCTCCTTGCCCCGCCCGGGACGCCTTAAACCGCTATAATCCAGCGAGTCCCCGGCGGCCTTCGATTATTTATGTGATTTGCCGTAGTAATTCGAAGCGTCCAGGAGTTCCCCCATTTTTTTGGTTCTTCATCTGTCATTGCCGCTTCCCTCTTTCCGTCATTCCCGCGCAGGCGGGAATCCAATCTTCTTACATCGTCAAGCCGTCATACAAATCCGCCCATTCGGGGTTATGCTCCTCAATTCGACGTTACTCCCACGTATAGGGTCCCTCTCCTTTGGCTGGATGGAATGTAAACGTAAAAGTTTTCTTTCATGTGCAGGGATTATATAGAAAAAAATGGATTCCCGCCTCCGCGGGAATGACGGCTTTTATCTTAACTTTTTTACTAAGAAAAAAGTTCCACCATTTTTTCAAAAACCAATCCCGACCGCTTTGCAAAACCAAGTTTTGCCTTTTCTTTGCGGGGTTATGTCCTTCGAGGTCTAATTATTGGGGGAACTCCTCGAAGCGTCCTCCTCTTGAAAAGAAAAGGCCATAATCACTATACTTATGTATCCTGTTATCTTCACGTTTGAAAGGAGACCTTGCATGAAAGTCATATTAAAGGAAGAGGTTACGAACCTCGGGGAGATAGGCGAAATAGTAAACGTGGCTCCGGGCTATGCGCGCAATTTCCTGATTCCAAAAGGTTTCGCCGCCGAGGCCGACACGAAGAACGTAAAGGCATTTGAACACCAGAGGCGGGTCATACAGGAGAAGGCCGCAAAGCTCGCCAGAGAGGCCAGGGATTACGGCGACAAGCTCTCCCAGGCCTCCCTTACCTTCAAGGCGAAGGCGGGCGAGGAGGAGAAGCTCTTCGGCTCCGTCACCTCAAAGGACATCGCCGACGCCCTCAAGGCCCAGGGGTTCGAGGTGGACCGCAGGAAGATACTGCTTGAGGAACCCATCAAGCGGCTCGGCGCCTACAGCGTGGACATCAAGGTGGGCTACGGGGTTACCGCCCCGGTCACCGTCCAAGTCGTGGCGGAGTGAGTGCGGAAGCCAATTTAGAGAGACTCCCGCCTCAGAACCTCGAGGCGGAGCAGTCCATTCTGGGCGCCATACTGCTTGAAAACGGCGCCCTCCTCAAATGCCTTGACATCATCTCCGAGGACGATTTCTACCGGGAGAGCCACCGGAGGATTTTCCAAGCCATACTCGACCTCTTCGACCGCAACGAGGCCATCGACCTGGTGACCGTATCCGAGTTGCTTACGAAGAAGGGATGGCTCGAAAGCGTGGGCGGCACGTCCTACCTCGCCTCGGTCGCCGGGCAGGTCCCGACGGCGGCGAACGTCATATACCATTCCAAAATCATCAGGGAGAAGGCCCTCTTGCGACATCTCCTGCGTTCGACCACGGACATAGCGGGCAGGGTCTACGAGGCCTCCGCCGAGGCCGACGAACTCCTGGACTTTGCGGAAAAAAGCATATTCCAGATATCGGACAGGCGCATGCGTGCGGCTTTCGAGCAACTGAAGCACGTGGTCAAGGACAGCTTCACCATGATTGAGAAGCTCTACGAGAAGAAAGAGGCCATCACCGGCGTGCCTTCGGGCTTCCCGGACCTCGACGAGCTGACCACGGGTTTTCAGAAGGGCGACCTGGTGATCATCGGCGGGAGGCCGTCCATGGGCAAGACCGCCTTCAGTCTCAACGTCGCCCAGCACGTGGGCATAGAACTCAAGGAGCCGGTGGCCATTTTCAGCCTGGAGATGGCCACCCGGCAGCTGGCCCTGAGGATGCTCTGCTCGGAGGCCATGGTGGACTCCAACAAGGTGCGGAAAGGGTTTGTGGCCAAACAGGACTGGCACAGGCTCACCAGCGCTGCCGGAAGGCTCACCGAGGCCCCCATCTTCATAGACGACTCCTCCGACGTAAACGTCCTCGAAATGCGGGCCAAGGCGCGGAGGCTCAAGATGGAGCACGGCCTGAGCCTCATTATAGTGGACTACCTGCAGCTCATGCGCGGCAGGGGCAGCTTTGAGCGAAGGGAGCAGGAGATATCCGACATCTCGCGCTCCCTTAAGGCCCTGGCCAAGGAACTGGACGTGCCCGTCATAGGCCTCAGCCAGCTCAACAGGGGCGTGGAGTTGAGGACGGACAAGCGCCCCAACCTGGCGGACCTCAGGGAATCCGGGGCCATCGAGCAGGACGCCGACGTAATCCTCTTTCTCTACCGCGACGAGGTCTACGACCGCGACAACCAGGACAAGCGCGGCAGAGCCGAGATTATCGTGGCCAAACAGCGTAACGGCCCCACCGGCAAGATAAACCTCTCCTACCAGGGCTACTGCACCAGGTTTACCTCTTTCGCCGCAAGGGAATACTACCCCGATGAAGAGCCCATGGAGGCCACCGAGCCGTTCTGAGGGCGGCGCGCCGGCTTTCCCTCCACGATTTAACCCCCCTCGCCAGAGGAAAAAGCTCACCCCCCGACGAACACAAGGAAGTCATGTGCCGGCGAGGACATTTCCTTCGCGGGCATCAATAGCCCGGATATTGCACGAGTCTGGTTTGCCGCGGACGCAAAGCGCGCGGGACGC
>CBDVCR010000022.1:0-24560 GCA_965372535.1 uncultured bacterium | reverse complement strand
AATCTGTTACCCATGTCCTTGAACTAAAGTGTTACCTATGTTTATAACATGTACCTGTACCTTCTTTTGGTGGCTTTTCTTGGGCAAGCAAGAAAATGCACAGCGAGCGGTTAGCGAGCGAATATGTATAAAATTGAACTTTCCTTGCATTTAAAGCTTCATCCAAATGCACCGGGGTTTGGGGCGGAGCCCCACGGATGAAAAAATTATATTGGAAAGATGCGGCGGTAGTTGACCACTGAGACGTTGCCTAAATACTAAACCCCAAACACTACATTGCAAACAACATCGAATCTCAAAACACAAACGTCCGAAGCGGTTTGTCGATATTTAAATTCGGGAGTTTTCATCGCGCCTCCGCCGCTTTATCTCTTTTCCCCCCGGTGTTATAGTAGTTGAATGGACCTTTCGCTCAAGGGCATAGAGGTCTCCGACGCACCGGAAGACCTTGTCTGCTACGGGTTTGACGCATCGGGGCTTGAGGGCAGGGCCGACATGGTGGCCTGGCCCAGGGGCGCCGGGGACATCGCAAAGCTCCTCCGGTACGCCTCCAAAAACCGGATGTCCGTGGTGCCGAGGGGGGCGGGGACCGGGATGACCGCCGGGGCTGTGCCCTCCAAGGGCGCCATTGTCCTGAGTTTCGAGAAGATGGACGGCGTACTTGAGATGGACGCCGAGAACCTCAACGTCCTTGTGGAGCCCGGCCTGATTAACGGCAGGCTCCAGCGCGACCTCGCCCCCAGGGGGTATTTCTACCCCCCGGACCCGGCAAGCCTCGACTTCTGCACCCTGGGGGGCAACGTGGCGGAAAACGCCGGAGGCCCCCGCGCGCTCAAGTACGGCGTCACCCGCGACTACGTTATGCAGCTCGAGGCGGTGCTTCCCTCCGGGGAGGTGATAACCACCGGCGTAAGGACGCACAAGGGCGTGGTTGGCTACGACCTGACGCGGCTTCTGGTGGGCTCGGAGGGTACCCTCGCCGTGGTATCGAAAATTCGGCTCAAGGTCCTGCCCATGCCCGAGGCCGTTGTCACCCTGATTGCTTTTTTCGCGGACGTGGAGGCCGCGGGCAGGGCGGTCTCCGGCATCATCGCCGCCCGGATAATCCCCCGCACCCTTGAGTTCATGGACCGGGAGGCCGTCGCCGCCGTTGAAAACTTCAAGCCCGCCGGCCTTCCCACGGACTCCGAGGCCGTACTCCTCATCGAGCTTGACGGACATCCGAGGGCCATCGAGGAGGAGGCCGAAAAGGTCGTCTCCATATGCGAGGCCCTGGGGGCCGATGTGCAGGCCGCGGGGGACGAGGAGGCGAGGGAGAGGCTCTGGGAGTCCAGGCGGGCCGTCTCGCCCGCGCTCCACCACCTGGGGCTCAAGAAGATTAACGAGGACATCGTCGTGCCGAGGAGCAACCTGCCTGCGATGTTAGCCTTCCTGAGGGAGCTTTCCGGGCGAAGCGGCATCAAGATAGTCAACTTCGGCCATGCGGGCGACGGCAACATCCACGTAAACATCATGCCCCCGAAGGACGACCCCGAGGGGTTGCGCAAGGCCGAGGGACTTGTCGGGGAGATGTTCGGGAAGGTCCTCGAACTTGGCGGCACAATCTCCGGGGAGCACGGCATAGGGCTTACCAAGGCGGAATACATAGACATGGAGATAAAGCAGGAGGAGCTTGGGCTAATGCAAGGGATAAAGCGGCTCTTCGACCCGGGCAATGTCCTCAACCCCGGAAAGATATTCGGAAATGCCGGAAAAAGCCGAAAAAGATAGAAGAGAAACCTTGTCCTCTTTGGGGAGCGCTTAGCCATGGCGGCCACGGCAGTCGCGTTTGCGCTTTACCTCTTCGGCCTTGCGTGGAGGCCCCTCCTGTACGCGGGGTTTCTGGTGCAGAGCGGGTATCTGCTTTACCGGGGCCTCTCGCTCGGCAGGCTCCCGCTGGTGGGGGTGCATGACACGCTCAACTTCCTCTCCGCCTCGGTGGCGGCCTTCGCGCTTGCCGTGCATTTCTCCAGCCGTCAGGGCAGGGCGTATTTCATGATGCTTGCCGGGATGGCCGCGGCCTTCACGGCGGCCTCGTTGTTTCAGGCCCCGCACTCCCGGCCCCTGCCGCCCGTGCTCGACACCTACTGGTTCGAGCTTCACGTGGCGCTCTCGTTTTTCTCCTACGCGCTTTTCGGCATCGCGGCGATGTTGGGCGTGCTGTACCTGAGAGAACGGGAGAGCGAGACGGAAAAGCTCCAGTACAGGGTGATTTTCCTGGGCTACGGCCTCTTCAGTCTATCGATGATATTCGGCGGCGTATGGGCGCACCTTGCGTGGGGCACATGGTGGCTCTGGACGCCCAAGGAGCTGTGGACCGTGCTCCTGTGGCTCTTCTACAGCCTGTACCTGCACGTCAGGTACATAGGCCGATGGGCGGGCGGGCCCTCGGCGGCGCTGGGCACGGCGGGCTTTGGAGTGGTGATGTTTACCTACCTCGGCGTGGGGCTTTTGATGAAAAGCTCCCATGCTTTTTAGGGGACGGACATGGCGCTGATGAAAAAAATACTCGGCATTTTCCTCTCCCTCCGCACTGCGGTATGGCTACTGCTGGCCATGCTCGTGCTGATGGCCTTCGGTGCGGTGCAGATGCCTGCCATGAGCGAGTACGAGAGCATGAACTCCATGGCCCTCCTCAGGTGGCTTTCCGTGCAGCCCCTTAAGGCCACCTGGTGGCTGTGGGGCCTGGTAGGGCTCCTCTCGCTCCTTACGGCGAACACCCTGCTTTGCAGCGCCGAGTCCCTGATAAAAAAGCGCCAGGGGAGGCAGTGGCTTCTGGTCATCTCCCCGCAGGTGATACATATCGGGTTTCTCTTTATCCTGCTTGCGCACCTTATGAGCGCCGCGGCCTCGGAGCGGTGGAACGCCGTGGCCGGGGAGGGCACGAGCCTCGTGCTCCCGAACCGGACCGTGCTCAGGGTGGACAATGTGGACCTGCGGCTCGGCCCGGGCGGCTTTCCCACCGGATGGCGCGCGGACGTTGTCTACCTCGACGCCGGGGGCGAAAAGCTCAGGGAGGACTTCATGGCCCCCAACAGGCCGTCGTTTTTCCGGGGCCTCGGCGTCTACATAAAGGACGTAAAGCCCGGCGCAGTGCTCCTTGAGGTAAGCAGGGAGCCGGGGGCGCGCTGGGCGCTCGTGGGGAGCGTGCTCTTTATCGTGGGCACGGCGGCCCTTTCGGCCCTCAAGATACGGAGGGAGCGGTAGGTGCCGCTTTTTGTCGTCCACGAGCACCACGCGCGGCAACTGCATTACGACTTCCGCCTCGAAATGGACGGGGTGCTCAAGTCCTGGGCCGTCCCCAAAGGCCCCTCCATGGACCCGGCCCAGAAGCGGCTGGCCGTCCAGGTGGAGGACCACGACCTTGACTACGCAGGCTTTGCGGGCACAATCCCGGAGGGCCAATACGGCGCGGGCGAGGTGGCCATATGGGACCGGGGCGAGTATACGCTCAGGACCGGGAGCGTTTCGGAGGGGAGGTTTGAGGTTACGCTCAAAGGCGAAAAACTAAGGGGAGGCTTCGCCCTGGTGAGGCTTAAGGGCAGGCGGACGGACTGGCTTATTATCAAGAAAAGGGACGGCAAGGAGCAGCCGGGTTTTGCGCTCAAGCCGGTGCTCGGGAAACGGGGCTGACCGGAGAGCCTTGTTCTTCAGGTCATCTTTTGACAGGTCATGGATGACGGTCTGCGTTACCATGTTCCCTTAACGGTGAGCCGTTGCATCAGGCAGAGGCTATATTAAGGATTAATCTCCTCCTCGCCACGGAAATGTCTTTCTTCCTTTTAACCGGGTACGGGCATGAAACATTGCTCATAAGACAAGGGCGCGTCCCTCGATGTGGGTGCTCCTGCGTACCGCGTCGAGTAACCCCCCTTGCCGTTTAACGTCCCGCTTTATCGCGGGGATGTCTCTCGGCGGGGTTAGAAAACCCCGCTTATCGAGATGCACTCTTAATCTCTCCCCGATAGGCGGGACTTTCCAGTCCCGCCGGATCTCTGACAGGCCTGTATGCCCTGCCATCCGCTCCACGGAAATGTCTTTCTTCCTTTTAACCGGGTACGGGCATGAAACATTGCCCTTATTGACGAGGGTTTCTGCCGCTCCTTGCCGTCGGCCAAGAGGGCGGATATTGTATCCGGACAATATAAAAGCGTTCCGGGGGATATTCCGCGCCTGTTCATGGGTGCGGCTTGTGTCCGGGTTGGCAAGCGAAAGAGGGGGGATTGCGGGCGGCCCTGTCACCGCCGGGCGTGGAGTTCAAGCAGGCGGGCGAAAGTCTCGGCAAAGCCCTCTAATTCACGCTTGGGGATTCCCCCGGCAAAGCCGAGCATGACCAGTTTGTGGGAGTATTGCTTTGTGCCCTCGCCCCTTTTGTCGCGAAAGCGTTCGGTTATCTCAACGCAGCTGGTGTAGGGCTTGCAGGTGGCGTAGAGCCTCGGGGCGCCCTCCATGTCGACCTTTATCGAGACCCCCGAAGGTTCAAGCCCCGCAAGCGGGACGCGGTAGGAATATTCATAACGCCTCCCTTCCCCGCAGGCCGAGGTGCGCGCGTAGGCCAACACGCCCCCCTCCAACTCGAAGGACTTAAACGCGTAGCTGCAGCCGGTCCGGGCGTAGCTGCCGTAGCCGAGGGCCGTCCGGCGAAGGGAGGCCACGGCCTCCTCCTCCGTGGGGGCGCGGGTGCAGGAGAAAAGCACGGCAAGGGCCGACGCGGCGACGAGGATGAGGACGGAAACTTTTGCGCTCACGGCCCCTCCCTTTGTCCATGCGCCCTTATCTGGCGGGGATGAAGAAGAATGGTTCATGAACTATTTAATACTTTTACGGAAAGGTTTTGCAAGCAACGGGGAAGGCGGCTGTTTGTGGCCTGTCCGCCCGTTATGCTATATTGGATGCCATGAGACTGGTAACCCGTGGCGACCTCGACGGCCTTGTCTCCGCGGTCCTCATTACCACCATGGAGGACGTGGACTCCATAGAGCTTGTCCATCCGCAGCACATAACCGACCATCTCTTTGAGGTCCGCAACACCGACGTGCTGGCAAACCTGCCCTACCATCCCGCCTGCGCCATGTGGTTTGACCACCACGAGCTTACCGAAAGCAACGTCACGCCCGCCGCCGGCTTCCGGGGGCGGCATGCCATAAAGCCCAGCGTGGCGAGGGTCATCCTCGACCACTACGCCTCCGACAGGCTCGCTGGATACGAACGCCTGGTGGCCGAAACCGACCGGTTCGACGCCGCAAGGCTCGCAAGGGAGGACGTGGAAAACCCCCGGGGGGCCATCATGCTGGGGTTCCTTATCGACCCCCGGACGAGCTTCGGGGCCTACAAGGTGTTTTTCAAGAGCCTGGTGGAGCGGCTGAAAACCATGGAGGTCGAGGAGGTGCTGGCCCAGCCGGACGTGGCCCAGCGCGTGGAGCTGTACCGGGAGGGAGCGGAGGCGTTCAGGGAGACCCTGAGGAAACACTCCCGCATGGTCGAAAACGTGGTCATCACGGACTTCCGGGGACTGGAGTCCATACCGGTGGGCAACCGCTTCGTGGTGTACTCCCTGTATCCGGAGGCCATCGTCTCGGTCCGGCTCCAGTGGGGCCCGCGCAAGCAGTTCGTTGCGGCCACCCTGGGCCACAGCATCTTCAACCGCACCTGCCGGACGGACATAGGCGAACTCTGCAGCGACTACGGGGGCGGGGGCCACCGGGGCGCCGGGGCCTGCCCCCTTGAGCCCGATACCGCCGAGGAGCAGGTGGAGGAGATAGTAAGACACCTGGCGGACGGGGAGGCCTGAGGAGCCGCCCTGAATCGGATATCCCCTTTGCTCCCCGGGCATTTACCTCTTTGGGAGAACTTTGATATACTATGGCGCACAAACAACGACGGAGGTGGTAATTATGGCTCAGTTTGACCCCGGGCTGGTCGTACCGAAAGCCCTGCAGGCCGTGGCATACATCGTGGGGGCCGCGCTGATTTCCTACAACGTCTTTGCCGTCAAGGTGGATAAGTTCGGCTACTACTACAGGGACGACAACCAGCTCTGGCTCGCCATCGGCATAGGCATCTTCGCGGTGGGGCTGGTAATCAAGAACTGGAAAAAGCTCTAACCCGGATATTGCACGGGCCTGGTTTGCCCTGCCATCCACGCTGCGATGCCTTTTTTTCTTAACCGGGTACGGGCATGAAGCATTGCTCATAAGACAGGGGCGCATCCCTTGATGCGGGCGCTCCTGTGTCCTGCGTCGAGTAAGTCCCCCCGTACCCCCTTTGAAAGGGGGTACGGGGGTAGAAGAAAAGACTTATGCGCCTTGTAAGACATCGGGTTCTTTAGCCGGATGACATTCCACAGGCTCACCATTACGTACTGCATTATTTCCCTATGCAGAAGTCGGAGAATATCTTATCGAGGATGTCGTCCGTGGAGACCGCTCCCACAATCTCGCCCAGGCGGTCCAGGGACTCCCTCAGTTCGAGGGCCGCTATCTCCAGGGGCTCGGTCTCAAGGGCGGAAATGGCCGCCAGAAGGGCCTTCCGCGAGGCGTCAAGCGCGGTCCTGTGCCTGAGGTTCGTGACGACCACGCCCTCTCCCCTTCCGGCGGGGGAGCTTACGCAGGCGTCGAACACGGCGTCCTTGAGCGCTTCGAGCCCCTCGCCGGTCTTTGCGGAGACTCGCACCGCGGGAAACCCGACGCCGTCGAGGCCGCCCTCCCTCCGGCCGATGTCGGCCTTGTTAAGGACTAAGATGGCGTTTCGGCCGGCGAGGTTGTCAATCACTCTTTCGTCCTCCTCGCTCAGGGGGAGGCTTCCGTCCAGCACCCCGAGGACGAGGTCGGCGTCCTTGAGGGCCTCGAGGCTCCGCCTTACCCCTTCTTCCTCGGCCATGTCGTGGGCCCGGCGGATTCCGGCGGTGTCGGTTATCACGACCGGGAGGCCGCCTATGTTGAGGCGTTCCTCGATTACGTCCCTCGTGGTGCCGGGCATCTCGGTGACGATGGCCCTGTCGCGCTCAAGCAAGGCGTTCAGCAGGGAGGACTTCCCCACGTTGGGCTTCCCCACGATGGCGGTCCTCAGGCCCTCGCGGTAGTACCTGCCCTCGTCGTAGCCCTTTACCAGCGCCTCCATCTCGTCCGCGGCCTTCGCGCATTCCTCCTTTATCCCGGAAAGAGACCGCGGCTCTATGTCCTCCTCCGGGAAGTCCAGCCATGCCTCCACGTGGGCGCATACGTCAAGAAGCCCGTCCCTCAGGGAGTTGATTTTCCCGGAGAGCGCCCCGCCGAGCTGCCTCATGGCGAGCTTTTCGGCCGCCTCGGTCCGCGCGCGTACGAGGTCGATGACGGCCTCGGCCTGGGCGAGGTCCACCCTGCCGTTTAGAAACGCCCTTCTGGTAAACTCCCCCGGCCCGGCGAGCCTCGCGCCGCTTTGGAGCGCGAGCATGAGCGCCCTTTTAAGCGGGAGCAGGCCGCCGTGGCAGTTTATCTCGACAACGTCCTCGCGGGTGTAGGAGCGCGGGGCCTTCATTACGGCAAGGAGCACCTCGTCCACCGCCTCGCCGGTTGAGGGGTCGAGGATAAAGCCGTAGTGCAGGCGGTGGGAGGCCAGCGCCCCGCCGCTTTTTTTGCCCGGGGCGCGGAAGAGCCTTTCCGCTATGGCCACCGCGTCCGGCCCGCTGAGCCTCACGATGCCGATGCCGGCCTCGCCGGGCGGGGTGGAGATGGCCGCGATTGTATCCGAGCCGCTTGTGTCCATATAATAAAAGTAACCCATGAATCGGAGGAAAGTCTAACCCGGTGCTTTTCGACCCCTTCAACCTTGCGGGGCTCGACCTCAAAAACCGCATGGTCCGCTCGGCGACCTTCGAGAAGATGGCCGACGAAAACGGCTTCGTGACCGAAAGGCTCATACGGCTTTACGTGGAACTTGCCCGCGGGGGCTCGGGCCTTATCGTCACCGGAAACGCCCTGGTGCACCACTCCGGCAGGACCCTCAGGCGGATGCTCTGCGTCCACAGCGACATATACGCCGAGGGCCTCGGGAGGTTGACCGGGGCGGTGCACCGCGAAGGGGGTAAAATAGCGCTCCAGCTCAACCACGGGGGCCGACAGTGCAAGCCCCTCATGCTGGGGGGCAAAAAGCCCCTGGCCCCCTCCCCGGTGTACGACCCCTCCACGAAGACCACCCCCAGGGCCATGGCGGACGCCGAGGTATGGGAGATGGTCGATGCCTTTGCCGAAGCGGCCAGGCGGGCAAGGGAGGCCGGGTTCGACGCCGTGCAACTGCACGCGGCCCACGGCTACCTGCTTGCCAGCTTCCTCTCCCCACATACCAACCGCCGCGACGACTACTGGGGCGGGGACGAGCAAAGGCGCTCTCATTTTGTGGAGGAGGCGCTGAGGGCCGTGCGCGGGTCGGTGGGCGCGGAGTACCCGGTACTCATTAAAATCAACGCCGACGACCTGCTGCCGGGGGGCATCCTGCCAGAGGAGAGCGCGCGGCAGGCGGCGAGGCTCGAGGCCGCCGGGCTCGACGCTGTTGAGGTAAGCGGCGGAATGAGGGAGTCAAAGACCGAAACCATACGCCCCGGCATCCTGCGGCCCGCCGATGAGGCGTACTTCAGGGAGGCGGGGAAGCTCTTCAAGCGGAAGCTCCGCATCCCCGTAATCCTCACCGGGGGCATGCGTACGCGTGCGGTCATGGAGGAGGTGCTCGTTCGCGGCGAGGCCGGCCTCGTGGGCCTCGCCAGGCCCCTCATACGCGAGCCCGGCCTGCCGGACCTGATGCGGGAGGGCAAGGAGAGGGCCGACTGCGTATCCTGCAACAAATGCACGAGGTTCGCGAGGCTCCCGCATGTAAAATGCGGATGCATCGGGGAAACCCCTGCGGCTCCCGCCGCGGCAGGACGGGCTTAATCCGTTCCGCCCAGGCAATTTATGCAATTATTACCGGGAGCATGAAATACTTGACATTACAATGCCGGAAATGGCCTATAAAACAAGTATTTTTCGAGGTTTCAATGTAAACATGAAAACTAACTGGTTAGTAATCTGCTAAGATACGGCAATGAAGGCGCTCGTCATACTGCCCACGTACAACGAAAAAGACACCCTCCCGGTGGTGATAATAAAGACGCTCGATCTCGAGGGCTTCGACATACTCGTCGTGGACGACAACTCAACCGATGGCACACGGGAACTCGCCAGGCACTGGGTGGAACGCGACGGCAGGGTCAACATCATCGAGAGGCCGGCCAAGCTCGGGCTGGGCACCGCCTACGCCGCGGGCTTTAAGTGGGGCATTGAGAGGGGCTACGAGTGCATGATGGAGATGGACTCCGACTACTCGCACAACCCCAGGGACCTGCCGCGGTTCGTGGAAGAGATAGAAAAAGGGAGCGACCTCGTCATCGGCTCCAGGTACCTGGGCGGGAAGATAAGCGTCGTCGGGTGGGACTTCAGGAGGCTGCTGCTTTCCCGGTTCGGAAACTTCTACGCCTCCTGCATACTTAAAACCCCCCTCGGCGACATGACCAGCGGTTTCAGGGCTTTTACGCGCAGGGCGCTTGAGGGCATCGACCTGGACAGGATACGCTCCGAGGGGTACGCTTTCCAGATAGAGATGGCCTATTACGTCTGGCGCGCCGGGCTTAAAATCACCGAGATACCCATCGTGTTCACGGAACGGGCCAGGGGCAGTTCGAAGATGTCGAAGAAGATAGTGAGGGAGGCCGTGCGGCTTCCGTGGAAGCTCAGGTTTTACGACATGGCATTCCGCATAAGAAAGCTCCTTCGCCTGGGCGGGGGGAGCCGTAAGGCATCGGGAAAAGACAGGAGGGCCGGGGATGGCAGGGAAAAAACCGGGTCCGGTCAATAACCTCTTCGCCGTGATTATGGCCGGGGGGAAGGGCACGCGTTTCTGGCCCCTGAGCCGGGAGACGTTCCCCAAGCAGTTTCTGAAGCTCCTGAGCGAAAGGACGCTTATACAGGACACCATCCACCGCCTGGAAGGCCTGGTGCTGCCGGACAACGTGGTAATCGTGACCACGGAGACGCAGAAGGGCATAGTGGACTGGCAGGCCAGGGAGATGCTGGACAACGTCACCCCGGTGGTGGAGCCCCAGGGGAGGAACACCGCGCCGGCCATCGCCCTGGCGGCCTTCAAGCTCCATAAAAAATTCAGGGACGCCGTCATGCTCGTTCTCCCCGCGGACCACTTCATCGGCGATACGCCGAAGTTTACGGCAACCGTCCGGAGGGCCGCGGCCCATGCGGAAAAAGGCGGGCTCGTCACCTTCGGCATGGCCCCGGCCAGGGCCGAGACGGGCTACGGCTACATCAAGGCCGGACGGAAACTCTCCGAAGGCGTATACAGCGTTTCGAGGTTCGTCGAGAAGCCTGACAGAAAGACCGCCGAGAAGTTTCTGGAGGAAGGCTCCTACTACTGGAACAGCGGGATGTTCATCTTCCGGGCCGCCGCCGTCATAGAGGAGATTAAAAAGCACATGCCGGCGATGTACGAGGCATTCAAGGGTATCGAAAAGCACCTCAACACCGGCGGGGAGGACGGCGCCCTCGCCGACCTGTACGGGCGCATCGAGGAGCAGTCGATAGATTACGGGGTGCTGGAGAAGTCCCGCGCGGTGGCCATGGTGGCCGCGGACTTCCCCTGGTCCGACATCGGCAGCTGGGACGCCCTGGAGGAGGTCATGGACCGCGACGGCGCCGGCAACGTCGCCGTCGGAAACGCGGTGGCCATGGACTGCCGGGACTCCATATTCTTCACGGGCCGGAGGCTGGTCGCCGCCATAGGCTTGAGCAACATGGTGGTCGTGGACACCTCCGACGCCACTCTCATCGTACCAAAGGACAGGGTGCAGGAGGTCAAGGCGCTGGTGGGCAGGCTCAAGGAGGAGGGCAAGGATGAGTACCTTGCGCCGAGCATGGAGGAGAGGCCCTGGGGCTGGTTTTCGGTGCTCGAGCAGGGCCCCTCGCACAAGATAAAGCACATCTATCTCAAACCCAACGCCAGGCTCAGCCTTCAGATGCACAACCACAGGAGCGAACACTGGATAGTGGTCTCCGGAACCGCCAAGGTCCGGAAGGGGGACGACTTCATGTACGTCCACCAGAACGAGAGCACCTACATCCCCCCCACCGTAAGGCACCGGCTCGAAAACCCCGGCATGATACCCTTGAGGATTATCGAGATTCAGAGCGGCGAATACCTGGGCGAAGATGATATAATACGGTTCGATGACATCTATGGAAGAGATACGAAAACTGATTAATAAGGAGTTCGCCCTGAAACTGGCGGCGGTACTCCTGCCCCTGCTGTTTTTCTCCTACCTGATGGGCGTAACCATGAAGCTCCACCTTAACGACCCCGACCTCTGGTGGCACCTGAAAACGGGTGAGTACATAGTCGAGAACTGGGAGATACCTGATGCAGACCCCTTTGCGTACACCTCTCCCCGGCCGCTCAGTGCGGGCCAGAAGGAGGGGCTCAGGTCGCAGTGGCTCGGCCAGGTCATATACCACCTGGCCTACGCGGCAGGCGGCCTGCCCGGAGTCGCCATCCTGCGCAACCTGCTCGTACTGCTCCCCCCCCTCATGGTTTACCTCTGGCTTGCCAGAAGAAGGGCGGGGCTTTTGCCCTCCCTCGCCGTGGCGAGCCTGCCGGGGGTTTTCTTTGCCATCCATCTTTTTTACTCTTTCGAGCGGCCCCAGGGCTTTTCCTTCTCGCTGGCCCTCGTGGTCGTCATGCTCCTTGAGTGGATAAAAGCCAGAAGCCGCGAGCCGAGGAAGGACTTCGCCTACCTGCTCCTTCCTGCCGTCATGGCGCTTTGGTCCAACATACACCCGGGCTTCATCGTCGGCAACGTCATAATTATCATATACGCATCGTCCGAAGCCTTTTTATGGGCGTGGAGGAAGATACGGCGCTCCGAAACGCAAGGCGCAAGTCCCGTATTCTTCGCGGTCTGCCTGGCCGGGGTTCTGGGCTCTTTTCTCAACCCCAACACGTACAAGCTCTTTTACGCGTACTTCACCGGCATCTTCGGCATGTTCATCACCGACATCACGAACCCCATAACGCGCTCCGGCGGCGGAAGCTGGGTCAGGGACGTGGTGCTGGAGTACAAGCCCCTCGTGTATTTTTACAGGAAGCTGGGCTATGACTGGCTTATCGTTTACTGGATATTCACCGTCTTCCTCTACGTTTTCCTGCTCCTCAAATACCTGCTCAGGCGCAGCTTCGACCTCGCGGAATTCCTGACCGTCACCATGCTGGTCATGTTCGCCAACATGTACGCCCGCGGCCTGATGTTCTCCCTGGCCGTGATGCCGTTTTTCATGGCAAAGACCGTTGTGGAGACGATGCAGGACGGCAAGGCCCTCCGGCGGCTTTCAAGGAGCGCCGTGGCGGCGATGCTCGTGCTCTCCGTCGCCTTCTGCGCCCACGCCTACAGACGCACCCCCATGCTCCTGAGCACCGGCATCGCCAAGTCCTGGATAAGCCCGTGGTATCCCACGCTGGCGGCGAAGTTCCTCAAGCAAAACCCCGTAAAGCCCCCCATGTACAACTACTACACCTGGGGTGGCTTCCTCATCTGGTCGCTCTATCCCGACTACAGCGTGTTCATAGACGGCAGGGCCCTTGAGAACTGGGCGAACAGGACCGCCGACGCGATACTCAAGGCATACCCGGGATGGAGGAGCAACCTGGACGCCTACCGGATAAATTTCATCGTCATCCCCCCCGTGTTCAGGGAATCGGGCCATGTCATCCCCCTTGCCGTTGGACTCGCAAAAGACGACTTGTGGGAGCTTGTATTTCTCAGAAACAACAGCGCCGTCTTCGTGCGGAACCACCCGAGGAACGCCCACCTCATCGAGAAGTACCGGATTGACAAGAAGAACATCTTCCGGGAGATCATCAACGTGGAAAACCTCTTCCTTTACGGCTCGCCGAACAAGGACGTCTTCAACCTGGCGAAGGCCAACGCCCTCATGAGCCTGGGCCGCTATGCCGAGGCAAAGGCCATATTCGAGCGGTTCCCCTCCCAGAGCGCCCACCAGCTGAAGAGTCTGAAGGAAATGGGCTACTGACAAAATAAACATGGCCGTCCACCAGAAGCTTCTCCTTGCCGCGTTTTTATGCGCCTTCGGCCTCTCGTACCTGGGCCCCGTGGTTGAGAGCGATTTTTTCTGGCATATCAGCGCGGGCCGGGCAATATGGGAGGACGGGGGCCTCCCCGCCGGGTACAATACACAATGGCTGGGGCAGGTCGTCCTCTACGCCCTCTGGAAACTGGGGGGCTCCACGGCCATCGTTTCCATTAGGGTCCTGGCCTACACGGCCGTCCTCGGGGGACTCTTCCTGTGGATGCGCCGACAGGGGGTGAAGTACTTTCCAGCGCTCTTTTTCCTGCTCTTTCCCGCCCACCTGTTTCTTTCCTTCCCGAGCGAGAGGCCGCAGATATTCTCCTTCGCGCTCTTCCCCCTCACCGTCTACCTGCTGGAGGGATTAAGGACAAGGGACGGCTACAGGCTTCACCGGCTCCTGCCCCTCGTGCTTATCGTATGGGGCAATATCCATGCGGGCTTCATGCTGGGGGTCGCCTGCGTCTGGATTTATCTTTTCGCGGAAGCGGCGGCCTCCATGCGGAGGAGGGCCTTCACGCGAAAGCTCATGGAGACGGCGGTAATCGCCGTCGTGCCCGTCGCCTTCTTCGTGCTCATCCGCCCCTCGATTGTCTCCTTCTCCTCGGGGGCCGCCCTCTCGCTCATAAAGACCTCCTCCTATATGAGGGGAGTCCTTGAGTACCTCTCGCCCGTGGAGGCCGCCCTCTCGCTTGGACAGTACTATCCTTCCTACTGGCTCTTTGCCGTCATCGTCCTACTGACGCTCCTGGCCCGTTTCCGTCGCATGCCCCCGGCGCACGTGCTCCTGCTTGTGCTGTTTACCGTCCTGTCTCTGAGGTCGCTTCGGTTCATGCCCTTTCTTGTCCTGCTGGGCCCCATCGTTTCGGTGCACGTCTTCCGGGAGGAGGAGCGATTGGAAAGGGACGGGTTTCTTTCGGCCGGATTTGCGGCGGTGCTTGCGCTCTGGCTTTTCTTCGCGCCCATTGACCCCCGGGCCGGCCTCAGCGAGGAGTTTCCGCGGAAGGCCGCCGCGTTCCTCAACGAGAAGTCGCCCTTGGGCCGCATCTTCAACTACCAGGGATGGGCCGGATACCTCCAGTGGGCCCTCCCTCGCGGGGAAATGTTTGTGCCGGTGGAAGGGGTGCGGACCGATACGATGAACTCATACGACGCCGTGCTGTGGGCGGACGCAACCCCCCTGATGGGCATGCCCCAGTGGAGCGCGCTGCTCGATGCCTACGGCCTGGACACGGTCGTCATGCCGGGCATGAGTTCCATATCCGGGGAGACCTTCCCCCTCATACACGCGCTGGTCGCCCACAGGGACTGGCGCCTTGTCTATTCCGACGGCACGGCAAACGTGTTCATGAAGTCCAATCCCCGCACCCGTGGCATAATAAGGCGCTACTCCATGGACAAGGACAACTCCTATCTGCAAATCACGTCCCAGGCAGGGCGCCTTCTGAAAAAGGAACCCGGCAACCCCGCCTTTCTCCGCTCCCTCCGGGAAGCCGACAGGAGGCTGGGGGTCAGCTCACCGTTATCCCCGCAAGCCTCCTCAAACCGGCCTCCCGCGCGGCCCTGACCGCCTCGTCGAACTCCTCCGGGGTTATCCTCCTGTCAAGGGGCGGATGGCCGAAGGCATTGAAGCACGGGTGGTACTGGTCCATGATGTTTACGTAGGTGTCCCGCGAGATTTCCTCCGCGACGAACTTGAGCACCTCCCTGGTTCCGGCCAGGCCCCCGGGCAATACCAGGTGCCGGAGCAAAAGCCCCCGGAGGGCCACGCCCCGGCCGTCCATCACGAGGTCTCCCACCTGCCGGTGCATCTCCCTGAGGGCATTGCGCGCCGCGCCGGGGTAGTCCTCGGCCCGTGAGCATTCCATTGCGGCTTCGGCTTCCCAGTACTTGAAGTCCGGCATGTAGATATCGACCACGCCGTCAAGGAGCCTCAGCGCCTCGAGGGACTCGTATCCGCCGGAGTTATAAACCACGGGGAGCCTGAGACCCTTCCCGGCGGCAATCCGAAGGGAGCGGAGTATCATGGGCATCTGGTGGGTGGGGGTGACGAGGTTGACGTTATGGCAGCCCCTGTCCTGGAGTTCGAGCATTATCCCGGCAAGCTCCTCGAAGGAGACCTCCCGCCCCTCCCGGCCGTGGCTGATGCTCCAGTTCTGGCAGTAGATGCAGCCCAGGTTGCAGCCGGAAAAGAATATTGTCCCTGACCCCCGGCTCCCAACCAGGGGGGCCTCCTCGCCGAAGTGCGGGCCCCAGCTTGCGATGAACGGCCTGTCCAGCACGCCGCAGAAGCCTCTCTGCCCGGCGGTCCTGTCCAGCCCGCAGCGCCTGGGGCACAGCGAGCACTCCCTGAGCATCTCCATGGCCCTTCCGGCCCTCAGGGCCAGCTCCTCCGGGCCGGTCAGGAGGTAGGCCGGGGTGAAGATATCAGGCAAGGTCTTCGGCTATCTCCCTGGCCTGCCAGGCGATGCCCTTAAACGCATCGAGCATGTTCAGATACAGGCTCGATGCCCTGGGCAGGCAAAGCCCCTCTATGAGCCTCTCCTCGTGCTGCGTGGCGTAGACGTTGGCGGTGCTCTCAAGGGCCGTATGGGAAGCCTCGATATGTTTGGCCGCCAGGGTGTTCCGGGCAAGCACCATGTCCTTTGTATTCATGAGGATGTCCCGCGTCCTCTCAAAAAGATACTCCATCTCCGTCATGGCCCTGTCGCTGAAGAGCACATCGCCTCCAACCTTGTCCTTCAACCTCTGCGATACGCGCCCCAGGTTATCCCCGATCCTCTGGATGTGGGACGGGACGCTCACATATATGACAGCCGCGGGGTTTTCCTTTCCCTCGGCCACCAGTTCCTCTGTAAGAGGCACCGTCCTCTCCTCCACGCGCCTCAGCGCCTCCCCGGCCTCCTCGATGGCCTTCAGGTTATTGTAAATAAACCCGGTATAAAGCGAATCAACGCTTTCAATCATCCCGGCAATCAGATCGTGCATTTCGGCGACGGCGTCCTTAAAAGCCATCCTGACCTCCATATCCCCCACCTCCTTGATTTTTAATTAAAAATCCTTTCTTCTCCCCATCTTATCAGATTTTCCCGATAGTGTGAAACGCTCAGCCCGGACGCCCTCCTCCGGGGGCGGCTCTGTTGCGCGTTTCAATGTGCCGGCGCATTCCCCGCGGCCTTGCCGCCGGGGTGGGTGACCGGATAGGGGTTCCCCGCGGTCTCTGCCGCGGCGAAACATTACCATTAGTGATTTGCCCATTAATATTTTTTATTTGACCCCATTCTTATATATATATTAGGCTAAAGCCTCTTTGGCGCTAATAGTCAACAAAACCATAGAAGGAGGACATGCATGAAGAAGTACGACACGCCACTTCTGGACGAACTGGAAAAGGGGCCGTGGCCGAGTTTCGTGACTGAAATCAAGAAAGCCGCGAAAGTCAGCGAGATGGCCAACGACGAACTGGGACAGGTGGAAAAGTCTTTCAGGACAAAGCGCGGCTACTGGAAGCACGGCGGCATCGTCGGCGTCCTCGGTTACGGAGGCGGGGTTATCGGAAGGTACTCATCGCTTCCCGAGGAGTATCCCGGCGTGGCCCACTTCCATACCGTGCGTATCAACCAGCCCAGCGGGTTCTACTACAAGACCGATTCCCTCAGGGAGCTAATGGACCTCTGGGACAAGTACGGCAGCGGGCTGACGAACATGCACGGCTCCACCGGCGACATGGTACTGCTCGGCTGCAGGACAGAGGCCCTTGAGCCCTTATTCGCGGAGGTAACCTCCAGGGGATGGGACCTCGGCGGCTCCGGCTCGGCCATGAGGACTCCGAGCTGCTGCCTGGGCGCCTCCAGGTGCGAGTGGGCCAACACCGACGCCATGGAAATCTGCCACCAGATGACCCACAAGTTCCAGGACGAGATGCACAGGCCCATGTTCCCCTACAAGTTCAAGATAAAGGTCGCCGGCTGCGCCGTCGACTGCGTGGCCGCAATCGCCCGCGCCGACTGCTCCATCATCGGCACCTGGAAGGGCGACATCCAGATGGACCAGAAAGAGGTCGCCAACTACGCCAAGGGCGGCATGGATATCCAGAAAGAGGTAATAGACATGTGCCCCACCGGCTGCATGAGCTACGACGGCGAGCAAATCAGCATCGACAACGCCGAGTGCTCCCGGTGCATGCACTGCATAGCCAAGATGACAAAGGCCCTCAAGCCGGGCAAGGAAAAGGGCGTCAGCATCCTCATCGGCTCCAAGGCCCCCATCGTCGTGGGCTCCCTGCTTTCGTGGGTCGTCGTGCCCTTCATGAAGGTCAAGCCGCCTTACGACGACCTTTACGAGATTATCTCGAAGATAATCGAGTGGTGGGACGAGGAGGCCAAGCCCAGGGAGAGGATAGGCGAGGTCATCGAGATCAAGGGCATGAGGCCGTTCCTGGAGCACATCGGAGTGGACCCGCAGCCCCAGCAGGTGTTTGAGCCCAGGAAAGACCCGTTCTTCTTCTGGAGCGACAAGGACCTTGAAAAATAATAAAAAACATATAAAATTATGAAGGAGGTTTTGTAATGTCAGCTTGGCTAACGGCAGAAGAGGCTAAGGAAAAAAGACAGACGGATATAGGGCCGCCGCATTTCGAGAAGTTCCTTCCGCCCGTCATAAAGAAGAACTACGGCGACTGGAGCCACCACGAAGTGCTCGACGCCGGCACCATGGTGCACGTGGCCAACTCCGGCGACAAGGTCTACACCGTCAGGGTGGCCTCCCCAAGGATACTGAGCACCGAGACCATCCGCGACATGATGGACATCGCGGACAAGCACTGCGACGGCTACCTCCGCTGGACCACCCGCAACAACGTGGAGTTCATGACCCCGGACGAGAAGAAAGTGGACGCCCTCAAGAAGGACCTCAAGGCCAAGGGCTTCACCATGGGCGGCATCGGGCCCAGGATAAGCAACGTCGTCCATACGCAGGGCTGGGTGCACTGCCACAGCGCCTGCACCGACGCCTCCGGCCTCGTCAAGGCGATGATGGACGAAGTGTACGAGTACTTCGTGGAAAAGGAGCTTCCGGCCAAAGTGAGGCTCGCCGTGGCCTGCTGCGTTAACATGTGCGGCGCCGTGCACTGCTCCGACATAGCCGTCGTCGCGGTGCACAGGAAAGTGCCCACCATCAACCACGACCTGGTCAAGAACATGTGCGAGACCCCGACCACCATCGGCTCCTGCCCCACCAGGGCCATCAGCCCCGACCCGGCGAAGAAGAGCGTCAAGATAAACGCCGAAAAGTGCATGTACTGCGGCAACTGCTTCACGGTCTGCCCGCCCATCGACATCCACGACCCCGAAAACGACGGCGTCGCCATCGTGGTGGGCGGCAAGATAGGCAGCCTCAGGACGGGCCCCAAGTTCTCCAAGCTCGCCATCCCGTTCATCCACAACAACCCGCCGAGGTGGCCCGAGGTGGTGGACGCGGTGAAGAACATCCTCGACATTTACGCCAAGAACGCCAGGAAGCACGAGAGGCTCGGCGAGTGGGTCGAGAGGATTGGCTGGGAGAGGTTCTTCTCTCTGACCAAGATCCCCTTCACCTTCCAGCACATCGACGACTTTACGTTCATGAGGGACACTCTCAGGACCTCGGCGGCCTTTAAGTACTAAACCCCGGGGGGACGGCCCTAGGCCGTCCCCCGGATCAAAGGAGGTACGGGTATGGAAAAAGAGGAATTAAAGGACAAGATATACGCCTTCGTGGAAGCCGCAAAAGGCAAGAAGAAGCTCAAGGAAAAAGACATCTTAAAAGGCGTCTCGGCAGACGCCGGAATTGATAAGGACGAAGTGAAGAAGGCCCTCAGGGAGATGATAGACATAGGCAAGCTCATGTACTCCTACGGCGGCGGGGCCAGTTCCGTCGAGATCCCCAGCGAGGAATACCTCAGGGAAAAGGGTTTGATTAAATAGGCGCCAGCAGCAGGAAAACCTCAATACCAAGGGTAGTTGTTGCCGGGCTTCGCGGCGGTTCCGGCAAGACTACCCTTTCTGTTGGCCTGACGGCGGCGCTTTCGCGAAAGGGCCTCGCCGTAACGCCTTTTAAAAAAGGGCCGGACTACATCGACGCCGGGTGGCTGGCCGCCGCGGCCGGAAGGCCCTGCTATAACCTCGACCCCTTCCTTATCGGCGAGGACAGGGTGCTCCTTTCTTTCGTCCGGCATTCCCTGGACGCAGGCATGGCCGTGGTGGAAGGAAACAGGGGGCTTTTCGACGGCATGGACGCCGAGGGGAGCCGGAGCACATCGAGGGTCGCCCGCATCGTCAAGTCCCCGGTAATCCTGATACTCGACTGCACCAAGGCCACGCGCACCGTGGCCGCCCAGGTGCTCGGGGTAAAACGCTTCGAGCGCGGCCTGAGGCTCGGCGGGGTGGTGCTCAACATGATAGCCGGAAAAAGGCACGAGGCGGTCATCAGGGAGGCCGTGGAGCGCTACGCGGGCGTGCCGGTCATAGGGGCCATACCAAGGCTTGATGAGGCCGAGCTGCCGGAGCGCCACATGGGGCTTACCCCCTGGCAGGAGCACCCGGACGTAAAGGACGCCATAGGAAGGTCCTCCGGAATCATTAAAAAGTACGTTGACCTTGACAGGCTCATGCGGATAGCAAGAGCCGCCCCGCCCCTGAGTGCGCCCCGGGCCGGAAAGGGCATCGGGCGAGAATTAAAAATGGCGCCCCTCCCCCTCAGGGTCGGCGTCATACGGGACTCGGCCTTTCAGTTTTACTACCCGGAAAACTTCGAGGAACTCCAGGAAAGGGGCGCGGAAATCGTGGAGGTAAGCGCCCTTTCCGCAAGCGCCCTTCCCCCAGTGGACGCCCTTTACATAGGCGGCGGGTTCCCGGAGACCCACGCCATCGCCCTTTCGAAAAACAAGCCCTTCATGCGGAGCCTCAAGCGGGCCGTCGAGGCGGGGCTTCCGGTCTACGCCGAATGCGGCGGGCTCATGTACCTCGGCAGGTCCCTCCTGCTCGGCGGCAGGAGCCACCCCATGGCCGGGGTCTTCCCCGTAAGCTTCGCCATGCACGATAAGCCCCGCGCCCACGGCTACACCGTGGTAAAGGTCACGGGGGGAAACCCCTTTTACAAAAGGGGGACCGTGCTCAGGGGGCACGAGTTCCATTACTCCGAGGGGGCCGTACCACCCGCCACCGAGCTTAAAGCGGGCGGCGTGGGTCTGGCCTTTGCCATGAAACGCGGCATGGGCATCGCCGGGGGCAGGGACGGCCTGACATATAAAAACGTGCTCGCCACATACACCCACACGCACGCCCTCGGCACGCCGGAGTGGGCCGAGGGGATGGTAAGGGCGGCAGGAAAATTCCGCAGCGCGCAGGACAAAGGGAGTTAAAGCCATAAGGCGTAATCACTTGCCCTCCTGTTTATAGGCTCCTTCGGCATGGTTTCCCATTGCGATGCCCTGGACAGAATCCTCGACATCTCCCCGCTTAGCCAGGACACCGACGGGAAGGGCAAGGCCCGTATGGGCTGGGACGGAAGGTATCTGGCGGTCTGGAAATAAGACGAGACCGGGCGGAACGGTCTCTTTTTGATTTTCCCTGCGGAGGGCGCTACGATATGCTTATGGCGCACGAAGACGCGGTCCGGGCGCGCAAGGCCGAACTCAGGGAGCTTTTAGGAAACGCGGACTTCGAGGGCGTCGTGAGGCTCTCCGGGAAGGACCGCTCGGTCCCCCGGCTCCTCATCTCCATGACGTACGACAAGGCCGGCCTCCTCGGCTGGCGGGCCATCGAGGCCATAGGGAGGATTACGGAGGGCTGGCCCGCCGAGAAGGCGCGCAACCTCATCCAGCGCCTGCTGTGGATGATGCGCGAGGAGTCGGGCACTAACGCCTGGAGCGTTGGGGAGATAATATCGGAGATGGTAGGCAGAAACCCCGAGCCCTTCGGGGACATCGTACCCATCGTGATTTCCTTCCACGAAGAGAAAATCCTGAGGACGGGTTCCCTGTGGTGCATGATAAAGGTGGGCAGGGCCAGGCCGGACCTGGCGGCGCCCTTCGCCCGGGTCGCCCTCCGGTACCTGGACTCCGAGGACCCCGGCGAGAGGGGCCTTGCCCTCCAGGCCCTTAAGGGCCTGGGCAGGAGAGAGCACCTCCCCGCTGTCGAGAAAAAATTGAGCGACGACGCCCTGTTTTGCTATTACGACGGGACTTCCATGCGGGAAATCTCCATTAAAGACGTGGCCGTGGAGGCCGCCGCGGCGCTCGGAAACTGACACTCGGAAACTCGGAAACCGACCCTTGTGCAAACTCCGCCCCGGATGTTACAATCTAACTTCTCCCGGGCATGTTATTAGCGTATTCATCGGATTAATCACAGTTACGGAGGCATAATGGCAAAGGTAAGCAGGGCCTTGATAAGCGTATCCGACAAGACCGGGGTCGCGGAGTTCGGCAGGCAGCTTGAGTCCATGGGGGTGGAGATACTCTCGACCGGGGGCACGGCCAAGGCCCTGCGGGAGGCCGGCGTCGGGGTAAAGGACGTTTCGGAATATACCGGTTTCCCGGAGATGCTCGACGGGAGGCTCAAGACCCTGCACCCGAAAATCCACGGCGGGCTGCTCGGAAGGAGAGGCAGGAAAGAGGACGTCCGGGACATGGAAAAGCACGGCATCGAGCCCATAGACCTCGTCGTGGTCAACCTCTATCCCTTTGAGCAGACCATCGCAAGGGAGGGCGTAACCTTTGCCGAGGCGGTCGAAAACATAGACATCGGCGGGCCCACCATGCTGCGCTCGGCGGCGAAGAACTTTGAGGACGTTGCCGTGGTGGTGGACCCCGGGGACTACGAATCCGTGCTTTCCGAGATGAAGAGCCTCGGGGGCGAGGTAAGCTACAAGACCAGGGGCAGGCTTGCCCGGAAGGTCTTTGCGCACACCTCGCGGTACGACACGCTGATAGCCGATTACCTGGCCGGCATGGAGGAAGAGGCGGCGGCGGAGCTGCCGGAAACCCTCACCATGACCTTCAGGCGGGGCTCCATGCTCCGCTACGGGGAAAACCCCCACCAGAAAGCGGCATCCTACATCGAGCGGTCCGATTCCCTGAGCCTCTTTGACGCCGGGATACTGCAGGGCAAGGAGATGTCCTTTAACAATTACTACGACACCCACTCGGCCCTCATGCTCGCCCTGGAGTACGAAAAGCCCGCCTGCGCAATCATAAAGCACAACAACCCCTGCGGCGTGGCCCTGGGCGAAGGCCCCGCCGAGGCATACGTAAAGGCCCAGAGGACCGACCCGGTCTCGGCCTTCGGCGGGGTGATAGCCTTTAACGTTCCGGTGGACGGCGAGGCCGCAAAGGAGATAACGGGCATATTCGTCGAGGTGGTCATCGCCCCGGACTTCACGGAGGACGCCTTAAGGGTCTTCGGCGAAAAGAAAAACATCAGGCTACTGAAGCTCCCGGACATGAAAAAGCCCCTGGGCGGCTATGACATCAAGCGGATTGCGGGCGGCGTTCTCCTTCAGGGCTGGGATACCCAAAATGTGGACATCAGGTCGCTCAAGGCCGTGACCAGGCGGGAGCCCACCCGCGAGGAGCTTGCGGGGCTCGACTTCGCCTGGAAGGTCTGCAAGCACGTAAAGTCAAACGCCATAGTCTACGCCATGGGGGACAGGACCGTGGGCATCGGCATAGGCCAGACGAGCAGGGTGTATGCCGCAAGGGTGGGGGCGATAAACGCCCTTGAGCCGCTCAAGGGCTCGGTAGTGGCCTCCGACGGGTTTTTCCCCTTCCGCGACGGCATAGACGGCATAAAGAAAGTGGGCGTTACGGCGGTCGTGCAGCCCGGCGGCTCGGTCAAGGACGACGAGGTTATAGAGGCGGCCAACGAGCTTGGCGTCGCCATGCTCCTCACCGGCGCGCGGCACTTCAAGCATTAGGGGGCCGGCTGCATGAAAGTCCTTGTGATAGGGGGCGGCGGACGGGAGCACGCCATTGTCTGGAAGCTCAGGCAGTCGCGGCGCGTGGGCAGGGTATACTGCGCGCCGGGAAACGCGGGCATCGCCGGGATTGCCGAGTGCCTGGACATCGACCCTGACGACTTCGGCGCACTCCTGGATTTCGTGAAGTACGAGTGGATTGACCTCACCGTGGTGGGCCCCGAGGCGCCCCTCTCAAAGGGCATAGTGGACGCCTTCCAAAAGGAGGGCAGGAAGATACTGGGCCCCACCAGGGCCGCGGCGCGGCTTGAGTCGAGCAAGGCATTTGCCAAGGACTTCATGAGGCGCCACGCCATACCCACCGCGGAGTACAAGACCTTTGCCTCCTACACGCAGGCCGAGGAGTACGTGCGGCTCAAGGGCACGCCCATCGTGATAAAGGCCGACGGGCTTGCCGCCGGAAAAGGCGTGATTGTGGCCCAGACGTACGAGGAGGCAATAAAGGCCCTCAGGCTCATCATGAAGGACAGGGCCTTCGGCCCGGCCGGCGACAGGGTGGTGTTGGAGGAGTGCCTGATGGGGGAGGAAGCCTCCTACATGGCATTCTCAGACGGCAACGTCATGCTCCCGATGGCAAGCACCCAGGACCACAAGCGGGTCTTCGAGGACGACCAGGGGCCCAACACCGGAGGCATGGGCGCCTACAGCCCCGCCCCCGTTGTCACGCCGGAGCTTGAAAAAAAGATAATGGACAGGGTCATGAACCCCGTCCTGAGGGGGTTCCGCTCCGAGGGGGTGGCCTTCAAGGGCGTCTTGTACGCGGGGGTTATGGTAAAGGACGGCGAGCCCTACGTCCTTGAGTTCAATTGCCGCCTGGGCGACCCGGAGACCCAGCCCATCATGGCGAGGCTTGAGACCGACCTGGTGGAAATAGCCGGGGCCGTCGCGGACGGCAAACTCGCGGACATCGAGCTTAAGTGGAAGCCCGGGGCCTCGGTCTGCGTGGTGCTGGCCTCCGGCGGCTACCCCGGAAGCTACGAAAAGGGCAGGCCCATATCGGGGCTTGAGGAGGCCGCAAAGCTCGATGACGTGGTGGTGTTCCACGCGGGCACGGCCTTCAATGACGGCGAAGTCGTCACCTCGGGCGGCCGGGTGCTGGGGGTTACGGCGCTTGGGGAGGACATCCGGGCCGCGAAGGAGCGCGCCCACGGGGCCATAGAGAAAATCAGCTTCGAGGGCATGCACTACCGGCGGGACATCGGGGACAAGGCGCTCAAGAGGGGGCTTTAAGTATCCATATAAATAAGGATAAAATATACCACAGACACGGAGAAAACCCTTGGCACTAATATTAAGGGGAGCATAAAATAGATTACATGACGAACATCAGCCTGGAACGAATCGATCCGGCTT
>CBDVCR010000021.1:0-24863 GCA_965372535.1 uncultured bacterium | reverse complement strand
GGGATTTCGGCCCCACGCTGGCCTCCGAGAAGCTTCAGGAGCTTGACGGCATCGAAATAAGCGACGAGACTCTGAGGAATTGGCTTCTGGAGGCGGGCCTTTGGAAGAAGAAGCGCAAGAGGGCCGCCCACAGGCAGTGGAGGCCGGGGAAACCCTATGTGCCGCCGAAGGACCACCCCTGGAGGCGGTGGCAGAGCCGGAAACCCCTCCCCGAAAGGAGGGCGCATACGTACTAACCGAATAGGACATTTCTATTTTGCCAAGAATAGGACATTTCTAAATTGGCTTGACAAATCTAAACGAAGGACTGGTTGGGGAGGCTTATTTGGGTTATAATATCTGGAAAATTTTCGAGGAGGACGAAATGGCCGTGCTTGCCGAGCGTGTCAGGAACCTGCCGCCGTATCTGTTCGCCCGCATCGAGGAGAAGAAGCAGGAGGTGCTCGAAAAGGGCGTGGACCTCATCGACCTGAGCATAGGCGACCCCGACATACCCACCCTCCCGCACATCGTGGAGGCAATGAAAAAGGCCGTTGAAAACCCCTTAAACCATCGCTATCCGTCCTCTGCCGGGATGCCTGCCTACAGGGAGGCGGTGGCGGACTGGTACGAAAAGAGGTTCGGCGTCTCCCTCGACCCCGGGGGCGAGGTCGTATCCCTTATGGGCTCAAAAGACGGGGTGGGCCACATGCCACTTGCCTTCGTGGACCCCGGCGACGTCGTCCTCGTGCCCACGCCCGGCTACCCGGTGTATTCGATAGGCACGCTTTTCGCCGCAGGCGAGAGCTATTACATGCCCATTACGGAGGAAAACTCCTATCTTCCGGATTTCAGGGCCATACCGGAAGACGTGCTCAGGAGGGCGAAGCTCATGTGGCTTAACTACCCCAACAACCCCACCGCGGCCGTAGCGGGCAGGGAGTTTTTCGAGGAGGCCGTTGGCGTCGCGAAAAAATACGACATAGTCATCTGCCACGACGCGGCATACTCGGAGATATACTTCGACGGTAACAAGCCCCCCAGCTTCCTCGAAACGCCTGGGGCGAAAGAGGTGGGGGTCGAGCTCCATTCACTTTCGAAGACCTATAACATGACGGGCTGGAGAATCGGTTTCGCCGTTGGAAACGGCGATGTAATAAAAGCCCTGTCGGTAGTAAAGAGCAACCTCGACTCCGGTGTGTTCCTGGCCGTACAGGAGGCCGCCATAACAGCTCTCGGAACCGAGGAGGGCGTGCTCGACGATTTACGAAGAACATACGAGGGCCGGCGGGACGCCCTGTACGAGGGCCTTAAAGGGGCGGGAATCGCGGTCAATAAACCCAAGGCCACTTTCTACCTCTGGGCAGGGGTTCCGGAGGGGTTCGACTCGGCGGGCTACGCAGCGCACCTTCTCGAAACAGCGGGGGTGCTCGCCACCCCCGGCAGCGGCTTCGGCGAGACAGGGGAAGGCTATATAAGGTTCGCCCTCACTGTGCCGGAAGAGAGAATAGAGGAAGCCGTGGAAAGGATTAAGAGGTCGCTTTAACGTTTGAGGCCATCAGAGGGCAGGCCCTCTCCGTTTGGGTTCCGTCATGTCGCTCGTTTACCTGGCAATAGGCTCCAACCTCGGCGACCGTGAAGCCAACTGCCTTAGGGCGGTGGGGCTTTTGCCCGAGTACGGGGTAGCCGTCAGGAAACAGTCCTCCTTTTACGAATCCGAGCCATGGGGGGTAAAAGACCAGCCCCGGTTCATCAATATAGCCCTGGAGGCGGAGACCTCCCTCGGCCCCCGCGAACTTCTCTATGCCCTTAAGGCCATAGAGAAGGAGATGGGGCGGGTGGACGCCGGGCACTGGGGCCCTCGCGTGATGGACATCGACATCCTGCTCTACGACAATGTGATAATCAAGGAACCAGGGCTTTCCATCCCCCATCCCCATATGCTAAAGCGGGACTTTGTGCTGAAACCTCTTAAAGAGATAGCCCCGGACGTGTTGCACCCGGTGCTGGGAAAGAAGATACGGGAGTTGCCGGATTAAATCCGTTTTACGCCGACCTTACGAAGTCCCCGAACCCTTTTAAAATCCTGAGTCCCAGAGTCTGGCTCTTTTCAGGGTGAAACTGCGTGGCGAAGACGTTGTCTCGCCAGACCATGGAGGTAAACTCCACACCGTAGTCGGTCCTGGCGGCGATTATATCCTCCTCGTCGGACTCGACGTAGTAGGAATGCACGAAGTAGAGGTAGCTGCCGTCGGGGACGCCGTCGAGGACGGGCGGGCGCCTGAGTATCTTTATGCTGTTCCAGCCCATGTGCGGGACCTTGAGCCCGCCTTCCCCGAACCTCGGCACCCGGCCCCTGAATATGCCGAGCCCCCTCGTGTGTCCGAACTCCTCGGACTCGGCAAAGAGTATCTGCAGGCCCAGGCAGATGCCGAGGTAGGGCTTGCCTTTCTCGATGTTCCTGACAATGGCCTCTATGAGGCTTAGGTCGGCAAGGTTTCTCATGCAGTCGCGGAAAGCCCCCACGCCGGGGAGCACCACGCCGCGGGCGTCGTCCAGGGAGCGGGCGTCAGAGACGACTTTGGCTTCCACGCCCACATGGAGAAAACCCTTCTCCACGCTCCTCAGGTTTCCCATGCCGTAGTCGACTATCGCTATCACGATTTTTATATTAACATAAGGCAATCTCTAAAAATTAGGTTTTGTATACGAAAGGGAGCGAAATCGCGGCAGACAAGGAAACGGGGAAAGAACGCCCGGAGGCGCAGCAGCGTTGCGTTGAGGACGTTTTTATCCCGGTGACGATGTATGCCGCGATTACAGCCCCTTGCAGTAAAAAGATATTTTTAGAGGTTGCCATAATACCGCAACACCGTAAAGACGGGAAGGCGACAAGGTACGGATGAGGGGAGCGGGGTTATTGCCACCTTGCGCCTCGTATGCTTTTTCGAACGAGCCAGCCCGTCGCCAGGCTTATGGCAAGCCACACGTAAGCCGAAAGGTAAAACCCGAGGAGCAGTTTCCCTATGCCCAGGGTCAGCCCTATGACGAACAGCGAGCCGTAGACCCATTCCCTGAAAGACCCCCAGAGGCCCTCGCCCTCGGGAACGCCTGCCGCTGCCCGCACGCGCGCCCAGCCGGGGCCGCCGGGGTTTATGCGCCGCACGAATTCCTCGAGCTTCTCCTTTGGCGTCGGTCTGGTAAGGAGCGTCACTGTCATCCAGACCGCCGTGGAGGAGGAAATAATCAGCGCGAGCTTCCCGTAATACGGGATGTCCTCAAAAACGGTGTAGGCGATTACCGTCACTGCCGTGGAGGTCAGCATTGCCGATATCTCGCTCCAGGCGTTCACCCGCCACCAGAACCACCGCACGATGTAGACAAGCCCGGTGCCGGAGCCGAAGGCCACGAGGAACTTGAAGACCCCGATTATGGAGGTAACGTGGTACGTGACCACGGCAGTAAGGGCCGAGAGCGCCACGGTCATGAGCCGCGAGACGAAGATGTAATGCCTGTCGTCCTCCCCTTTCTTGACAAAGGGCCGGTAGAAGTCGTTTACGAAATAGGCGGAGGAGAGGTTCAGGTACGTGCTCAGGGTGGACATGAAGGCGGCGAAGAAGGAGGCAATCATAAGGCCCCTCAGGCCCGCTGGCAGGAGGTCCACCACCATCGCGGGATAAACGGCCTCGTGGTCGGTAATCGTGGGGTAGAGCACTATGGAGGCCAGGGCCGCCAGGACCCACGGCCACGTTCTGAGGGCGTAATTGGCCACATTGAAGTAGAAGGTCGCCATAAGGCCCTCCTTTTCGTTCCTGCAGGAGGATATCCTCTGCACGATGACCCCGCCGCCGTCCGAGGAGTACTTGGACCACCACGAAAGCCCCACATACCCCAGAAAAGCCATAAAGGTAGTTCCCATGAACTCCCCGTTAAGGGGAGGGAAAAAACTCAGGGTCTCAGGTGAGAGCGCCGCCTTCAGAGGCCCGATGCCCCCCACCTTGTCTATGGAGATTATTGCCAGGGCCACCGCGCCCACCATAGCGATGACAAACTGCATAAGGTCGGTGGCCACCACGCCCCAGTAGCCGGACATCGCCGAGTACGCGACGGTCACTACGCTTGAGAGCACGATGCTTTCCCACTTGCCCCAGCCCACAGTGACGTCCAGTATCTTGGCCATGGCCAATATCACTTGCGCCTTGATGATGGTATGGATGACGCACGAAAAATATATCGCCTTAAACCCCCTGAGCGCCGAGGCCGACCTGCCAGAGTATCGCATGTCGATGAGCTCGACGTCCGTCAGCACCCCGGCCCTCCTCCAGAGCCTGGCGAAGAAGGAGACCGAGAGCATCCCCGAGAGGATGAAACACCACCACTGCCAGTTCTCGTAAATGCCGTGGCCCCTGACAAGACCGGTCACGTAAAGGGGCGTGTCCGAGGAAAACGTGGTGGCCACCATCGAGGTGCCCGCGAGCCACCAGGGGAGGTTCCTCCCGGAGAGGAAGAACTCGCTCAGGCTCGAGGAGGCCCGGCGCGTAAGGTACAGGCCCACAAGGAGGCTCAGCAGCATGTAGGCCGAGATTATCGTCCAGTCCAGCCCGGAAAGCTTCACAACGCCCTCTCCGGGGAAGGGAGGCAATCTTTCAAAATATATCCGTTCATGTTAAATTATAAGGATTGTGGAGGAAAAAATCCTCGTCGTCGACGACGAACCACTCATTCTGAATACCATCAAGAGGGCCCTTGCCAAGCTGGGCTACGAGGTGAGGATTACGTCCGACCCCGACAGCTTCATTGATGAACTCAAGGCCGAGCCGCCCGCCCTCCTTATCATGGACCTCAACCTCGGCAAGCTCAAATCGTCCTCCCTGATGGATAAAATAAGGAAAATATCCCCCGGCTCAAAGGTTCTCATAATAAGCGGCGTCATCCCCGAGCATAACGACATGCACTTTCTGGAAAAACCCTTCAGGCTCGACGAACTGAGGCAGAAGGTCAGGGATATACTGGACGAACCCTGATGCGCGAGACAGCGCCCGGCCCGGGAAATCCCATACACCCTCGCGGAGAGAGATTTGCGCAGGAAACTTAAAAAAACGGTCTTTTTTCTCTTAAAGCTGTCCGTAAGCTGCGGACTCCTCTACCTCGTGCTTTCACGGGCCGGCATCGGCAGGGTAGTCTCGTTGATTATAAACATCAACCCCTGGGCGTTCGCCTCCGCGGTTTTGATGTACGTGGCGTGCCAGTTCGTCTCCTCCATACGGTGGCAGATGCTCCTGAAGGACAGGTTCAGCCTGCGGAGGCTCTTCCCCCTTTATCTTCTCGGCTCGTTTTTCAACACCTTCCTGCCCGGCCTCGTGGGGGGAGACGCGGTAAAGAGCTACTATCTTTACCGGGAGACGGGCAAGGGCACGCAGTCCCTTGCCTCGGTGTTCATGGACCGCTACATAGGGCTTACCTCGCTTATGGCCATCGGGCTTATCGCCTTCCCGTTCGGCATGGGGTATTTCAGCGGCTCGTGGGTGCAGTGGATGCTCCCGGCCATCGTTTTCGGGTTCCTTGCCGTCAGCCTGATAGTATTCGGCCTGCGCCTGGGGAAGGGGATAAAGTTCCTCGGCAACTTTTACGACTATTTCCATTTCTACAGGAAAAAGCGCCTGGTGATATTCAAAGCCCTGGCGCTTTCGGTTGCGGCGCAGACGGTGGTGATACTCTCCATATACGTGCTCGCCCTGGGCCTCGGGCAGGACATGCCCCTGCATATGCTGTTCATCTTCATGCCCATCATAGCCACGCTCTCCTCGGCCCCCGTGTCCATCTCCGGCATAGGCATAAGGGAAGCCTCCTCCGTGCTGCTTCTGGGCACCATAGGCATCAAGCCCGACATGGCCACGGCGATATCCTTCGCCTGGTTCCTCTCCGTGGCCACGGGCGGACTGGCCGGCATTTACGAGTACCTCAAAGGCGCAAGGCCCCAACGAGACATGCAAAGCCGCTCTTTTTAAAACAGCGCGTCCGGTACTGCACGGTGCGGGGGCTGTTTCCCAAAAGTTCCGCGCTGAACCCTGAGCATGCCGGCAGGAAAAGCGGACGCAAAAGGTGCCGCGGACGCTTTCTCCGCCGCAGCCGGGGCATCTTCCTTTCTGATGCTGGTATAGTAGATTGGATTAAACATTTTCAGGACGGAGGGGTGTCCATGAAGAAACTGTTTAACTGGCAGGTGCTCCTTGGCCTCGGACTCGTGGCGCTTTCGGCGCTTGTGTATTTCTTGCACTACCTGATTTTCCGCGACCCTCACCATATCTTTATCTACCTCGTGGGGGACGTCGCCTTCGTGCCGGTGGAGGTGCTCCTTGTAACGCTCATCATCCACCGGCTCCTGGCGGTGAGGGAGAAACGGGCGCTGCTTAAAAAACTCAACATGGTCATCGGGGCATTCTTCAGCGAGACCGGGGACGCCCTCATAGGCCGCCTCACGGAGTTCGACCCGGACATCGAGCGCCTTAGAAAGGAACCGGCCATCACAGGCGGCTTTGGCAAGGACGAGATTTCGGGACTTTGGAGGTTCCTTGAAACCTACGGCCACCGGATAGATGCCCGGCGGGGAGACCTCGCGGGGCTTAAAGACTTTCTCCTGGGACAGAGGCAGTTTCTGCTGGGGCTGCTTCAGAACCCGAACCTCCTTGAGCACGACTCTTTTACCGAGCTTCTCTGGGCGGTCTTCCACCTGGCAGAGGAACTCGGCCACCGCAAGGGCCTCTCTTCCATCCCCGAGAAAGACCGCGAACACCTTGAGGGCGACATGGCAAGAGCATACGCGCGCCTCGTCTCGGAATGGCTCAGATACATGAACCACTTGAGAAAGAAATACCCCTATCTCTTCTCACTGGCCGTAAGAACAAACCCGTTTAACCCGGCGGCAAGGGCGGAAATAACGTAATAAAAAAAGGTCTTGTATGCTTGTCAAAAGGGGTCAGTGGCCGACGCGGTACGCAGGAGCACCCGCATCGAGAGAGTACTCTTTTCTTATGAGCAATGTTTCATACCCGTACCCGGAGAAAAGAAGCAAGCCGTCATGGTGAGCATATCGAACCATGACGGTGAGAGCTAAAGCGTGTAACTCAGCAGGAAATACTCCGTGACCGCCGCAGCCAGCACGATGCCCAAGGGCGGGAGCATCCTCCGGTAGATGCCCCCCATGTCGGCGGCAAAATATTCCCTGGTAAGTATCAGACAGACGTGCACCGGGGAGAGGAGCACGCCCGCAAACCCTGCGGCAAAGGCTAACGTTACCGCAGCTATGGAGCCGTCAGAGAGGCTGACGAGCAGGGGGAATGTGGCCCCCACAAAGCCGATGGTAAGCCCGGTAAGCATCCCCGCCACGAAAGGCAGCACCAGCAGCATGGGCATAAGCGGGATGCCCCTTGAGGCAAAATAAAGGCTCAGGCCCTCCACCGCCCCGGAGGCCTCCATCACGCCCTTGAAAAATATCACGCCTGTTATGAGCACCGCCACGTCGAGGGAAAAGCCGTGCCTGAGGGCCTTCCCCACCGCGCCCCACCTGTAGCGGTAGAAGACCAGGAGCGAGGCCACAACAACGAGGAGCGCCAGGTAGAGCCTGACCCCGAAGGCTATGACAAGCAGGAGCACAGAGCCGATGGGGAGGAAGCTCAAAAGCCCGGTTTTCGAAAGGCGCTGTGCCTCCCTGCCGCTTTTTACCCGCCGCATACTGAAGAGAAAACCTCCGGCCGCCATGAGGGCGGCGTAGGGCAGGTTGGCAAGCATGAGGGTCCTCAGTTCGGTCCCGGTTATGGCCGAGGCAAGGAGCAGGCCGGGGTAGAGGGGGAGTATGAACTCCCAGGGGTGGCGGAACCAGTAGTTTATGAACCCCTTCTCCTCCGGAGGCATCTGAAGTCCCTCGGTGGACTCCCTGACCATGGGGGCGGAAAAATACGCCCCGCCCACCGAGGGGAGCATGCCGATAAGGAGCGGCATGGAGACGATGACCGCCTTTCGGTTCCCGAAAAGCGCCTTGAAGGCAGCCATCATCTCCTTAAGTATTTCGCGCTCTCTGAGAACGAGTTCCAGCATGCGGATGAGGGCCAGGGCCAGTATCAGCTCAAGGGTCACCCGCTCGGTCACGGTATCCACGGCGGTCCGTAAAATAACGGCGGGCGGGGTAAGATAAAGCGCCGCGAGCGCGCCCGCCCCTGCGAACATGACGAGGCCGATATTTACTTTTTTCCTCAGGAGCAGGACTATCAGCAGGAATGTTATGGAGAGCTTGAGGACATCTGGCATAGCGAGATTATACAGTGGAGACAAAGCTGTCCGCAACGTGCCGAAAGATTTGCGAAAAAGACTGTAGCTTTCCGGTCACCATAAGTAAACTCGAACCGCACCTTGCGCGGTGCTCGCCTTCAAGGGCGGGGCATTGACCCCGCCCTTGACCAAAGTTTGCTTGGCGCCCCTTTGAAATCCCGGCAATCGATGCCCTGTGGCAAGCAGGCTGTCCGACAATGCAAAAAAAGCTGGTTTTGTCATTCTGAATGTGGGCTATTTCAGAATCTCGTATTTTCAATATTTACAGCTCTATACAGATCCTGAAACAAGTTCAGGATGACAATTGTCGGACAGCCTGCAAGCCACGGGGCATAACCATGTCGTAAAAACTCCGGAGGAGGCCTACCTTAGTTGCATCGTATCTTTTCACTGTTGCCTTAAGCCCCTTAATATGGGAGGGATCATAAGCCGAAGGTGGCGGGTTCGAATCCCGCCCACCACCACGCCGGTAAAGGGCTTGCGCCTCGCGCAAGCCCTTTACCGGTTCAGAAATAAATATTCAGGGACGCGAAGTACAGGTCCGGATAAAGCCCGAACTCCGAGCGGGGGACGTTGCCGCCCGGGTCGCTGCCCACTCCAAGAAATGCCCCTAACTTCATCGTAACGTCGTCGGCTGCGCTGTATTCGAGGACTGGCGAGGGGAGGAGCGAGCCGTCTTCGAGGTTTATGAGCGCCTGTGCACTGAGGACAAGGAGGGGCGTGACCTCGCAGGTAAAGCCCGAGGCGAGGTAATGCCTGCCAAGCAGGTAGACCGCGCCGTCGGCATATGCCGTCTCGGTGATTACGTTAAAGTACTCTTCCGGCCTGCCCGCGCCCGCGCCGTTAAAATGGTACTCGGCGTATCCGTATAGTTTCGCGGTAAGGCTGTAGTCGGCCCCTGCCGTGAGCCTCAGGTAGTTTTCATCGGAGCCCTCATCCGCAAACACATAGGCCGCCTCAAGCCAGGCGCCCGCGCCTCCGATGGAGCGCGCAAGGTCAATACCCAAAAGAAGGTTTTCCCTGAAGGCCATCGTCATGGCCGAGGCGTCTGTCCTGAGCACATAGGACTTTAAGCGGACAAACGCCGCGCTTTCTCCAGGCTCAAAGTCATCGCCGGAGACCACGCCTGCGTCCAGCTCGCCCAGCCGCCCGAAGGGGAGTTTTGCCCTCAAGGCGTCAACCCCCGCCCGCTCTTCCTTGGCCAGGGTGTTGAAGGTGAAAGGAACGATTACGTCGGTTGGGTTGACCGCCCGCGCCGAGCCGAAAGCTATCGGCTGGCGGCCCGCGAAAAAGTCCAGGGACGCCGACCTCAGGGTTATCATGGCCCTGTCGAGGTTTTGGGCCACACTGAAGTTTTCGCTTTCCTCGTAAAGGGCCTCCTCAAGGTCAACAGCCCTATAAAAAAAAAGCGGCGGCAGAGGGACAAGAGTAGGTCCGCTCTTTTCCCTTAAACGAGGGGTTAGCTCGTAGGCAAGCTCTCCCAACGCGTTGGGAGAAGGCTCCCAGAGGAGCCTGAGCCTGAGCAGGCTTAATGCCTCAGCCGTGGCGTCACCGTCGAAATCGACGAGGGTGGCGAAATTCCGAATGTGTCCGCCCAGGGTCACGGTCCCTTTTTCTTCCGCATGGACCGTGCCCTGAAGGAGACAGGCCAGGACAAGGACAAATATGCTTCGAGTGATATGCTCCCGTGAATATTTCCGCGCGGCGGCGGGCATTGATGAAATTCGTTTAGACAGGGCCGTCTCCACTGCTCTCGTCCCTTTCGACGGCGCCGTCTTTGAGCACCACGAGCCTTCGGGCCCGCTCCATTATCATGCCGTCGTGGGTGGAAAACACAAAGGTCATGCCGCTTTTTTCGTTCAGTTCCCTCATCATGTCAAGGAGCGCGGCCCCGGTCGCGGAGTCCAGGTTGGCCGTGGGCTCGTCGGCGAGGACGAGGTCCGGCCGCGAGACCATGGCCCTTGCAACGGCCACGCGCTGCTGCTGCCCCCCGGAGAGCTGGTTCGGCCTTCGGTCCTCCATGCCCTCGAGGCCAACTTCCCTTAATATGGACGCCACCCGCGAGCGCCTTTCCCCCTCGGGCACTCCCTGAAGGAGCATCACGTACTCGATGTTCTCCGCGGCCGTGAGCACGGGGATGAGGTTATAGGACTGGAAGATGAAGCCGATATGGTCGCGGCGGAAGTCCGAGAGCTCCCTGCCGCTCATCTCGCTTATCTTTTTTCCCGCAAGGGTCACTCTGCCTGCCGTGGGGGCGTCAAGCCCGCCTATTATGTTCAGGATGGTCGTCTTCCCGGAGCCCGAAGGCCCGGCAATGGCGGTGAACTCGCCCCTTTTGATGGCGAGGTCCAGCGACCTCAGCGCCGTCACCTCAAGGCCGTCCGTGCCGTAGACCTTGGTCACTTTTTCGACCCGTATTACATCTCCTTGCATAAGAACCTCCTAACCCGGGCTAAAGGCTTTTCCTCATGGCCTTGGCCGGCGTAAGCCGCGCGGCGAACACCGCCGGATATACGGCGGCGATTAACGAAAAAATGAATATCAGGAGCGGATAGAGCGTAAACTGCCCAAGCTCTAAAACAGGGTACAGGAGTTCAGTTATGGTCACGCCCGCGAACTCTATGCCCCGGTAGTCTATGCCGTGCATGGAGTAGTACTTCGTGACCGCAAACCCCAGGGCCGCGCCGATGGCCATACTGATGAGGGAAAGGAAGGCGGCCTCAAGGAGCACTATGGCGGCCATTCTGGCAGGCCTGGTTCCGATTGCCCTCAACACGCCGAACTCGAACATCCTCTCGTAAAGGGACATGAAGAGCGTATTCATGACAATCAGGGCCACGATGCCGAACGTGAGGAAGATGGTGATGCCCTTTGACACCGCCGACATCCTGATGACGCCGTCAAGCTGCGGCACAATCCTGCGCCAGCCGATGGCCTCGTTGCCGCCCCGGGAGTATGTGTCCCAGAAAGGAAGGCCGGGGTCTCCCGCCGCGTTTATGTCCTTGAACTTGAGCGCTATCTCGTGTATGCCGTCGCCCAGGGCCAGGAGCTTCCGGGCCTTCCCGATGTGTATGAACGCCATCCCCGAATCGGCCTCCCGGATGCCCATATGGAATATCCCCCCGACCCGGAACATGTCCTGCGAGAGCTCCCCCGTGCCCGCCTGGGCCACGGTGAGCACAAGCCTGTCGCCGGCCTCCACTTCGAGGGTCTCGGCTGCCTTTGAGCCAAGGAGTATCAGGCGCCCGTCATCCGGCCCGAGGTAGGCCCCCTCCGTCATGGCGTCGTCGACCACGGAGAGTTCCCTTTCGGTCTCCGGCGCTATGCCGTAGAGCAGGACCGAGTTTGCCCCGGCGGCCGAGCTGAGCATGCCAAAGGAAATGGTCCGCGGTGTGAAGGCATCGAGGACGGCCTCCCCGCTTAATCCCTCGGTCAAGGCCTCGGGCTCATGTATGGTGTTTTCCACTTCGAGGGCGTCCCTGAAGCCCAGGGCGTGAATCTGGCCCTGGCCGAGGAAGGTGTCGGTGGCGGTGCGGACCATGCTCTCGAACATCCCGTTAAAGAGCGCGCCCATGAAAATCATCGAGGCGAGGCCGATGCCCACGGCAAGCCCGGAAAGCACGGTGCGCCTCCTGTTTCGCATGACGTTTCTCCAGGCCAGTTTCAGAAGAAGCCTCATCGCCTACCCCTGTTCCATGGCGCTGACCGGCTTGATTCGTGCGGCCCGAAGGGCAGGCGGTATGCTTACGAGCACGGCCGTCCCGAAGACCACCGCCGGAGGAACCAGCAGCGACTTGAGCGAAATCTTTCCAAGGACCTTGTTGAAAACTACGCCTCCGTACTCTATCCCCTCCGAGAGGGTTATGCCATATGCCGAAAGAAGCCAGTTGGCGATAACGCCCCCTGCGGCGCCGAGCACGATGCCGAGCAGGGCGAGGCAGGCGGTCTCCATGACGATAAGGACAAACACCTGAAGCGGCCTTGTCCCCAGCGCCCTCAATACTCCGAATTCCCGCGTCCGTTCGAGAATGACCATAAGGACGGTATTGAGCACCCCGACGGCCAGGATGACGGTCAGGACCATAATGGTAACCCAGTTGCCCTTTATGTCCGCTTGCATGGCCTTGTAGAACTGGCTCTCCACCACCTGCCAGGGCTCCACGTCCACCGAGGGGTCATTCAGGGCTTCTTTTATACGCCTTGCGGTTCCCCTGGCCTTCGCGTGGTCGGTGAGCACAAGGGCTATCTCATGAGAACCACCGCCGTACATGGAAAGGAACTCGCGTGCGGAGTCTATGTGCATGTAGCACGTCGCCAACCCGTACGGGGTCTCTCCGGAATCCGTTATGCCCGCCACGGTGAAAAGCCCGTTGGCGATGGAGCCGTCGACGCCCTGCGCTATCAGGGCTATCTCCCCGCCCAGGTCCACCTTGAGGACCCTGGCAAGGCTCTCGTTTATCACGACCTCCTCGAGCGGTTTTTCCGATATGAACTTCCCCCTCTTCACTTTCGCCTTGAGCCGCGTCGTGGCGGCCTCCCGCACGGGGTCCAGCCCCATCACCCTGACCCCGGTGGTCTTTGTACCCGCAAAGGCGAGAGCCGGGGAGTAGACGCGGGGGGCCCAGGACTCCACGTGGGGGATGCCCGCAATCCTCTCGCCGGTCCGAACGGGGTCCTTTATCGTCTTGTAGATTGATGGCTTGTCCAGGTACCCGTCTTTGTGTATCTGTATGTGGCCCGTGTGGTCGCGGGTGAACATGTCGATGAGGTGGTCGTAGCTGCCGTCGGCTATGCCGATGAATACGGAGAAGAGGAAGCAGCCCCCGGCCATCATGAGGCCCGTAAGCAGGGAGCGCCGCCTGTGGCGGAAGAGGTTCCTGAAGGCTATCCTCGCAATAATCATGGACGGTTCCGGCAGCTATCGCCTTCTCTGCAGGTTCCTGAGGGTGAAGGTGTCACCGTCAAGCTCAACGTCAAACCGTATGTCAATGTAGCGTACGACTGTCTTGTTTCCCTTTTTCCCGAGGGGAGTAAGCTCAAGGACGGCCGGGATTCTCCGCCCGCCGAAGTCCGTTATCTCCTTGAACTCCATGACCCGCATCTTCGTGCCCTTCTCGTCGTAGTATTCCTCGCGCACCGGGATGAAGTCCTCTTTGCGGATCGCCAGGATGATCTTACCCCAGACGATGGGGATGTCCCGTTTGGGGATGAGTTCGACGTAGTGGAGGCCGGGCTCGGCCCCGTCAGGGGTTATAATCCTGTGGGTGTAGTCCCTCAGCATGGAGCTTTCCTTCACCAGGTCGTCGTTTGTGAAGTCCGAGCCCATCCATGCGCTCATCATCATGGAGGGCGGCACTTTCATTACCTTGTTTATCCTGGGGAAGTAGTTCCACATCTCGTTATTGATTCGCAGGGTGGCGATGCCCGCGTCCTTCTTGGGGTAGGCGATGCGGATGAAGGTTTTGTCCATGCCCTCGCTCCAGGCGTCCATCCTGAGTGTGCGGCTCCAGTTGGGCGTGGTCACGACCATCTCAAGCTCAGCGGAGCTTGACGTGCTCCGGTAGAGCCTGTCAACCTTGTCCACGATGGCCTGTACGTCAGGCATGTCGGAGGCAAGGGCCGGCTGAAAAGTAGACCAGAGCGCTATCGCCGTTAAGACTGATATAAGGCGCATGAATTTCATATGCCGTCCTCCGTCCGTCCGGGCTTAAGGTGGCTTGCGAGTTCGCCCATATAATAATCGACCTTTCCAATCATGTCTAATCAGGCCAAAAAAATCCCTAATCTTATGGTTTCATGATGAGAGGGACATTGCAATATTTTAACCGAAGAAAGTTTTAAAAATGTCTCTTTAGAATCTTACCGGACACTACCGGTCAGCTTACAAACAATCCAATTTAGTAAAAGTCATAAACCAGGGTCACCGATGTCCTCGCATCAGTGCCGCCTGCCCCGGGAGGAGGATTGGAATCGTGCCTGAGGCTATAGGTTGTCTTCATCGAGAAACTGCCGCCAAGGTGGGCCTGAAGTGCGGTTACCGATTCGGTGACCGTGTTGTCCTCACCGACATCCGATGATACGGTCTGGGTAAAAACGGTTTTCTCCCTGATTTCCCATGATAATTTTCCCGTCATATTTATTATCCACTCGTCTTCCCCTTTCCCATTTATGAGTTCTCTGTGGCTGCCGCCCGGCCCTCCCTCTACCTGCAGGGTGAGGGCATCACGCCGGACAAGATACCTGCCGTAGCCCGCCGACTCGGCTACCCTGTAGTCGAAACCGGCAAAACGGTCGTTTTCGTATCTTGCCTTGATAAAGACATAATCAAACCTGGTAAATGAATATGCGCTTTTTAACGAGAAGTCGTATCGTTCGGCGGTGGTTTTCCCGGAGTCCTCCGAATATAACGACTCGAAAGCAAGCTCGCTTTTCGATATTTCTCCGGCGTTTAAAACCGCCTTCAACCGTGCGTTAAGGGAGCTTGTATCGGTGTTGCCGCTTGAGGAGATAAAGCCTATTTCCATTCCTCCTTCCCATGTTCCGGGAGCGCCGGTCCTGGCCAGGACTGGTTGTGGGGCCGAAAGTAAAGCCACTATTTGAGCACCCCACGCCAGCAATACAGCATAAGAACGGGTCTTTTTCATCGTCCCAAAAAACCAAGGACAGCGACATGCCGCTGTCCTTTTCCTTTTACAAAAATCTTACCAGAGAATATATTACTTTTCTATGTCGTAGCCCTTCCGGCTCCATTCGGGGAACCCGCCGGGAAATAATCGGATGTTTTCATATCCAGCCCTTTCGGCCGCGTCCGCGGCGCTTTTGCTCAGGGCTCAACCATATCCCCTGCAATAAAAGACGAGGGGGTAAGTCTTGTCCTTTGGGAGAAGGCCGGCGATAAACACAAACCTTGGCGGGTCTATATTGATTGCGCCGGGGAGGTGGCCGTCGTTGTACTCCTGCCCGGGCCTGGAGTCTATGGCGAGCAGCCTCTTTCCGCTTTGGACTTCATTTTTCAACTGCTCGGCTCCAATGGTTTTAAACCCGTGTTCCTAGGCGGACGAGACGGAAAAAGAAAGAAGCAACAAGGCGGCGGCCAGAAGTGATATGATGTGCGTCTTCATTTACGAAAACCTCCGTGATAACCGAAAACATGAATCACCGGCCCCCTGAGGCAAAAAGCCGGTAAATGGCGCCCCCTGCACGACTCGAACGTGCGACACCAGGTTTAGGAAACCTGTGCTCTATCCGACTGAGCTAAGGGGGCAACCCCGGTAAAAAAATATAATAACATTTTTATGCTTTCCAGTCCAGGGTTGATGCGTGTAAAATCACACAGGTATAATTAACGCTATGGCGGAGCAAACTCCCATTATGATGCAGTACCACGCTATAAAGGAAAAGCACCGGGACGCGATAGTGCTCTTCCGCCTCGGGGATTTCTACGAGATGTTCGGGGAGGACGCCAATGTCGCCTCCAGAGTGCTCCAGATAGCCCTCACAACGAGGGACAAGAACAGGGAAAACCCCGTCCCCATGTGCGGGATACCCTACTTCGCCTCTGAAAACTACATCTCAAAGCTCATAAAGGCCGGCCACAAGGTGGCCGTTTGCGAGCAGATGGAAGAGCCGAAGGAAACAAAGGGCATCGTAAAGCGGGAAGTCGTAAGGGTGATAACGCCGGGAACTCACGCTCCCGAATACCCCAAGCAAAACAGTTTTATATTGAGCCTGGTCCCCCGCGGCAAGGAACACGGCATCGCCCTCGCCGATGTCTCAACCGGAGAGTTTCTCATATATGAGACAGGGCGTCCGCTTGAGGACGAGCTTGCGCGCTACGAGCCCCGGGAAGTGTTGCTCCCGGAAAGCCTGGGAAAGGACATCCACTATGACGAAGTGCTCAAAAACCGCTATGTCTCGAAGGTGGACGACTGGAAATTCGATTACTCCGACGCCTATAAAACCCTTCTCAGGCACTTCCAGGTAAACTCCCTCGGAGGCTACGGCTGCGAGGACATGCCCGCTGCGGTCTCGGCTGCGGGGGCGCTCGTTGCGTATGTCGAAGACACACAGAAAGAGGGTCTCAGGTTCAGGAAAATATCCACCCCTGACCAGGGCGAATACATGTTCCTCGACGCCCCGACCCAGAAAAACCTGGAACTCGTTCGCAACCTGAAGGACGACTCCACCGAGGGGAGCCTGCTATGGGCGCTGGACGAGACCCTTACTCCCATGGGCGGCAGGTTCATGAGAAACTCCATACTGAGACCCCTGGTTTCCTTCGACGGGATTAAAAAGCGGCAGGGCGCCGTAAAATGCCTCGTCGAAGACTACGAACTCATCGAAAAGATGAGGCTGGGCCTGAGAAACGTGCAGGACCTCGAAAGGCTCGCCCAGAGGATATCCACGGGGAACGCAAACGCAAGGGACCTTGTGGCGGTAAAAAACTCCGTCGCCGCTCTGCCGGACATGAAATCCGGGTTGTGCGGCTCGCTCGACGGCCATTTGAACGAACTCGGCAATGCCGTCGCCGACTTCTCCGCCCTGGCCTCGACAATAGAGGAGGCCATAGAGGAACACCCTCCCCAGTCCCTTAAAGACAGCGGCATCATAAAAGCGGGCTACCACGGCGAAATCGACGAGATAAGGGACCTCTCCGCAAACACCAGGGATTACCTCTCCTCCCTGGAGGCCGAGGAGAAAAAAGCCACCGGCATACCTTCCCTCAAGATAGGCTTCAACCGCATCCACGGCTACTACATCGAAGTAACCAAGGCTAACCTGGCCCAGGCGCCCGAACGCTACGTCAGAAGACAGACCCTTGTGGGCGGGGAACGTTTCATAACGCCGGAGCTCAAGGAGTATGAGACCAAGATACTGGGGGCCGAGGAAAGGCTCAAGGCCCTCGAGTACGAGGTCTTTCTGAAAGTCCTCGATAAGGTGGGGGAATCGGCCGAGGGCCTTATAGAAACCTCCGAAATACTGGCACAGGCGGATTTTCTCGTTTCCCTCGCCGTCGTGGCCAAGAGACATAACTATGTAATGCCCAAAATGGCGGACGACATGGCCATTGACATCGTAAACGGCCGGCACCCGGTCATCGAAAGGCTTCCGCTTTCGGAAAGGTTCATCCCCAACGACACGGACATGGACGGCTCGGGCAACCGCCTGCTGATAATCACCGGCCCCAACATGGCGGGGAAGTCAACCTACATGAGGCAGGTAGCCCTGATAGTGCTCATGGCCCAGATAGGAGGGTTTGTACCCGCCGAAGAGGCGGCCGTCGGCGTCGTGGACAGGATTTTCACCCGCATCGGCGCCTCCGACTACCTGACAAGGGGACAGAGCACGTTCATGGTAGAAATGGTGGAGGCCGCCAATATCCTAAATAACTCCACTGAGCGAAGCCTCATCCTCCTTGACGAGGTCGGAAGGGGCACGAGCACCTTCGACGGCATCAGCATCGCGTGGGCCACCGCCGAATACATCGCAAGGAACATCAGGGCAAGGACCCTCTTTGCCACTCACTACAACGAGCTTACGGACCTGGCCCGCACCATCGACGGCATCAGAAACTACAACATCGCGGTCAAGGAGTGGGGGGACGAGATAATTTTCCTGAGAAAGGTCGAGGCCGGCCCTGCCGACAAAAGTTACGGCATCCAGGTGGGAAGGCTCGCCGGGCTTCCCGAGGAAGTGATAAAAAAAGCGAAAGAGGTGCTTAAGTCCCTCGAAAAACAGCATGTGGGCGACGTCTCGCGGCACTACAGGCAGATGGACCTTTTCTCGGGACTGCGGGACGATGTGCTCGAAGAGGTCATGGCGCTGGACCTTGACGGCCAGGAGCCGGAGCAGCTGGTCAAGAGGCTCAGGGAAATTCTGAAAAAGCCCTCGCGCCAATAACTATTGAAAATAGCGCCATTTGTAATGCTATACTTAAAGCATAAATTTACGGTTTGCTTAATTATCATATACTGGTATACTTGTTTCTTCAAAATCATAACAAAAGGAGGTCGGGATGAATCCGGATGATCTGAAGTATCATAAGGAACACACCTGGGTCAGGGTTGAAGGCAACAAAGCAACAATGGGGATAACCAATTACGCGCAGGAAGCCCTTGGCGACATCGTCTACATCGACCTGCCAGAGGTAGACGGCACTGCGGAGGCCAATGCCGAGGTCTCGGAGATAGAATCCACCAAGGCCACCTCTTCGGTAATCTCGCCGGTCAGCGGCACTATCGTGGAAGTCAACGAGGAGCTTTCCGAGACCCCGGAAATCATAAACGAAGAACCTTACGGCAAAGGCTGGATAGCGGTCATTGAGGTTTCAAACGACTCGGAGCTAAACGACCTCATGGACGCCTCCGAATATGCAAAGCACGTCGAGGAGGAGGCTAAATGAGGGTTGCCGTAATCGGGGCGGGTCCGGGCGGATATATCGCTGCCCTGAAAGCCGCACGCCTCGGGGCGCAGGTCACAGTAATCGAAGACACGGAGGTCGGTGGAACATGCCTTAACCGGGGCTGTATCCCCACAAAAGCCCTCATCGCCTCGGCCGAGGCATATGCAAAGGCTAAAGAACTTGACAAGTTCGGCGTAGACCTTGAGGGCACGGTCACCCCTAACCTCAAGAAGATGATGGAGCGGAAGGACAAGGTCGTGGGAGTGCAGGTAAAGGGCATCAGGGGCCTTTTTAAGAGCTGGGGCGTCAATCTCGTCGAAGGCAGAGGAGTGCTCAAGGGTCCCGGCAAAGTCGAGGTGCGAAAAAAGGACGGGGCCACAGAGGCCGTCGAGGCCGACAGAATCATCATTGCCACCGGCTCAAGGCCCGCGGAGATACCCGCGTTCCCCTTTGACGAAGACAAGATACTCTCAAGCGACGGCGCCCTGAAATTGACCGAGATACCAAAGAGCATGTTAATAGTGGGCGCCGGCGTCATAGGGTGCGAATGGGCAAGCCTGTTCAGGGAACTGGGGACCGAGATAACCATGGTCGAGATGCTCCCCAGGGCGGTCGCCACTGAAGACGCGGAAGTCTCGGACCTCCTGGCAAAGGAGTTCAAGAAAAAGAAAATAAAGCTCCTCACCGGCGTAGGCGTCGAGAAGGTAAGCACCGGCCGGGACGGGGTAACCGCAACGCTCGGAGACGGCACGGAGCTTAAGGCGGAGAAGATGCTCGTCTCCATCGGGAGGGCTTTGAACAGCGAAGGCATTGGGCTTGAGGAAGCCGGCGTCAACAAGGGGCAGAGAGGGGAAATCCTTGTCGACGAAAGGATGCAGACCAGCGTCGAGGGAGTGTACGCCCTGGGAGACGTCACGGGGGGCGTACTGCTTGCCCACCTGGCCTCCAGGGAGGGCATCGTGGCTGCTCAAAACGCCTGCGGCAAAGAGACGAAAGCAGACTACTCCACAATCCCCGCCGCCATATTCACTTCGCCGGAGATAGGCTCCGTCGGTCTGAGGGAGTTTCAGGCCGTGGAAAAGGGCTTAAAGGTCAGGACCGGCGTATTCCAGTACAGGGGGCTTGGAAAGGCCCACGCGATGGGTGAGATAGCCGGGTTTTTCAAGGTCGTGGCCGACCACGGCACCGACAAGGTGCTCGGCGTGCATATCATAGGGCCGCACGCCGCAGACCTCGTACACGAGGGGGCTCTGGCCATTCATAAAGGTCTTACCGTAAAAGACATAGCGGAAACAATTCACGCCCATCCTACTCTGGCAGAAGGGCTTTTAGAGGCGGCGGAGGACGTACACGACGAAGCTCTCCATATGCCCAAGAAGTAACCATGTCGAAAGTGAAGGCCGAGGAAACCTGGCTCGATATATCGAAACAGAAAAACACTCATCTGTTTTCGGAACTTGACGCGCTCTTGAGGGCGCTGGACAGGTTTTTCATCCTGGAAACCCATTTCGCCGCAAAAGAGCATTTCAGCCGGAAAAACCTTCACCCCGAGCTCGCCGCCGTAAAGGACGGAATCCTGAGGACGCTGAGCATCCTTGAGTACATCATACCCGAAAGCAACCGAAACGCCTACTGGTTCCAGAAGTTCGCCGAAAGCAAGCTCCTGGACAACCGCAGGAGGGACATCGTCAGGGCCGGCATGTACAAGCAGAACACCCCGGAAAAAAGCATGTACGTGCTCTACGATTCCTTTATCAGTTTCAAAAGCCTTGTCTCCGACATCCTGAAAAACCCCGGCATCGAGTACATGAGTTTCCAGAACATCGGGCAGGTCATAACCAAGGAGCTGAGGGAAAACGAGTTTTTCAACCCATTCAGGCAGGACATAAACCTCGAACTGGACTTTATCGTTAACCGGGAGATTAAGGGGATAGTAAAAAACGTAAACAACCAGGGAACTAAAAAAACGGCCTCGATACTCTTCCTCCACCTTTTCAGGATACTCAGGTACATGTCCCACATGGACCATAAAAGCATGAACCAGATAGCCATAAGCAAGTCCCTCCTGATATTTTCGCTCCTTAAGTCGGAGATTGAAGTTTTCCGCACCTATATCGAAAAAACGACGGAAGAGCTTAAGGACGAGGAACTCGTGATGCTGCTGAAGGCACTGTCTTACCAGTTCTCGATGGAATCCAAAAGGGTCTTCCAGCAGGAGATGAAGGACATATTCGAGAAGAAATCCCCCTCGCAGTTCCGGAGCAAAATCGAAAACAGCCGCGGCATTCTGAAAAACCTCACCGAGCAGACCATCATACAGTTAGCCAAATACTGGAAGCCCAATATCAACGGCGAGAGGATTTTCGATTTCTTTATCAACAAGACGGCCCAGTCCGTAAAACTCAGGGAGGACATATACGTCCTTAACCGGCTCCTGATGGGAGTGCAGAAAAAAGCCGGCTCGACCGATGAGGGCCGGAACAGCTTCAGGGTGCTTATGAACTACATGGACTATTTTGAGGACTTCTCGTTCAAGCTCATCAGGTACGACGATTTCGAGGAATTCTCGCGGCTGTTTTTCCAGATAAAAGGCGACTACAAAAACAACGTCGAGACGGGAAAACTCCTTGAAAGCTGCCACCTTTTCAATATCTTCCTCGACACCACGCTCAGGCAGATACACAACAGGGCGGAACTCAAGAACAGGAAATTCGACATTGATAAAATGGAAGATTTCGTCAGACAATACCTGCCGGCTTAGAACCGGCGAGGAGGCAACATGGGCGAGATAATTGACGTACACGCAAGGGAAATCCTTGACTCAAGGGGAAACCCCACCGTTGAAGTGGAAGTAATGCTCGACAGCGGGGCGCTCGGAAAGGCCGCGGTCCCCTCCGGCGCCTCCACGGGACAGAGAGAAGCACTCGAACTCCGGGATAAGGACAAGCGGTACAATGGGAAAGGCGTACGGAAAGCGGTGGAAAACGTAATCGACGACATATCCCCGAAGCTGATGGGCATCGAATCCACGGACCAGGCGTATATCGACAGCCTGCTTATCGAGCTCGACGGCACCGAAAATAAAAGCAGGCTCGGCGCAAACGCAATGCTCGGCGTTTCCCTTGCCGTCTGCAAAGCCTCCGCGGAGGAAGCGGGGCTTCCTCTTTTCAGGTACATCGGCGGCACGAACGCCAAGGTCCTGCCCGTACCCCTGATGAACATCTTAAACGGCGGCGTCCACGCCGACAACAACCTCGACATTCAGGAGTTCATGATTATGCCCGTTGCCTTCACAAAGTTTTCCGAGGCCCTCAGGGCGGGGGCCGAGATATTCCACACACTCAAGGGGATACTTAAGGAAAAAGGCCTCGGTAACGCCGTGGGCGACGAGGGGGGCTTCGCGCCGGACCTTAAGAGCAACGAGGAGGCCGTAACACTTGTCCTCGACGCCGTGACCAAGGCCGGCTACAGGCCCGGCAAGGACGTCTTCTTGGCAATTGATGCCGCGGCCTCGGAGTTCTACTCGGACGGAGCTTACAATTTTGAGGGAAGGAAAGCCTCCTCGGAAGACATGGTCTCTTATTACGGCGAGATGGTCAAAAACTACCCTCTGCTCTCCATCGAGGACGGCATGTCCGAGAACGACTGGGACGGCTGGAAGGCCATGACTTCCGCCCTGGGCAAGGACGTTCAGCTTGTCGGCGACGACATCTTCGTCACCAACACGAACATCCTCAGACAGGGGATAGGGAAGGGCATCGCAAACTCCATACTTATCAAGCTCAACCAGATAGGCACTCTCACGGAGACCCTCGACGCCATAGAGATGGCGAAACAGGCCGGCTACACCGCCGTCGTCTCTCACCGCTCCGGCGAGACCGAAGACACCACCATCGCCGACCTCGCCGTGGCGTGCAACACCGGCCAGATAAAAACAGGCTCTCTTGCCAGGAGCGAAAGGGTCGCCAAGTACAACCGCCTTTTGAGCATCGAGGAAGAACTCCTCGAGGCGGGTATGTACAAAGGGCTCGATTCACTGTATAATATAAGTCGAAATGGAGGCTAAATACCTCTTAAGGAAACAGGTAAGCGCGGAAATCAAGATAAGGCGTTACGTCTTCTATACTCTTGCGCTCCTGAGCCTTGTTTACATAGGCGCGGCTTTTTTGTTCAGCAACACCGGCATGCTCCGTTACCTTGAGCTCAGGGAAAACAGGGCTTCTATTGAAAAAGAAATGAACGTCATCATGGACGAGACCATCATGCTTAAATCCTCAATCGAGTCCATGAAAGAAAACGACTTCTATTTGGAAAAGCACGCCCGGGAGGATTTCGGCCTGGCCGGCCCCGGCGAGTATATCTTCATTTATAAATAGCAGCTTCCGATTACACCTCTGAACACGGAAACGGGGGTCTCTTTCCCTGTTCTTACACCCGCGCTCATGCCGTTACCGCCCTCGCCCTCCGCAACTGCCCGCAGGAGGCCAGTATGTCCTGCCCCTTGCTCTTGCGTATAAGGGCCGTAAGCCCCGCCTGCATAAGAACCTCCTGGAAAGCCAAAACCCTGTCCTCCGGGGAAGGCTCAAACCCGCAGCCATCGAACCGGTTCAGGGGTATCAGGTTTACCTTTGAGGGAATACCCCCAAGGAGCGGGACAAGCCGCCCGGCGTCATCAATGGAATCGTTTACGCCGGCCATCATCACGTACTCAAACGTTATTCTCCGTCTTTTGCCCACGGGGTATTTCCTGCAAGCCGTAAGCAGGTCCTTCAGGGGGTACTTTCTGTTAACCGGCATTATCCTGTCCCTTACTTCGTCGTCGGCGGCGTTAAGCGAGACGGCGAGGTTTACAAGAGGGGCCGTTCCGGGCAGGGAAGACATGGCGGGCACAACCCCTGAGGTTGAAAGGGTTATCCTCCTCTTTGAGATGTTCATCAGCCCGGTAATCCTCCATAGGGACTCGCACACCTCATCGACGTTCCGAAGGGGTTCACCCATGCCCATGAAGACGATATTTGTTATCCGGCGCGGGAAGACCAGCCTGCCCGATGAGATTACCTGGTCTACTATTTCATGCGCCTTGAGGTTCCTCCTGAGGCCGTCCATGCCTGTGCGGCAGAACACGCAGCCCATGGCGCACCCCGCCTGGGAAGAGACGCAGAGGGTGAGGCGGCCGTCGTCGGGTATCAGTACGGTTTCGACGGTCTCGCCGTCGTCGAGCCCGAAAAGGAACTTCTCCGTCCCGTCCCGCGAGAGGAGCCTTTCAAGGGGCTTGATGTTGCTTATATAAGCGGCCCTTCCCAGTTCGGCCCTTAGGTTCTTTGAAAAAACCGTAATCTCATCGATTGACTCCGCCCCTTTTTCGTATATCCACTTTAGGATCTGCCCGGCCCTGTAAGCGGGCAGCCCCCGGGCCGCCAGAAAGCGCGACAGATCCCCGATTGACATTCCCTTCAGGTTTATTTTCCCCATATTTGATTATAACCTTTTCAAACAGGCATGGCTGTCACGGAGGAGAAAGTTTATGATACCTTATAAGTAAGTCCATCCAGGCGGACACGGAGCGAAACTTGAGATATTTCAAAAGAATATTTTTTATAGCGGTTTTACCGGCCTTGCTCGCGAGCCCTTCTTCCGGCGAGGTGATTGACAGGGTGGTGGCGTTTATGGATAACAAGGCCATCACCCTGAGCGAGCTTGAGGCCGCTTATGACGAGGCCCGGAAGCTGACCCCCGATATATCCAGGCGGCAGGTTCTCAACACAATGATTAACCGCCGCCTGCTCTTGAAGGAAGCCCGCAGCCTCAGGTTGACCGCAGAGGACGAGGACGCCCTGCTCAACGAATACGTTGACCTTAAAATAAATGCCTTCATCAAGGTAAGCGAAGAATCGATAAGGGAGTTTTACGAATCCAACAGGTCTAACTTCGGGGAACTCCAATATTTTGAAGTAAAGAAGGACATAGAAAAATACCTTTCGGAAAAAGAGGTCAACCGGAGGCTTAAAGACCACATCGAGGAATTGAGGGGCGCGGCATACGTCAAGGTGCTGCTGTGAGCAACGGGACCTAGGAGCCTGTCGGACTTAGCGATAACTGTAGTGTAAAATAGATGCATGAGAAATTTTATAGACATAGACAGAAAGACACCGAATGT
>CBDVCR010000020.1:0-25709 GCA_965372535.1 uncultured bacterium | reverse complement strand
AATAGGACATTTCTATTTTGCCAAGAATAGGACATTTCTAAATTGGCTTGACAGAACCTATGATTTTATTGTTATTATCGCTACATTCGTGCTAAACTATTTTCAAAAATCCTGAAACAACCAACAGGGGCATCCTAGTGAAAAAACTCAGCGACAGCATATTGCTCGAAGAGCTGAAGAAGAGGTTTAACGAGAACAAGAAGGCGCTTCATGACCTGAGGGTACTGACCAGGAAGCTTGAGACGGTAAACAGGAAACTCCAAGAGTCCGAGGCTATGAAGAGCAATTTCCTGTCCAACATAAGGAACGAAATCGTAAACCCTCTGACCTCCATCATGGGCCTGTCGGAGCAGATTTTCACCGGCGAGACCGACTCGGAAAAGGCCGGCTCAATGGCTCATATGGTATATAATGAGGCGTTTGACCTGGATTTACAGTTGAGGAACATTTTTGCCGCTGCCGAGCTCGAGGCAGGCGAGATGTCCTTCAGCTTGTCCAACGTGGATGTTGTTACATTTATCGAAAACCTCGTCGATTCTTTCGGCAACCAGGCGAGGGAAAAGAAGCTGAGAATAAAATTCGACAGCCAGCGCCCGGCGGGTTCCGACGGCGGCTTTTTTTTCAAGACCGACCCGGAGAAACTCCAGGTTGTACTAACCAACCTGCTCTCCAATGCCATCAAGTACAGTCTTAAGGGGAACGAGGTGAAAATATCCGCATCTGTAAAGGACGGCCTCTTGAGGATTTCGGTCGAAGACAATGGCGTAGGCATTGACAGCAAAAAGACCGGAGAAATATTCGACCGGTTCAAGCAACTCGATTCCGGCGTGAGGAAAAGCCATAAAGGGCACGGGCTGGGGCTCAGCGTGACCAAGGCTGTGCTCGAACAGATGGGCGGGGATATCGTTTTCTCAAGCGTCGCGGGAAAGGGTTGTGTGTTTACAGTGTCCATTCCTGAGTCCAAGGTGGAGATGGACCTGGAAGTATTCTCCGAGGACGGCAACGAATTCATCTTCGAAAGCGAAGAGAGATTCTAACTGCGTCCCCTTAATCCAGTTAGACAAATTCTGCACTAATGTTCGGACATGAAAACTGATGCCGTAAAAGAGCATTACCTGTTCCCCGGGAACGTTTTCGCCCACCGTGAGCCGCACCTTGTAACCACCGTGCTGGGCTCTTGCGTTTCCGTGTGCTTGTGGGACCCGGTGAGGAAAATGGGAGGTATAAACCATTACATGCTGCCCCTGTGGAACGGGGAGGGGCTTGCTTCCCCCAGGTATGGAAACATCGCCATTACCAGGCTGATTGAAAGGATGCTGGAACTCGGTTCCAAAAAGAAGGTCCTCAAGGCTAAGGTCTTCGGCGGGGGGGAGGTGCTGAAAGGGACAAAAGGGATTATGAACGTCGGGGAGCGGAACATTATTCTGGCAAAAGACATACTGAAAGCCGAGGGTATACCCATAATCAGTTCCGATGTGGGCGGCACCACGGGGCGGAAACTTATTGTAAACACCGCAACGGGGAGTGTGCTGATGAAACGCCTAAACAGGCAGATAGACGATATAAAGGTGTAAAGATGCAACCGGCAGGACAATCGGATTGCGTTTGCGTGGTTAGAACTGCTTTAAAAACCGGATGTCGTTTTCAAACAGCATCCGGATGTCGTCTATCTGGAAGTTGAGCATGGCGATGCGCTCGACCCCCATGCCGAAGGCGAAGCCGGTATATACTCCGGGGTCGTGCCCGGCCATATCGAGCACCTTCGGATGGACCATTCCGGCCCCCAGTATCTCTATCCAACCGCAGTTTTTGCACACCCGGCAGCCCGAGCCGGAGCAGAAGATGCAACCTATGTCCACCTCGGCCGAGGGTTCGGTAAAAGGGAAGAAGCTCGGTCTGAACCTTACGGGTATCTCGGGTCCGAAAAACTTATGGATAAACGTCTCGATCACGCCTTTGAGATGGCTGAAGGAGATGTCCTCGCCCACCATCAGCCCCTCGACCTGGTGGAACATGGGGGTGTGGGATATGTCCGCGTCGCAGCGGTATACCTTGCCGGGGGCGATGAACCTGAGCGGAGGTCTGTTTCTCTCCATGAACCGTATCTGTACGGGAGAGGTGTGCGTCCTCAGGACGACGTCGTCCGTGACGTAGAACGTGTCCTGCATGTCCCTGGCCGGGTGGTCCCTGGGGATGTTGAGGGCCTCGAAATTGTAATAATCCGACTCCACCTCCGGGCCTTCCTCAACGCTGAAACCCATGGAGGCGAAGATGTCGATTATCTCGCCGAGGGTCTGGGTTACCGGGTGCTCCCTGCCGCCCGGCTGGAGCTTTCCGGGCAGAGTGACGTCGACTCTCTCCGAAAGCAGCCTGTCAAGGAGTTCCTTTTCCCCCAGGCGTTTGCGCCTTGACGCTATATCCCCTGCAATAAGGTCTTTGAGCGCGTTAATCTCCCTCCCGAAGGGCTTCCTATCCGCGGGAGGGAGCGTGGAAAGCTGTTTAAGTTTTTCGGTAACGAGCCCCTTTTTGCCCAGGTACCTGACCCTGAGTCGTTCGAGGGCTTCGGTGGATTCCGCTGAGCTTATTTCTTTACGGAAGTCTTCCCTTAAGGAGGAGAGGTCTTCCATTAAGAGGCGATTTTTTCCCTTGCGGTATCCGCCAGCGCCCTGAACGCGGCGGGGTCGTTGTAGGCCATGTCGGCAATGGCCTTTCTATTCAGCCCGATATCGGCGCTCTTGAGCCCCCGGATGAACTGGCTGTACGTAAGGCCCACGGCCCTCGATGCGGCGTTAATCCTGATAATCCATAGGGACCTGAATTCCCTCTTCTTGACCTTCCTGTCCCTGTAGGCGTGAAGCCCGGCCTTGTCCACGGCCTCGGTGGCAACCTTGTAAAGCTTGCTCGAAGCGCCGTAATAGCCTTTTGCCTTCTGCAGTACTTTCTTTCTTCTCCTGCGGGTCTTGAACCCGCCCTTTGCCCTTGGCATCTATTCCTCCTTCATGCGAGACGCTAAACGTTAAGCAATTTTCTTATTGTAGCATACTGGGTCTTTGAAACCGTAGTGGATGTCCTGAGCCTCCGTGTCCTTTTCGCGGGCTTTCCGGTCATGAGGTGGCCCTTATAAGCCCTGTTTCGCTTAATCTTGCCGCCTCCGGTCAGGCAGAACCTTTTTGCGGCCCCCCTGTGGGTTTTGATCTTGGGCATTTATCTCCTCCTGAGAACTATTTGGGTGAAATCACCATTGTAATGCTGTTGCCCATATGCTTCGGCTGCTGTATTACGTTGTATTCGCCGGGCAGGATTTCGAGCAGCCTGTCGAAGACTTTCATCCCCAATTCCGGCCTTACCCGCTCCCTGCCCCTGAAGAACATGGATATCTTGGCCTTGTGGCCGGAGTCAAGGAACTTCCTGAGGTTCCGGACCTTAAGCTGCAGGTCGTGCTCGTCTATCCGGGGGCGGATTTTCACTTCCTTTAAGTCCTGGGTCTTTTTATGCGACTGTTTCTTACTTATCTGATATTTGTATTTCCCGAAGTCCATTATCTTGCAGACCACGGGCTTGGCGGTAGGGGCTACTTCCACCAGGTCGAGGTCCCGTTCCTCGGCAAGCCTTAAGGCCTCCTTGGTAGGTACGATGCCCAACTGCCCGCCTTCATCGTCAATCAGCCGGACCTCACTGGCCCTTATTCGCTTGTTTACCCTGACTTCCTTGTTTACCCTGACTTCTTTGTTTATTTTCTCACCTCCTGAGCCGGATTTCTTTGGTTAAAATCTCTTTGAATTCCTCAAACGTATATGGGCCGATGTTCTCGCCACTTTGTTTTCTTACCGTTACCCTTTCTTCCTCGACTTCTTTGTCACCTATTATAACCAGATATGGCACTTTCGCGATAGTGGCCTGCCTGATTTTATACCCGATTTTTTCGTTTTCGGAATTGACCTCGGCCCGTATGCCGGAGTCCATGAGGTATGAGGCGAGTTTGCCTGCATAACCGGCGTGCCGGTCGGCTATGGTGAGCACGGCCACCTGCCTTGGGGCGAGCCAGAGGGGGAAGGCCCCGGCGTAGTGTTCTATCAGCACTCCGAAAAACCTCTCAAGCGAGCCCATAAGGGCACGGTGTATCATTATCGGCCTGTGCTCCCTTCCGTCGGCCCCGCGGTAGGCGATGTCGAAGCGTTCGGGAAGGTTGAAGTCCACCTGTATGGTGCTGCACTGCCAGGCGCGGCCCAGGGAGTCCTTGACCTTTACGTCTATCTTCGGCCCGTAGAACACGCCCCCTTCGGGGTCTACGTCATACGGGAGCGCCTTGCTCTTCAGTGCAAGTTCGAGGGCGTCCGTCGACCTCCGCCAGTTTTCCTCGGTACCCACATACTTTTCCGGCCTTGTAGAGAGATAGATGTCATAGTCGTCAAAGCCGAACGTTTTAAGCACAAAGAGGGTAAAATCGAGGACGTTCAGTATTTCCTCCTCAATCTGCTCCTCTCTGATGAATATATGGGCGTCGTCCTGTGTAAACCCCCTTACTCTCAAAAGGCCGTGCAGCACGCCTGAGCGCTCGTAGCGGTATACGGTTCCCAGTTCGGCGTACTTGATGGGGAAGTCCCGGTAGCTCCTGAGGTGGCTCTTGTAGATAGCGATATGGAAAGGGCAGTTCATGGGTTTTACCTCGTAGGGCAGGCCCTCCACTTCCATCGGGGAGTACATGTTCTCGCTGTAGAAATCCAGATGTCCGCTTTTCCGCCAGAGGTCAAGCTTGGCTATGTGGGGGGTATAAAGTAGGCTGTAACCGGCTCTCAGGTGCTCGTCGCGCCAGAAGTCCTCAATGGTCTTTCTTATCATGGCCCCGTTGGGGTGCCAGAGGATAAGGCCGGAGCCCACTTCGTCGTTGATGCTGAAAAGGTCGAGCTCCTTGCCGAGCCTCCTGTGGTCGCGTTTTTTCACCTGCTCAAGGAACTCCAGGTAATCCTTGAGGTCCTTTTTATCCGTGAAGGCCGTTCCGTAAATCCTCTGGAGCATCTTGTTCTTCTCGTCTCCGCGCCAGTACGCGCCTGCCACGCTCAGGAGCCTGAAAGCCTTGACCCCGCCGGTGGAGGGCAGGTGAGGGCCGCGGCAGAGGTCAACGAACCCGCCCTCTTCGTAGACTGAGACCTCCTCGTCCTCAATCTCCTCAAGAAGCTCCACTTTGTAGTCCTCCCCCATGCTCCCGAAGAGCTCTATGGCATGCCCGCGCGGCATGGTCTTTCGGACAAACGGATTATTTTGCTTTATGATAGCGGACATTTTCTTTTCAATGGACGCGAGGTCCTCGGGGGTGAAGTGCCTGTCCAGGTCGAAGTCGTAGTAAAACCCGTCCTCGATGGAAGGGCCGATTGCAAGCTTCGCCTCCGGGAAAAGCTCCTTGACGGCGTGCGCCATTATATGGGACGCGCTGTGGCGGTAAACGTCCTTTCCCTCTTTTTCGTCAAAGGTAAGGGCCTCCACCATGCCGACGGAAGGCTCCGGAACCATGCTTTTAATGTCCCCCAGGTCCCTCAAATTTCCCCCCTCTCTGAGAGTTACCGCTTTGCCCTTTTTTAGCTCTTTTTCGGCCTCCGAGACGTCATGCACTTCCGCCTCGTGGTCGGGAAATATTAATTTAATCTTGCCCCTCCAGAAGGTATTTTCAGTTCGCGATTCATAGCATAAGAACTGTCCAGCAATATAATATATATGATTTACTAAGGTATTTCAATACATTCACGCCATTATGGTATCCTTACTGATGGGGCCGCTGGCAGGACGATATAAAGATGCCTCGGAATCCTCCCCTATGCAGCGAGCCATGGAAGGGTTCGATGTGGGCTGAGAAACTGACTGGGTAGTAAATGCCATGGACGAGACATATTATATGACGCGGGCCATAAAGCTTGCCGCACGGGCCGAAGGCGGTACAAGCCCAAACCCCATGGTGGGGGCGGTAATCGTAAAGTCGGGCCGTATAATCGCCGAGGACTACCACCGGCAAGCCGGCGCCCCGCACGCCGAGGCCCTTGCGCTCAAAAAAGCCGGTGACAGAGCCGCGGGTTCGACCATATTCGTAAGCCTTGAGCCATGCAGCCACACCGACAAGAGAACGCCTCCCTGTGCTGACGCAATTATTAAGGCCGGGCCCGAGCGGGTGGTTGTGGCCATGCAGGACCCGAACCCCAGGGTATCGGGCAGGGGAATAAAAAAACTAAGAGACGCGGGCATTGACGTAAGCATGGGGGTGCTTGAGGAAAAGGCAAGGTCGCTTAACGAGGCGTACATAAAACACATCACGACAGGCAGGCCATTTGTTACGCTTAAGACCGCCATGACCTTGGACGGAAAAATCGCCACCCCAACGGGGCAGTCGAAATGGATTACAGGCGAAAAAGCCCGGCAGCTTGTCCACAGAAAGCGAAGCAGCGTCGATGCTCTGCTTACCGCCATCGGCACGGTAAAGGCCGACGACCCGGAGCTTACGGCCAGAGTAAGAGGAGGGCGCAGCCCCGTTCGGGTGGTCATCGACCCCGGCCTCGAAATACACCCCAACGCCCGTGTGCTTAAAACCCCGCCGGAGACGATTATCGTTACGAGAACGAAGAATGTCAAGGCAAATAAATTAGAAAAATCGGGCATTAAGGTTATACTTTATGAAGCAGAACTTGAACTTGATTGGCTTATGCGAATCCTGGGCGGGCTGGGCATTACGTCTGTCCTGGTCGAGGGGGGCTCGGCCCTGAACGCCTATGCGTTGAACGAACGGGTGGTGGACAGGGTGATGTTTTTCATCGCCCCGAAGATTATCGGCGGCAGTGGGTCATATACCGCCGTGGGGGGCGAAATATTCCAAAGGCTTGAGAACGCTTATGGAATAAAGGATATGAAAGTAAGGCGGCTTGGGGATGACATACTAATTGAGGGGAGGGTGGAGTATTCACAGCTTTGAGAAGTTTGCGGATTCTCAGCACATGACAACAAGGTGCTTCTTGAACCACTCAGCCGCAAGACGCGCCGCTTCCTCGAGCTTTCCGGGCTCTTCAAAAAGATGCGTCGCACCGGGGACAATCCGTAACTCTTTTTTCGCCCCGAGCTTTTCATAGGCGTCCTGGTTAAGCTCGATGACGACATCGTCAAGGCCGCCGACTATAAGAAGTGTCGGCGCCTTGACATCAGGGAGGGCCTTCTCGGCCAGGTCCGGGCGGCCTCCGCGTGAGACCACAGCACCGATAGAGGGGCCGAGCTCGGCGGCCGCTCCAAGGGCCGCGGCGGCTCCGGTGCTTGCCCCGAAATAGCCGATGGCGAAATTCTCGGTCTCCGGCCGCTCTTTAACCCATCGGGTGGCGGCCTTCAACCTTTCCGTGAGCAATGGGATATTAAAGCGGTTCTCATAAAACGCGTCTTCTTCCACGGTGAGTAAATCAAAAAGGAGCGTGCCCATTCCGGCTTTCCTGAGTACTTCAGCCACAAAATTATTCCTCGGGCTGTGCCGGCTGCTTCCGCTTCCATGGGCGAATATCACTAACGATTCCGCTTCTCGTGGAACTGCCAGGTCTCCTTCGAGAGATACGGAATCCACCGGGATATGGACAGGTTGACGGTCAAACATTTACGCTCTCAGTGCAAAGGAATACCGGGTGCTCATGAATAAGATTCTACCGCATTTCTCCTGAAGGCTTAAGAATAAAAAAAGCGGGGGACTTAGAGCACGCCTTTTTTCTTCACCCGGTTTTTTTCGTCCAGGATGAAGATTTTGGGGTGGAAGTTTTCGGATTCTTCGTCGTCGACCCAGCAGTAGGAGAAGATGATAACCCTGTCGCCCTTTAATCCCTTTCTCGCGGTGGGTCCGTTCAGGCATATCTGGCCTTTCTTGCCTGGAATGGCGTAGGTCTCGAAGCGCTCGCCATTCTGGAGGTTGCTGACCTGGACCTGCTCGTAGGGGCGGATGCCGGCTTTCTCAAGGAGACCGGCGTCTATGGTAATGCTTCCTTCGTAGAAAAGCTCGGCCTCCGTAACCGTGGCCATATGGATTTTGGCCCGCAGCATGCATCTTAACATGGCGGTTATTCGATTATCCTAGGGACTCTGTAGAAGTTTTCGGCCCTGTCGGGGGCGTTGGCAAGCGCTTCGTCGGGGGCAAGGGAGGGCTTGAGCCTGTCGTCGCGGACAACGTTGGTAAGTTCGAGCACATGGGAGGTCGGCTCGACGCCGGAGGTGTCAAGCTCGTTAAGTTTTTCAACGTATTCGAGGATGTTGCTGAGCTGTGAGCCGTAGGTTTCCTTTTCTTCCCCGGTGATGGAAAGCCGGGAAAGACGCGCGATGTATTCGACCTGTTCAGGGCCTATTCGCATCAACCGATCCTTTCCAGGTTGGCGAATTTAAGAGCGAGTCTCTTGACGCCTATGGTGGGAAAGTTCACCGTTATCTTCTGTTCGTCTCCGTCGCCGTAGCAGTCCCGAACCACACCGACGCCCCACTTGGGGTGCTTTACCCTCGAGCCCACGGCATACGCGGCCTTTGGCCTGAACCTTTTTTTCTCAGCCATGGCGCCGACAGGCATTTCCCTGGACGTCTTGTCTACTCTGCAGCAGCTTTCGGAGGGCATGTTGAGGAGGAACCTCGATGGCTCCTGTTCCTGAATTTTCGCGTAAAGCCTTCTTTTTTTAGCCCCCGTGAGGCAGAGGAGGTCCTTTGCCCTTGTCATGCCCACATAAAAAAGCCTTCTTTCCTCGGATACTTCTTTTGGGGTTTCGGCCTTGAAGTACGGGAGCACCCCTTCTTCCAGCCCTGTTATGAAAACGACGGGGAACTCAAGCCCCTTCGCGCTGTGGAGTGTAAGGAGCGATACGGCGTTTTCCCGGCCCGACTCGTCATCGCCGGATACCAGCGAAAGAGAAGCGGAAAACTCCTTTATGTCCCTTCCCTCGGCGGAATCTATGAACTCCTTTGCGTTTTCCGCCCTGTCGTCGTCGGCGAACTCGGAATATCCGGTTTTTATGTAGATAGTGCGCAGCATGTCCGCCGAGTCCTTGTACCTGCCGGAGGATATCTCCTCCACGATGCCGGTGAAGCCTTCGAGCTTTTCCTTTATGGATGAAGTTATGTTATTGGCCCTGATTAGGTTCTTCAGGGCAGTAAAAAGGCTGGTATTATTTTTCTTGGCTTTCTGCTCTATCTTCGAAAGCGTGGAAGCCCCTATGCCCCTGGGCGGGGTGTTAATGACGCGCCTCAAGCTTACGTTGTCGTCCTTGTTTAAGGCTATCCTCATATAGGCGGTCATGTCCTTGATTTCCTTGCGATGGTAAAAACTTATGCCGCCTATTACGCGGTAGGGCAGTTTTTCGTATCGCATGGCATCCTCAAGCACCCTGGACTGGAGGTTTATCCTGTAAAGCAGGGCGAAGTCGCCGTAGTCATACGTCCCCTTGAGATAAAACTCCTTGATTAGCTTGGCTATGTACTTGGCCTCCTCCGCCTCGGCGCCGAACCAGCAGTGAGAGACCGGCTCTCCGCGTTCCCTGTCGCCCCAGAGGGTCTTCTCTCTTCTTTTGGGATTTTCGTTGATAACGCTTCCCGATACATTGAGGATATTTTTCGTTGAGCGGTAGTTCTGTTCGAGCGTTATTATCTTCGCTTTCTTGAAGTCCTTATCGAATGTAAGGATGTTCTCGACGTTCGCTCCCCTGAACCCATAGATGCTCTGGTCGTCGTCGCCTACCACGGAAATGTTATTGTGAGACACGGAAAGGAGTTTTAAAAGCCTGTACTGGGAAGGGTTGGTGTCCTGGAACTCATCCACGAGGATGTGCTTGAATTTTTGCTGGTACTTCCGAAGGGTGTCGGGTTTTTCCTCGAACAGCCTTGTGGTGAGCATTATAAGGTCGTCGAAGTCCACTGCGTTACAGCGTTTCAGTTCGTCCTGGTACCTCACATAGACCCTGGCAAGTCTTTCCTCGAAGCCGAATCCGTCACCGTTTGAGAGAAACTCCTCGGGCGTGACACATGAAGCCTTAAGGGTGCTTACCCTCGATAGTATGCCCTTGTACAGGGCCTCGCATATCTTGAACTCCTTGAGAATGTGCCGAATAAGGTTGCTCTGGTCGTCAGTGTCGTAGATGGAAAAATCCCCGGTGTAACCGAGGGCGTTGATTTCTTTTCGGAGGACTTTGTTGCACTGGGAATGGAACGTTCCAATCCACGAGCCTCGCAGGTCTTTCCTGATGAGAGAGCATATCCTTTCCCTCATCTCGTTCGCCGCCTTGTTGGTAAACGTTACCGCCAGAATGGAATTGGGAGAGGATTTGCTCGCGAGGTGAGCGAACCTGTGCGTTATTACCCTTGTCTTGCCGCTGCCGGCCCCGGCAAGCACGAGCAATGGGCCGGCCTTGTGCAAGACGGCTTCCTTCTGCTTTTCGTTCAGGCCCTCGATAATATGCTTAGACATTTGGTAGCTACAATTCTAACAAATAGGCGTTGGTTTAGTCCACATTTATTATTCCACCCTCACGATTATTATTCCACCGTCACGCTCTTTGCAAGGTTCCTGGGCTGGTCCACGTCGCATCCGCGTTGAACCCCTATATGGTAGGCGAGGAGCTGGAGCGGGACCGAGAAGAGAACCGGGAGCATAAAAGAATCCGACCCGGGCACTTCTATGCAGTGCTCCCACAGTCTGTCGCCGTCGCCGTTGCAGGAGTCTGTCGTAACCGCTATAATCTTTCCTCCCCTGCTTTTTACTTCCTGCATATTGGAGACGATTTTCTCATACAGCTCGTCACGAGGGGCGAGAAACAGCACGGGGTAGCCGTCGTCAATCAATGCGATGGGGCCGTGCTTCATCTCGCCGGCGGGGTAGGCCTCTGCGTGGATGTAGGAGATTTCCTTAAGTTTCAGCGCTCCCTCGAAGGCTATGGGGTAGTTTATCCCCCTGCCTAAATAGAGGAAGGCTTTGCTGTTATGGACCTCCTTGGCAATCTTTTCTATCTCGCCGGACCGGGAAAGAACTGACTCTATCTTCTCGGGCATGGTGAGCAGTTGCGTCACAAGCTCACGGCAACGGTCTTCCGATATGGCGTCTTTCACCCTTCCCAGGGCTGCCGCAAAAAGTATGAGGCCTGTTATCTGGGCGGTAAATGCCTTGGTGGAGGCCACGCCTATCTCGGGGCCGGACCTTGTGTAAAAAACCGAGTCGGCCTCCCTTGAGGAAGTGCTGCCTATTACGTTACAGATGTTGAGGGTCCTTACGCCGAGTGTTTTCGCTTTTCTCTGGGCGGCGAGGGTGTCGGCCGTCTCCCCTGACTGCGTTATCGAGATAAAGAGGTCTTTCCCTCCCATTACAGGGTCCCTGTATCTGAACTCCGAGGCGATGTCCACCTCCACAGGCACTCTGGCCAGATGCTCAATCAGGAATTTCCCTACAAGGGCGGCGTGCCAGGAGGTGCCGCAGGCCACGATGAAAATTCTCTCCAGCCCGCCCATCCATTCTCTCTTCAGTTGAAACTCCTCCAGGTTTATCTCCCCGGTCTCGCTGTTTACCCGTCCGGCTATGGTGTCCGTTATTGCCCTGGGCTGCTCGAATATCTCCTTGAGCATAAAATGCTTGTACCCGCCTTTTTCAGCCATGGAATCGTTCCATGCAATGGGCACGGGTTCTTTTTGAACGGCCTCTCCCCGAGGCGTGAGGAAGGCGACGCCTTCGTCCGACATTACGGCCGTCTCGCCGTCTTCGAGGAACACCACTTCTCTTGAGTGGTTAAGGAAGGCGGGTATGTCGGATGCGACGAAAAACCCCTCCCCGGAGAGGCCCGCCACAAGGGGGCTGTCCTTTCTGGTAGCTACTATCTTGCCGGGCTCGCCCTCGCTCATTACGGCGAGGGCATAGGGCCCCCTGACCTCCTTTAAAGCCTCCCTGACGGCTTCTTCAAGGGGGACACCCGAATAATGCTTTATTATCAGGTGGCAGATGACCTCGGTGTCGGTCTCCGACGTAAAGACGAAACCGTCCGCCTGGAGTTGTTTCTTGAGGTCGAGGTAGTTCTCGATAATCCCGTTATGCACGAGGACGATTCCGCCGGAGCGGTGAGGGTGGGCGTTTTCCTCGGAGGGCTTTCCGTGCGTGGCCCACCTGGTATGGCCGATGGCGGTGGAGGCGGGTTTTCTGGCGGTATCGGAAACCAGCAGAGCATGGAGGTCCGCTATCTTGCCCTTGCACCTTCTGACCTCTATTGAGTTTCCATTGAAATAGGCGACCCCGGCGGAGTCGTATCCCCTGTATTCCAGACGCCTGAGCCCGTCCGCCACCACCGAGACCGCGTCCTGTTTTCCCGTATATCCGATTATGCCGCACATTTCAGGATTTCTTCTTCAAATGAGTCTGTTTGGCCCTGCTAAGCGCCAGCACACCCGGGGGCACGTCCTTCGTGATGGTGGAACCCGCGCCTATATAGGCCCCTTTGCCTACCCTGACAGGCGCCACAAACTGGGTGTCGCTTCCCACGAATACGCCGTTTTCTATCCTTGTAATGTGCTTTTTCCTGCCGTCGTAGTTGCAGGTAATGGTGCCGGCGCCTATGTTAACGTCCCTGCCCAGGGCGGCGTCGCCTATATAGCTTAAGTGCATTGCCTTTGAGCCCCTGCCGACCGAGGATTTTTTCAACTCAACGAAATTGCCGATTTTCGCCGACTCCCCGATGCGGCTTTCGGGTCGAATATGCGCAAACGGCCCAACCTGGGCGCTTGCGCCCACGATGGAAAACTCAATAACCGTGGTGTCCTTTATCACCGCGCCATTTTTTATAACGCTCCCGGCAATGCGCACATTGGGGTAAATGGTGCAGTTTCTGCCCACCCTGGTGTCTCCCTCGATAAACACATTGGGATAAATAAGGGTGTCAGCGCCGATTTTGACGTCTGGGCCTATGTGGACCGAAGAGGCGTCTATAAAGCTCACGCCCCTGTCTAACCATCCTGCGACGATGTTCTCCCTTACAACCTTATGCGCCCTTTCAAGGTCTTTTCTGGTGTTGACCCCCAGGAACTCTTCCTTGCGGCCCACGCAGAATACGCCGATGGGCACGCCCTTTTTGGCCGCCGTCTCCACGATGTCGGTGAGGTAATACTCGCCTTTTTTCCTGTTTAATTTTATGTCCTTTATGAGATGCAGGGCGCCGGCCTCGATGGCGTAGACCCCGCTGTTGACCTCCCTGACGGTTTTCTCTCTTTCCGTGGCGTCTTTCTCCTCCACCACCTTGAGGGGCCTGCCTTCGGCGTCCCTTAAGACCCTCCCGTAGGAATACGGGTCACGGGCTTCGAAGGAAAGAACGGATACGGCGTTTTTGTGCTTCGCGTGAAGGCCCAGGAATTTCCTGAGCGTTGCGGCGGAAATCAGGGGAGTATCTCCGTTTGTAACCAAGACGGTGCCGTTCCGGGCGTCTTTAAGTTGCGCAACGGCTGATGCAAGGGCGTGGGCCGTGCCTTTTTGTTCCTTCTGTACCGCGAAAGAGACGCCGGCCCCGACGTTTTCCTTAATCGGCCCGTGGTCCTTGCCAACGACGACCACGGTCTTTGCGGGCCCGAGGCGTTTAACCGCCTCCAGGGAATACAGGAGCAGGGGTTTTCCGTATATCCTGTGGAGCACCTTGGGGACCGATGAGTCCATCCTTGTGCCGAGGCCCGCTGCGAGTATTACGCAGAAAAGCTTTCCGCGGGAATTGCCCATCAGACGGCTTCCTTGTTTAAAACTTCCTCGGGGACGTCGAAATTGGCGTAGACGTTCTGGACATCGTCGAGCTCTTCGAGGGCGTCCATGAGGCGGGTCATCTGCTCCGCGCTTTTTTCGTCAAGGGCGACGTAGTTTTTGGGAAGCATTGTCACTTCCGCGAGGGAGATGCCGATGCCCGCCTTTTCGAGGGCCTCCCTTACGTTGCCCAAGTCCTCCGCAACGGTGGTTACCTCGTAGTTTTCCTCGTCAGGCTCGTTCTTCATGTCCAGGGCGCCCGCTTCGATGGCCGCCGACACCAGGGAGTCCTCGTCGGCGTTTTTCTTGTCCACGAGGATGTAGCCCTTCTTCTCGAATATCCATGCCACACAGCCGGACTCTCCCATGTTCCCGCCGTGTTTCGACAAGACGTGCCTGAGCTCGGAAACCGTGCGGTTTTTATTGTCCGTGAACACATCCATATATATGGCGACTCCGCCGGGGCCGTATCCCTCGTAGACCGTCTCCTCGTAAGAGGCGCCGGGCAGTTCGCCGGTTCCCTTCATGATTGCCCGTTTAATGTTGTCCTGGGGCATGTTCACCTCTTTGGCCTTGTCCATGGCGAGCCTCAGCCTGGGGTTGCCGTCCGGGTCGCCCCCGCCGAGCCTGGCGGCTACCGAGATTTCCTTGACGATTCTTGTGAAGACCTTTCCCCTTTTCGCGTCGGTATGGGCTTTCTTGTGCTTTATCTGCGCCCACTTGGAATGTCCCGCCATTGTGAATTCTCCCTATTTGTCCTGTCTTCTGCTCTTGAGTTCCTTAAGCCGCGTCTCGGCGAAACCGGCCTCTTGCGTGCCGGGAAATTCCTTAAGCATCAGGGTAAAGCCTTTTTCCGCCTCTTCGTAGTCTTTCAGATGGAACTTCGCCTCGCTGTAGTACAGGAGATAAAGCGTTTTTGAGTATTTCCCGGTCTTGACGTATTCCCTTAAAAAGGGGGTGGAGAACTCGGCCAGTTTCTCCCAGTGATGGTATTCGAAATAAAACTTGGCCAGATAAAAGTTCATCGCGCTGCCGAGTTTCGGCTCCGGATACTTCTTGAAATACTCTTTATAGATATTTTCGGCCGTTTCCACGCGGGGTCTTTCAAAGTCCTCGAGGTTATAGAGCATGAGCCTGAGATAGCTTTCCTGGGCAAGGTCTGTGTCCGGATATTCCTTTATTATCTTATTGTAGCCCTGCTCAAGCTCATTCAGCACCTTCCTTCTTGGTACGTTCGCCGTCGTTTCGAGCATGTCATTGAACGTCTGCATGGCAAGTTTTTCCTGCTCCTCGACGGGAAGCGTGACCTTTTCGGGTTCTTCCTCCACGGGGGCCGTGGCGCATGAGAAAAGCAGAGAGGAGGCAAGGGCCGGGATTATGATTATGCAAAGAAATCCCGATTTACTTTTCATTCCCTGCTCCCCTGGCGTCCATCGAGCACCTGAAGCCGACGCCGTCGTCGGTGACAAAAGGAGGGCTGGAGTTCCTTGTGGCGACCTTTAAATCGTTCGAGCTGCTGACCCAGGAGCCGCCCCTGAGTACTTTTTCGTATCCTGATTCGGGCCCTTTCGGGTTCTTCTTCGGCGAGTTCAGGTAATACTCGATACTGAACCAGTCATAGCACCATTCCCACACGCTGCCGGCCATGTCGTAAAGGCCGTAGGCGTTAGGGTAATAATTGCCCACCGGCTTGGTGGGCGGGGGGTCCTGGTTGTTCTTCCACTCCTGGCTGTAGACGATGCCGACTGTGGGTATCTCGTCTCCCCAGGGAAAGCGCTTTCCTTCCTTTCCTCCCCTCGCGGCCCGCTCCCATTCGGCCTCGGTGGGGAGCCTTTTTTCCGCCCATTTACAGTAAGCGTCGGCAGCGTCCCAGCTTACGGTCATGACGGGATAGCTCTCGAAGCCCTTAAAAGCCCTGTATTCTCCGTCTTCGTGGATGATTTCGGTGGGCCACCATGTCGCCCTGTCCTTGCTCGCAAGGTCTGTCCTCAACACAACCCAGTTCCATCGCTTTGCGTTTTTCTTCTCCGAGAGTCCCTGGGTGTTGAGGAATTCGGCGAAAAGCTCGTTCGTCACCTCGTATACGTCCATATAGAAACCATCGACAGAGACACTGTGGGGAGTGGCTAATTCCTTGATTTCCTTGTCCTCGCTTCCCATGGTGAATTCCCCCCCCGGGACCAGCACCATGGGGGCGCCGTCTTTTCCCGTGACCCGTTTAGGCAGGTCTTCGCCATGGGCCGCCAACGGCAAAAGCAGGCCGGAGAAAAGCAACGGAAAAAGGATGGCCCTCATCTGATGTCGTATTCCTTTATTTTCGTAAGCAGCGTCTTGTAACTGACCCTTAGCAGGTCGGCGGCCCTGGTCTTGTTGCCGTCGGAGTCCTTGAGCGCTATCCGTATTCTCCCGCTTTCAGCGGCCCGCAGGGCTTTCTTCGCCACCTCCTCAAGAGTCCCCTCCATAGGCATGCCAATAGAGCTTGAATATGTCCGGCCCGGACTCAGGGATATATGCTCAGGGGTTATCGTCTTCCCGTCACAGAGTATTATAGCACGCTCAATCGTGTTTTCAAGCTCCCGCACGTTCCCTTTCCAGCCGTAGTCCATCATGAGTTCCATGGCGTCGTCGGAGACCCCGTTGACGGCCGACTTGAGTTCTCCGGAATATTTCTTGATGAAATAATCGGCAAGGAGAGGGACGTCTTCTTTCCGCTCCCTCAGCGGGGGTATCACTATGGGGAACACGTTCAACCTGTAGAAGAGGTCCTCCCTGAAGGCGCCGTCTTCCATTGCGCGTTCGAGGTCCTTGTTGCTTGCGGCAACGACCCTTACGTCTATCTTTATGGACTTTTCGCTCCCGATGCGCTCTATCTCCTCCTCCTGAACGGCCCTGAGGAGCTTTGCCTGCAGGCCCATGTCCAACTCCCCTATCTCGTCGAGAAAGACGGTGCCCTTATGGGCGAGCTCGAACTTGCCGAGCCTCCTTGACTCCGCGCCGGTGAACGCGCCCTTTTCAAAGCCGAAAAGCTCGGACTCGATGAGATCCCTCGGTATGGCGGCGCAGTTTATGGGGACAAAGGGGTAGTCCCTCCTGCCGCTCAGGTGATGTATCGCCCTGGCGAAGAGTTCCTTGCCGGTGCCGGACTCGCCGATAAGCAGTATGGTGGTCTTTGCCGGCGCGGCTTTTCTTATTTTGTCGGCCACGTCCGCGATGGCGTCGCTTTTCCCTATTATGTCGGGCAGGCCCAATCTTGAGGAGAACTCCTCCTTCAACAGCATGTTTTCGGTTACGAGCCTCTGGTTTTCGAGCGCCCTCTTTATGAGCATGAGAAGGTGGTCTACGTTAAAGGGTTTCTGGACGAAATCGAAGGCGCCTTCCTTCATGGCCTCTACCGCGGTCTCCACGGAGCCGAAGGCGGTCATGACGATTACCGGCCTCAGCGGGTTTTCCTCCCTGGAGGCCTTGAGCACCCCGATACCGTCCTTTCCGGGCAGTTTCAGGTCGGTAATCACCATGTCTGTGGTTTCACCCTTGATTTTTCTTACGCCTTCCTGGCCGTCAGCGGCTGTTATGGCCCTGTAGCCCTCGGCCTCAAGGGTCTCCTTGAGCATGAGCGCCATGGATTCCTTGTCTTCCACGATTAGGATGGTCTGCATGATTTTCTTATTTTACCATATGGATAAGGGGTGTAAGCTATAATCAGGTATGCGTCTGGCGTCAATCGATGTGGGGTCAAACACCATAAGGCTGCTGACGGGCGATGTGAAGGATGGGAAGGTCAAGCCCCTCATGTACAAACGCGAAATAACCAGGCTCGCCTCGGGGATTAAACTCACGGGGCGCTTAAGCGAGACGGCTATGGAAGGCACTCTGCGGGCGCTCAGGGACTACGCGGAGGCGATAAGGGGCGAGGGCGCTGTCCGCGCAAGGGCCGTCGGGACGAGCGCTTTAAGGGAGGCTGAAAACTCCGCGGAGTTCGTTTCTCTCGTAAAGCGCGAGACAGGGCTTTACGTGGAAACGATATCAGGGGAGGAAGAGTCCGGGCTTACCGCCAGGGGCGTGATGTCTTCCTTGTCCGCGGCGCCGGAATGCCTCATATTCGACATGGGCGGCGGCAGCACGGAGGTTGTCCTCGTGAGGGGAGGGGAGATAATAAAGAAGCGCACCTTCCCTACGGGGGTCGTGGGGCTCCTTGAGGGGCATATGAGGACTGACCCGCCCTCGGTGGACGATATCCGCTCTCTTGAGGAAGAGGCGGAACATGCGGCCGGAGCAATCAAAGAGAGGTTCGGGCGGTCCATAAGAAACGGATTTGTCCTTATCGGGACGGCTGGGACCGCGACGACCCTTGCCTCCCTTGACCTCGGACTCGCAAAGTACGACCGGGGAAAAGTGCATATGCATAAGATCACTCTCGAAAGGCTCCAGGGGCTGTCCCGGAAACTGGCTTCAATGACGCTCAGGGAAAGGGCCGGCCTCGACGGTCTTGAGCCCGAACGGGCGGACTTGATTATACCCGGTATTACTTTTACAATTAAACTTATGGAGGCCCTGGGGTTTTATGTGCTTACGGTAAGCGACAGCGGGTTGCTTGAGGGAATTTTAATCGAGCTTTCAAGGGAGGCTGTAAAATAAACCTTTTAAAAAGATTAAAGGGCGAAAGAGTAAACGTCCACTTTCTGGATTACCTCAGGGAGCCCATTGCAGTCCTTTCCAGAGACGGCCGTCTGCTTGATTTCAACAGCGCTTTCTCCGAGATGGCCGACATCCGAAAGGAGGGCGCCATTGGACTGGACTGCCGCGAGGTGGAACCGCTCAATTCGCTCTGGAACACCATCACCGCCTGTCTGCTGCACGACAAGGAACAGTCCGAGCAGATAGCCTTTAACGGCAAGACATACGCGGCCAACGTCATCTCCGTAAAGGCCGGGGACGAACTGCCGCGCATCTGCGTTACCCTGAAGGACATTTCTTCGTTTGTCTCGCTTCAGAACGAGTTTCTCAAAAGGAACAAGGAACTGGTGATAACGAACACGCTTTCGGGGGCCTTTATATCTTCAAGCGACATGGAGCACGCCTACCATGACCTGCTCGAGAAGGTCTTGATTATCACGGACTTTAACATCGGCTGGATTGCGCTCAGGGAAAATGATGAGTTCGTCCTTAAAGGCGCACACGGGGTTTCCGGCGAGTTCAGGGAACTGCTTGAGGATAGGGATTTCGATTTCCTGTTCAAGGACATGGCCGAATCCGACGACCCGATTTACGTATTTGACTCGGACAGGGACGGAATGCCCGCTGTCCTGAGGAAAGAGGGCGTGGTTTTTCTGGCCTCCATACCCTTGAGGGCGGAAGGCGAGCTTGTGGGGGTTTTATGCCTCGCAAGCAGGGTCGGGATGGATTTTGATTTCGATTTCGCGTCCCTGCTTTCCCTCATCGGGAACAACCTGTCCCTGATAGCGGAGAAGATAATGCTTTTTCAGGAGACACGGCGCCTTGCGGTTACCGACGCCTTGACCGGACTTTATAACACAAGGTATTTTTATGATATATTGAATTCCGAGGTGGCGAGGACCCTGAGGTATTCCACGCCTTTTTCCCTTATCCTTTTTGATATTGACGATTTCAAGGCACTGAACGACACCTACGGCCACCAGGCGGGCGACGAGGTGCTGCTCTCCTTTGCGCGGGTGCTGAAGGAGACATCGAGGAAAACCGACACGGTGGCCAGATACGGCGGCGAGGAGTTCATCTCCATCCTGCCCAATACCGGACGGGACAAGGCGTTCAGCCTTGCGGTGAGGATAAAGGAGGTGGTTGAAAGCACGGCCTTTCTCGGCGAAGAGGCCATAAGGATAACCATAAGCGGTGGGGTGGCCACGTTCCCGGACGATGCCGCCGACGCAAAGGAACTCCTTTACGCGGCCGACATGGCCATGTACAGGGCAAAAGCCGCCGGCAAGAAAAGAATAAAATGTTACCGTGAAAAAGAGGATGATTCAGGTATTCAAGAGGCCTGATAGCCTGAGCAGAACGCCCTTCAGGTTCTGTCCCGGATGCGGGCACGGCATTGCCCACAGGATTATCGCCGAGTGCATAGACGAACTCGGCATCAGAGAGAGGGTCATCGGCATCGCGCCGGTGGGATGCGCCGTGTTCGCATACGATTATTTTGATTTCGACATTATCGAGGTCGCCCACGGCAGGCCCCCCGCGGCCGCCACCGGGCTGAAAAGAGTACACCCGGAAAACATCGTCTTCTCGTACCAGGGAGACGGGGACCTCGCAGCCATCGGCACTTCCGAGATTATCCATGCCGCGAGCAGGGGGGAGAACATATCGTTTTTCTTTATAAACAACGCGACCTACGGCATGACCGGCGGCCAGATGGCCCCTACCACGCTGCTTGGGCAGAAGACCACCACGACCCCTTCAGGGAGGTCCGACGGCAGCCCTCTCCGTGTGTGCGAACTCCTGTCCACCATCGAGGGGGCTTCTTTCATTGCCAGGACGTCTCTTGATTCGGCGAAAAACATAATAGAGGCAAAACGTGCCGTTATGAAGGCCCTGAAATACCAGATGGAGGGCAAGGGGTTTTCCCTGGTGGAGATGCTTTCGCCGTGCCCCACCGATTGGTGGATGTCGCCGGAGGAAGCCCTCCAATGGGTTCGCACGGAGATGATGAGGGTGTTCCCCCTGGGCGTCCTAAAGGACGGGGCAGCGCAGGAGGCGAAAGGTTGACGAGCGCTTTGATTGCGGGCTCGGGGGGGCAGGGCATACTTTTTCTGGGTAAACTCATCGCCCACGGCGCGATGCTCACCGGAAAAAAAGTCACCTGGTTTCCTTCCTACGGGGCCGAGATACGCGGGGGGACCGCCAACTGCACCGTGGTCGTATCCGAAGACATGATTGGCTCGCCGGTGGTCAAGACACCCGACATACTGCTTGTGCTCAACGAGGCGTCAAAAGAGAGGTTTGAGGAACGGGTAAAAGAGGGCGGGTTGATGATAATGGATGTTTCCCTTGTCAAAACCCCGCCGGGGCGCTCCGACATTCGCGTGGTGGAGATACCGGCCGCGGAAATAGCCGCTTCCCTGGGCAGCGCGAAATCCGCCAACATGGTTATGTTCGGGGCGCTGCTTCGTGAAAACAGCTTCCTTGACGAGGCCGCCGCCCTGTCCGCCCTCGAGGAAATGACCCCGCCGGAGAGGGCGGGGACGTTCGGGGCGAACAAGGAAGCCATAAAACGCGGAAAGGCATATCGTGGCGATAAGAAAGGCAAGAATTCCTGATGTAAAGGCCGTACAGCAACTCATAAACAATTACGCCAAGGAACACAAGATGATACCCAGGTCGCTGAACGACATGTTCGAGAACCTGAGGGATTTTTTCGTCAGCGAGGAGGACGGGTTGATTAACGGCGCATGCGCGCTGCACATAATGTGGGAAGACCTTGCCGAGATACGTTCCCTGGCGGTGCGGGAAGACGCCAAGGGGAGGGGAATCGGCAGGTCGCTGGTCAACCGGGCCGTTGAGGAGGCCGGGGAACTGGGTATTGAAAAGGTCTTTTCGCTTACCTATTATCCGGATTTTTTCATGAAGTTCGGCTTCAGGCAGGTGGACAAGGCGGAACTGCCGCACAAGATATGGGGAGATTGCATAAAGTGCCATAAATTCCCCGAATGCGACGAGGAAGCGGTAATCCTTGAAATTCAGGGGCCGGTGAGGCGTCCTTCGACACGCCCGGGATGATATTGCGGCAAAGGAGGGGGCGGTCTTGTTGAAAATAGGCGTATTGGCCTCGGGAAGAGGGTCTAATTTTCAGGCCATTATCGACTCCGTGGAGTCGGGCTACATAAATGGCTCAATCGAGCTGCTCATAGTGGACAACCCCGATGCCTATGCCGTCGAGAGGGCCAAAAATCACGACATCCCCCACCTGTACGTAAACCCGGAGGAATTCGCGGGCAGGGACGAGTTCTACGAAAAAATCGCCGTGGAGCTGAGAAAAAAAGAGGTGGGCCTCGTGGTGCTCGCGGGGTTTATGCGGATTGTGGGCAGGCCGCTCCTTGAGGCGTTTCCCATGAGGGTCATGAACATACACCCTGCGCTTCTGCCCTCGTTTCCGGGGCTTCACGGGCAGAAACAGGCCGTGGACTACGGGGCGAGGGTATCGGGCTGCACGGTGCATTTCGTCGACGAGGGCGTGGACACCGGGCCGGTGATAATCCAGGCCGTAGTGCCGGTGGCGCCGGAGGACTCCGAGAACTCGCTTTCCGAGAGGATATTGAAGCTCGAGCACAGGATATTTCCGAGGGCTGTCAAGCTTTTCGCGGAGGGCAGGCTTGAGGTCAGGGGAAGAAGAGTAACGGTCAAGGGCTATGAGTTTGTGGATTCGCATATAGTGAACCCGCCTCTTGAATAACCGCTTCGGGAGGTTTTCGAGGCGGAATTGTGTATAATTAATCCGGCCTTGAGTTTGATGCCATAGGAATGTATGATAACAATTGAGGAGGATCGTCTTTGGTAACCGGAAAACCGCTTTTTACCGTAAACCAGATACAGGACAAGGTCAGGGAGCTCGCCCGGAGGATTTCGGCCGATTATGAGGGGAAGGACTTGCTGGTCGTCGCCCTTCTGAAAGGGGCTTTCATGTTCGCATCCGACCTCGTAAGGCACATAACCACCCCGCTTACCATAGATTTCATAACCGTCTCAAGCTATCTGAAATCCGACACCACAGGCGAGGTGGTGGTACATTGCGACGCGAGGGAGAGCGTAAAGGGCAGGGACGTCCTCCTCGTGGAAGACATAATCGATACGGGCGTAACGCTTAACTATGTACGCGAAAGATTATTGGAGAAAGGCTCCCGGAGCCTTAGAATATGCGGCCTTCTCAACAAGAAGGAGAGGAGGGCCGTGGACGTCCCCATCGACTACCTCGGTTTCGACATCCCAAACGTGTTCGTTGTGGGCTACGGGCTCGATTACGACAACAAGTACCGGAACCTTCCGTACATAGCCGTTTTCAAGAAAACGAGCTAAGAAAGGGGAGCCTTGTACGAACTGACGGTCGAGACGAGTTTTTCCGCGGCGCACCAGCTGAGGGGCTACAGGGGCAAGTGCGAAAAGATGCACGGCCATAACTGGAAAGTGAATGTGCACGTGGTCGCCGCCAAGCTCAACGAGATAGACCTGGCCATTGACTTCCATGAGCTTAAAAGGCTCGCGAACGAGACCGTATCCTCCCTGGACCATTCTTTCCTCAACGAACTGTTTCCTTTTACCGAGAAAAATCCCTCTTCCGAGAACATAGCAAAATGGATATTCGACTCGCTAAGGAAAAAATTAAACAGGGAAGGAGTAAATCTTTCCGCAGTAACCGTGTGGGAGTCGGAGACCGCTTCCGCGACATATTATGAGGACTGACCGGGGATTTTCCGACAAGCTCCTTACACAAGCCCTTGACCGGGGAGCCTCGCTTGCGGAGGTCGGCCGGCGCGCCTCTCAAACCCTTTCGGTGGACGTTAAGCACGGTGAGGTGGAGGCAGTGGGGAACGAACCGAGGTTTTACGGGGGCATGGGCTCTCCGTCAATCCTCATGGGCCTCACGGAAATAAGCGCGTAAACATGAGAGAGGAAGCACTGCGGCATCCGATACTGGTGGTGGACGACGAGCCCGACATCCTGGACTCGCTGTCCATTATTTTCAAGTCCCGTGATTTCAGTGTAATCACCGCGGCATCGGGCAGGGAGGCACTGGAGCGTTTCTCCGCTGAGCCCGTGCCGGTAATCGTCTGCGACAACTCCCTTCCAGACACCCTGGGCATCGACCTCCTCAAGGAGTTCAGGGGCATCCTGCCCGAGGTCCAGATGATAATGGTAACCGGCAAGGGCACGATAGACATGGCGGTCTCGGCCATGAAGGCAGGGGTCTTCGACTTCATCACAAAGCCTGTTGACCCCGAACGCCTTATACAGCTTGTTATGAAGGCGGGGGAGCTTTACGGCGCCCTTTCCGATAGAAGGACCCTCATGGAGGAAGTCCGGAGGATGACGGACCAGGATATAGTGGGGAAACATCCCTCCGTAATGAGCCTCTTGAGGCTTATCAATACGGTGGCTCCCACGGACAGCACGGTGCTCATCGAAGGCGAATCGGGCACCGGCAAGGAACTCGTGGCAAGGCTTATCCATAAGAGGAGCAGGAGGTCAAAAGGGCCTTTCGTGCCCGTTGACTGCGGGGCCATCCCGGAAGGCCTCGTGGAGTCGGAACTCTTCGGACATGAAAAGGGCGCGTTTACCGGGGCTGTTTCCACCAAGCAGGGAAAGTTCGAGAGGGCCAGCGGGGGAAGCCTCTTCCTCGACGAGATAACAAACCTCCCCGTATCGTCGCAGGCAAAAATACTCAGGGCGCTTCAGGAGACGGTTGTCGAGAGGGTCGGGGGGCATAAACCGATACCGGTCAATATAAGGCTTGTCGCCGCCACCAACGTCCTGCTTAAGGAGGCGGTCGAGGAGAAGAACTTCAGGGAGGACCTGTACTACAGGCTGAACATCGTGAAGGTAAAGATCCCGCCCCTGAGGGAGCGCAAAAGCGACATATTGGCCCTGTGCATGCATTTTATAGAGAAGCACCGCGACAGGGTGGGCAGCCCCGTTAACAGCATCTCAAAGGAAGCCCTCAAGGTGCTGATGGAGTACTCATGGCCAGGCAACATAAGAGAGCTCGAAAACACCATGGAGCACGCGCTTATAATGGCGCAGTCGCCCCAGGTTATGCCGCACGACCTGCCGCCGCTGGAGGGCGGACACGGTTCCGTATCAAGGCTGGACGAGGCGGAGAAGGAACTGCTTTTAAAGGCCATCAAGGACTCCGGCGGCAATAAATACCGCGCCGCGAAGCTGCTGGGGATTCCCAGGTCGAGCCTTTACAGCAAGCTCAAGAAATTCGGACTGTCGGACATATGAAAAAGAATGTGTCTGGAATATGAAGAGGGACGCTGAAAGGGGCAAGCCGACCAGGGTCGCCCACGGGAATGAACAAGGCGGAACCGATATTGTCGAGTTCGAAAAGATTAATGCCCTCATAAGGCTTTCGGAAAAACTTTCCCATAAAATAAACAATCTTCTTACGGCGGTGCTCAACTATACTTTCATCCTCAAAAGCTCGTCCACCGACAAGAAGGCCCTGTCCATGCATGAAAAAATAGAGGACGGGGTCAGGAAGGCAAAGGACATCCTGCAGGGGCTTGTGGATTCCTCGCATCATGCCTCCGGACCTATCGAACACGTCGATATGGAAAAAGAGCTTAATAATGCCGTGAAGACCTTTTTTCTTTTGAACAAAAAAAGCGCCGCGAAGATAAACGTAAAATTCCGTGGCCCCTCCGACATAAGGACAAACAGGCGAGGGCTTGATATTGTGCTGTCGAGCATACTGCAAAACAGCGTGGAGGCCGGGGCGAATGAGATAAGCATCAAGGGCTGGTCCTCGGACGACGGAGTCTCAATAGCGGTTTCCGACAACGGCGAGGGCATAAAAAAAGAAAACCTCCCGTTGATTTTCGAGCCGCTTTTTACCACCAAATCCGGAAGGCCGGGCCTTGGACTCTATGCCGCGTTCAACATAATCAGCGCCATAGGCGGCTCCATCTCGTGTACGAGCAGGCCGGGCAAGGAAACCCGTTTCCTCATAACCCTGCCACGCTCCGGCAAATAAAAAACAGCTCGCCGCCCCGGTTCCGCGGGAATTTTAAAGTTAATCGGCTTCCGGTGCGGTCACTCCCCGGTTAACTCTTGCGCGCCCAAGCTGTCGTTTTAGCCCGGACATTGCATGAGCACTAAAGTATACCGAAGAGTATTCTATTTTTTATTTTAAGGGACGTTTTGTACCCGGGAAAAGCTCATGGAATCTCCGGCTGTACTCACCCTTGTATAATGAAGGTGTATTGCGGGCGTGGCAGACCGA
>CBDVCR010000019.1:0-25958 GCA_965372535.1 uncultured bacterium | reverse complement strand
TGACGTACATGGTATTAAGGGTTCTGGTGAGGTCAACCCGATAAGCATATAAAATAAAAACAGAATATTCTTCGGAATACTTTGTATTTTCATATCTTTTGCTCTCTTTTCCCACAGTGCCCGTGCAATGTCCTATATATCAGACGAGAGCCTCGCCCCCCTGGATGAGAATATCCTGCTCTTGAGGACGCCCCACTTATGGAGCCGGTACCCGACGGATGCCGCAAGCACCCCCAGCCCGTACTTCACGCCGCGGCGGAAATTAATGGAGGAGGCGTCCTCGAAATACCTGGTCGGGCACGAGACCTCGCCGATGGAAAACCCGAAGTACGCGGCCTGGACGAGCATCTGGTTGTCGAATACGAAATCGTCGGAGTTCTCCTCAAGCGGCAGCGACTCCAGAACACGGCGGGAGAAGGCCCGGTAGCCGGTGTGGTACTCCGAGAGCTTCATGTTCAGCAGGACGTTCTGCGCAAGGGTAAGAAACCTGTTTGCGATATATTTATAGAGGGGCATGCCGCCTTTGAGCGCCCCTCCCGTAAGAATCCGCGAGCCCAGGACCACGTCGAAATGCCCGGAGGTCACCATGGACGCCATTGCCACTATGAGCTTCGGCGTATACTGGTAGTCCGGGTGGAGCATCACCACCACGTCGGCCCCAAGCCTGAGGGCCTCCCGGTAGCACGTCTTCTGGTTGCCGCCGTACCCCCGGTTTTCGCGGTGCACAATGGTACGGATTCCGAGGTCGCCGGCCGTGCCGGCCGTCCTGTCGGAGCTTGCGTCGTCCACCAGTATAACCTCGTCGACGTACTCGTGGGGGATGTCGCCATACGTGTCCCTCAGTGTTTTTTCGGCGTTATAGGCGGGCATCACGACAACGAGTTTCTTCCCGTGTATCATCTCTCCCCTTTCCTTGCGTATACCTCGACGGTCCCGCCCCGGCCAACGGCCGCCTCGAAAACCGAAAGCGCGGCCGAAACGGGAAGCACAACCGGCATCGACAGCGCCATGAGCAGAATATCCCTGTAACAGGGAGAGGCGGGCCTCCCCCTAAGCTCCCCGCTCTTTGCTATATCATAAAGGTAGTTATGCCGCATGCCCGCCATATTGTAAAAACTCTGCAGGAACCCGAAGGGGTTGAACTCAAGGGAGAACTGCCCGACCCTGAGCACCTCGAAGGAGCGGCCCTTAAGCAGCCCCTTAAGGGCGGCAAGCGAAAAATGGTGCATGTGGTACGGCACGTCCAGGTGGAACCAGTGCTCCCGCGATATTGAGGACTGGAGGCTCTCGAAATTGGGAACCGCCACCGCCAGGAGGCCGCCGGGCTTTAAGGCCCGCCAACATTCCTGCAGCGTTTTCACGGGGTCCGGCAGGTGCTCGAGCACGTGCCATATTGTAATGGCGTCGAAATATCCGTCTTCAAAGCCCGCCTCCTCCAGCCCCCCCGTCCGCACGTCGAACCCCAGGACGTCCCGGGCCTGCGAGGCGGTCTCGTCGTTATATTCGAGCCCGAACGCTTCCCACCCCAACTCCCTGGCCGTTGAGAGGAAGTACCCCCTGGCGCAGCCGATATCGAGAATGCGCCCCCGCCGGGCGAACTTCTCGACGCACCTGATGCGGCGCTGCCTGAAACACCGGACAGCCCACTCCACCGGGAAAACGAAACGCCTGTCATGCGCCCTGTACGTATCCGCCGAATACAGCCCGTCCAGTTCCGCGGTGTCGGGAAAAGGATGGGTCACGGCCGTCCGGCAGCCGGGGCAGTAATATACGCCATAGGCCCGCCCGTTTCTTTCGAGGCCGGAATAAATCCTCTCGAAGGCCTCCGAGCCGCAGACAGGGCACCTCGGCCCGCGTTTAACTTCAGGTTCCATGACCCTTATATTATGGCTTACCGGCCCATGCATAAAACAACCGGCATCCATCACCGGGGTTTAGAGAGCGCCTCCCTGACCGCCCCGGCGACTTTCCTGTTCATGCCGGGCACAGAGGCGATTTCCTCCACTCCGGCGCTCTTTACCGCCTCGAGGCTGCCGAAATGCTTCAAAAGCTCAAGCCGCCTCTTCTTCCCCACGCCGGGCACGCCATCGAGGGGGGACTCCATGAGCCTCCTGTCCCTGAGTTTCCTGTGTAAGCGCACGGCGAAGCGGTGGACCTCGTCCCGTATCCTTTTAAGCAGGAGCGAGGAGGGCCTTGCGTCCTCGAGGTCCAGGGGCTCGGGGGCGAAATACGTAAAGGCCCTGTCGGGCTTTTTGGCAACAGCCACCATCTCGGGCGGCTCCCTGAGGCCCCTTGCGGCGCTCACCGCCGCCTCAAGGTGCGCCCTCCCGCCGTCAATCACCACGAGGTCCGGCGGCTCCATGCCGTCAAAGACCCTTCTTACAGCCTCCTTCATCATGGCGTAGTCGTCGATGCCCCTTACGCCCTTTATCCTCATGTGGCGGTAGAGGTCCTTCCTGAACTCCCCGTCCTCCCAGCAGACGAAGGCCCCCACGGACTCGCTCCCCGAAAGCGTGGAGATGTCGAATGCCCCGATAGTGCCGGGGGTCTCGCGCAGGTCGAGCCTTTCCCTGAGTTCCTCCATGGTGGGGCCGAACCCTTTGGCCCGCCTGCCCTCGTACAGGTGGCGGGCGTTTTTCCGCGCAAGGCGCAAGAGGGCGAGCCTCTTTCCCCGCCTTGGCACGAATATCCTCACCCTGCCGCCCCGCCTCTGCCTGAGCCAGTCCGCAAGATTGGCCGCATCCGCCGGCTCGGTCCAGACGGCGATGCCCTCCGGCGGGACCACGGCGCCGGAGTAGAAATTGAGGATGAAGTCATGGAGGAGTTCCCCCTCGGGCATGTCCAGCACGCCCCTCAGATAAAAGTCCCTGGCCCCCACCATGATGCCGCCCCTTACGAGAAAAACCTGTAGCACGGCGTCGCGTCCCTCGCCGTGGATGCCGAGCACGTCCATGTCGCCGAGTTCCGGCGAGATGACCTTCTGGGTCTCCCACACCCTCTTGAGCGCCGCGATGCGGTCCCGCACCCTCGCGGCCTCCTCGAACCTGAGTTCGCCTGAAAACCCCTGCATCTTTCCTTCGAGGTCCTCAAGCAGTTCGCCCCTTTTCCCTTTGAGGAACAGCACGGCCTCGTCCACGGCCCGCATGTACTCCTCCCGCCCCATGCGCCCGTCACACGGCGCGGGGCAGCGGCCCATCTGGTGCTGAATGCAGGGCCTCATGGGCTTGTCCAGCCTGTACTTGCACGTCCTTACGCCGAAGTGCCGCCTGATGAAGTCCAGGGCCTCACGCATGCCGGCAGACGGCACGTAGGGGCCGAAGTACATTGCGCCGTCCCTTGCCACGCGGCGGACGACCTCAAGCCTCGGCCACTGTTCTTTTACCGTGAGACGGAGGTAGGGGTAGTTCTTGTCGTCCCTGAGTATGACGTTAAAGCGGGGCCTGTGGCGCTTTATGAGGTTGGCCTCGAGGGCCAGGGCCTCAAGCTCGTTGTCCGTGACGATATAGGAAAAGTCCTTTACGCCGCTTACCATGGCGGCCTTCCTCGCGTCGAGCCCGGCGGATTTGCGGAAATAGGAACCCATCCGCGCCCTGAGGTCCTTGGCCTTGCCCACGTAGAGGATTTTCTCCCCGGCGGCCTTTAAGATATAGACGCCCGGCTTTTTCGGCACGGAGGGGAGCCTTGAGGAGATTTCTCCACTTTTTTTCGTCTTAGCCATTACCTAAAGTATGGGGCATAACGGGGGGATGTTTCAATTAGAGGCGGGGCAGTTCATTTATGATGAGGAGGTGATGGAAGAAGCGGCTTAGGCAGCGGGCGACCGGAAGGCCAAGTGTCAACACAATTCTCGACTAGGGCACTTTATTTTTCCAAATCACCTTTTATCTTTCCCTTATTTTTAAGAAAATATTCAAACAACTCCGATAGTTTATTATCTCGATTTTCGATTTGATATTTTTCGCCCGGGGCATTGCTAAGATAAGACTCAAATCTATACAATTCCTCATTCTTGCGATGTATTCCCAATTTTGCTTCCTCTTTTAAACGTTTTAATAGTTGATTAGCAAAATCAACTATTAGGGGCATTACCCTAATTAATACTTTTTCGTCTTCTTCATAAAGGCTTTCAACAAATAGATAAACTGATAATATGAAAGACCTGTTCCGAAGATGCTTGGCTTCATCTTTGAAATGACGCTCTAATATATCAAGCACACTTATAATATGGTCACACCTTTCTTCAAAGAACTTTTTTTCATCTCCTGCAACTTCCCTATACTCTCTAAAGAAATAATATAAGTCGTCATATCGTGTACTAGAAAATGTTTTCAATTGCACCCTGCGGAAAGAATTTATGCAGATTTGGGCACTCAAAGCCTGTTTTGCATATCTTCGATTTGGAATGTTTACTTTATTGATGAATGGATGCTTAACCATTCTATCAAAAATAAAATCTCTCATTGCCCCGGATTCCGCTTTGAGCTTTTCCCCAGCCACTAAAAGAAGACCAAGCTGTAATCTGAGAAAAAGCGTTCTGAGGTATTCGTCGCTTGCATTTTTAATAACTGTAAACTGCAATTCATAATTAAGAATTTTATCTCTATATTCTTTAGGGAATGCATCGAAGGTTTTGCCATCTAATTCCTTTAGATCTTTGCTTCCAAACTTATAATCATTGTCAATAAATTCCCAAATGGCATATAAACGTTGCTGTCCATCAACGATTTCATATTGATCCTTTGCGGTTTCATTTAAGTACATTTTAGGAATGTCGATGTCTGTCAATATCGAATCAATGAGTCGATGTTTATCAGTTATTTTCCATAATCTTGGATTTCGTTGGTAATCCGCTTGGGAAAAATTGTCTCTATTATTGAAGACGTATTCGATTGTCCATTGCTCAATTCGTCTTTTTATTTGCATTTTACCTTCCTATAAGTTGTCTCAAAGGATTTTCAGTGGTTTCCATATCAAACTGCCCTTCGCTTATATGGAATTTTACTTTTGTCCTAAGCCAAAACTCGAATGGATTATCTAACTCCGACCCTTCCCGTTCTTCTTTCGGTTTATTGTAGTCTGAAAAATCGCCATCTTTCAATTGATAGATAGGGGTAACATTTTTCAAATAGGATATTTCTTTCTTAAAGGAGTCGAAATTTTCAATGTCCATAATAAGTTCAATTTTAAAACACTTATTTAAAACATTATATTGTGCATTTTGGGCGTTAAATATCAAAGAAATTAGATTCCAATCGTTCTGACTCAAGGAGCAACCCACGATCCTTAATATGTCACAATCAGCAAGTAGTTCATAGGAAAGTCCTGTTAATTTGTTAAAGGGATAATCTTTAGTCTCTTTTAAGATGCTTGGAGGAATCCAAGTCATGCTTGCATCATACGTGCTCTGAGGTTCTATTTTCATAACATGAATAGATTTACGTCGTCTCCAGCTGAAAGAACCATGCAGTTGTATAAGAAAAGGTGCCTGTTCAATATTCCCACAAATGTAGTCATCCGAAGTAAATTCGAAACCAAGGTTAAAACACGGGTGAACAGTTTGTGATGCTTCCTGGAAAAGGTTGTCATGGTTCAGGCTAATAATACCCCTTAATGTTTCTTTGCCTGAGAATTTTTTATTTGAATGCATTTGTAATAGCGATATCGCAAGTTCAGGATTCCACAATATGCCTGCCTCGTTAATGCTCTTTACTATTTCAGTATAGTAGTTTTCCCTTAATATTTCGGCATATTCAATGTTTTGCTTCGTGCCGGTTGCCGTCAGCAGCGTAATTAACTTTTCAATATCGGTTTCTTCTTCAATGTCCAATATTCTCCTTATGAGCTTTTTCCCTTTCTTAGCGTTATTTAAGACTCTTTCCGACACTCCTAAGCCTAATACATTATTTTTCATTAGGAGGTTAATTTGTTGACCAGCGTGTGCAGCTTCAGCTTGTGTTGCACCGGCTCCTATGATATAAACAATTCTTTTCATTTCTGCCAGACTATCAAACTTTCCCGTGTTGGTTCTCTTCTATGCCTCAACATCTGCTGCGAACTGTTCCCCCTATAGCGAAGCACATAGATATTATTAACGGTTAATCCAACCTTTTTTCCTATTTCAGCCAATAATTCATCTACTGGTATCATTACACCGGCAAAGCGTACATTACTGACTACTAACCCAACATACCCGCCATCTTTTAACACGCTTGCCATTTCTTTTAAACATAAATACATGTCCGTAAAATAACCAAGAAGTGTTGCGATAATCCTTTTGTTATTTAACTCCCGTTTCGACAACTCTTCTACTTTTTCCTCTAATAAAGGCGGGACAACAAAATCAACGACTTCGTACTTTTCTTTAGCTTCTACGTGCGACCTCAGGGTATCGTACCTGAGCAACTTGAGAGATTGGTTATTATCAATAAAACCAACGAGTAGCTCTAATTCATATATTCGGGTATAGTCATGCCTGTTTGGATAAGGCGGCGAAGTCAATATTGCATCGAATTTTGTGTTTTTAATCCTGGCCGGGTAATTCCTGGCATCGCCCACCATCGCAATGGCAAAAGAATCTGAAAATCTATACGCCTTTACATCATTAATATATCTTTTCGCGGTATCGATGAACATCGACCTTGCGATATTCCAGGAGAGCTTTCTTTGTTCAGTTATCCGCAAGAAACCGCCTGCCTTTTTTGCTTTGCTGACACTATTTAGGATGCTAAAGAGAGAAAGAAGGAAAAAGTCTCTGTAAGGTGAACGTAGAGTGTTAATTGAATCTCTCAAGGAATAAAGGTATTTTAAAGTCCGGACAGAAAAGGATTTATCAAGAATTGCAACGTCAGGAATTTCAATGTGCGGGTCAATGTCGTGCGATATTTCATTTAGGATATAAAGCAGTTTATTGGGATTATACCTTTTTGTTAAAGCATTCGTGAGAAATACAGAAAAAGGTGAAATATCCAGACCGAAAGAATCATAGCCATCCAACTTGGCTTTTATTAGTGTCGTGCCACCTCCACAAAACGGGTCTAAAACTATATCCCCTTTTGATAAATTGAATAATGAGAATATCTTGGTGGCGAGTTCGCTGCCAAACCTGTGTTTGAAAGAATACCAATCGAAGGGTGGCGTGTCTTTATCGGAAAGTGGGGACACATATCTTCCCCACTCCAATTTTTCACGAACTTTTATATTATTTATCGCAAGCACAAAACTGTCATAATTTAACAGAAATGCCTCGTAAAATCCACACTCATGGTGCATAAAATCAACCGGATATCTCCCCCGGCGAGTTCCGGCCAGTGAACACGACAAAGTGAACCGGTTCACATGGACGAGTTCCGCGCAAAGGAATTACAATTTACTGCGGAGAGTTCTTTGACATGGACGGGCGTCCTTCGACAAGCTCAGGATGATTCGACAGAGCGACAGAAAAAGGATATAACCCCCCCGCCCCCCCTTTGCTAAAGGGGGGAGAAAAGCCGGGCGGCCTTGAACACTCTTTGAACGCCGGGACAGGCCGGAATGTTCCGAAAAATCAGGGGGTTGCGAATGATTTAAAGGAAAGGCTTTGAACATATAAAAAAAGAGCGTCCGGTTGACCTTAAAAGAACCCCAAATACTATCCACGTCATTCCCCGGCTTGACCGGGGAATCCAGTGTTTTTGCGTCTGGATTCCCGCCTTCGCGGGAATGACACAATGACTGCTGTGCTCGATGAGCATATATAAAAAAAGAGCGTCCTTCGACAGGCTCAGGATGATTAAAGGGCGGCAGGGTTTGAGGCTTTAAAACATGGATTCCCGCCTGCGCGGGAATGACGAGAGTGAGAGGCGCGGGAATGACGAGCCGGAGACGCCGTTTCAGAATTATCAGAGCGGCAGCGCGGCAGGATTCGAGGATTCAAGGAAATAATCCCCCCCGCCCCCCTTTAGGAAAGGGGGGACAAGAAATTCATTCTTCGACAGGCTCAAGCGGAGCTGCGCAGCCTCCGCACCGAGGCGCCGAGGCTGCCGAGTTTCTGCTCAATCCTGTCATAGCCCCTGTCCAGGTGGTAGATGCGGTGTATGGTGGTCTCGCCCCTGGCGGCAAGCGCCGCGACCACAAGTGAGGCGCTGGCCCTCAAGTCGGTGGCCATGACCTCCGCCCCCTTTAGCTCTTTGACCCCCCGCACGGTAGCCACGCCCCCTTCGAGGCTTATGTCGGCGCCCATCCTCCTGAGTTCGGCCACGTGCATGAACCTGTTCTCGAAAATCCTCTCGTGTATGACGCTGGCGCCCCTGGCCACGGCCATCATGGCCATGAACTGGGCCTGCATGTCCGTTGGAAAGCCCGGGTAGGGCATGGTCCTCAGGTCGTCCGCCTTGAGCCTCCCCTCCCCCCTGACCGTAAGGCCCTCGGGCGTCTGCTCAACCGAGACGCCGGTCTGCCCGAGCTTGAGGGTCAACGCCTCCAGATGGCGGGGCTCGGCGCCCTTTATGGCGACCTCCCCGCCCGTTATGGCGGCGGCCGCCATGAACGTGCCGCACTCTATCCGGTCCGGTATGACCTCGAAATCAAAGGGGGCGAGTTCCTCGACCCCCTCTATTTCCATGACACCGCTTCCCGCGCCGCTTATCCGGGCGCCCATTCGACCGAGAAGCTCGGCCAGGCAGACCACCTCGGGCTCCCTTGCGGCGTTTTCTATCACCGTCGTGCCCCTGGCCAGGGATGCCGCCATCATGAGGTTTTCCGTGCCCGTCACGGTGGGGATGTCAAGATAAATCCGCGCCCCCCTGAGCCTTTTGGCCCTGGCAAGGACATAGCCGTCTTCGAGCTCTATTCTGGCCCCCAGCTTCCGAAGGCCCATAACGTGCAGGTCTATGGGCCGCTCGCCTATGGCGCAGCCGCCCGGCAGGGAGACCCTTGCCCGCCCATGGCGCGCCACGAGGGGGCCGAGCACGAGCACCGAGGCGCGCATGGTCTTTACCAGCTCGTAGGGGGCCTCGTGGCCCTCCGCCTCTTGGGTGTCAATCTCGGAAACGCCGGCGGAGTACGTATACCCGGCGCCGAGGTGTTCAAGGAGCCGCCCCATGGTCCTTACGTCCATGAGGTCGGGGACCCTCGCAAGCCTTGAGCGGCCCGCCGAGAGCAGAGAGGCCGCCATGGCGGGAAGCGCGGCGTTTTTCGCCCCGCTTATCAGCACCTCTCCATAAAGCCTCCGCCCGCCGTCGATTACAAGTTTGTCCACCCGGGTATGATACCATTACGGGGCCGAAAACCACACGCCGGGAGGGGCGAGAAAACCGCGCCGCGCGGGCGCCGCGCGTTTTATGTCCCCTTTGTGCTCTTCTCCCAGGCGCTGTGGAGGGACATGTAGTCGCCGGCCACCCTGTCGGGGTCGAGGGAAAGCTGCTTGGCGTAGTTTATTATATACCCCCTGAGATAAACCCTTTCCGGGAGGACGGCGAAGTCTTCTTCTTCTATTTTTTCCAGGTAGTACTTGCTTATCTTCGTGGCCCTGGCAAGCTCGTGCAGTTCCACGCCGAGCTTCTCCCTGAGATGCCTGAGCGCCCCCCCGTTAAATATCCTTATGCTTTTAACCTCCTCCTTCAGGGCGCCGAAATGGGCATGCTGCTTTTTACTCCCGGAGGGGGCCGTTTTTTGGAAAAGCTCGCTGAGTTTACTGTAAGCCTCCTCTATCCTCCCGACCACCTCGTCTTTCCACTCCGCCGAAAGCTCGTCATCCAGCGGGGACATGACGAAGGACTCGGAGGAGTAAAGCTCCCGCAGGTGGACATACGCCTCCCTGACCTCGGCGGGGGAGGCCCCGGGGGACAACTCCAGGACATCGTAATATTCTCTATAATTTTCTTCTGACGTCATCTTGCTTTAATATTTTCACCTCTCGGCCGGAAAGGACGTTTTCGGTCAGCCTTTCTATTTCCATGGCGCAGTGCGACATGGGGTAGGTCTTCAGGAAAGGCTTGCCCGCGTTTATGCAGCGTAAAATGCTTTCGTCGTGCTCCACATAACCGGCAAAGAGGGCGGGGACGCCCAGGTACTTTTTGAATATGCTCTTGACCGAGCTTCCTATCGGCACGTCCCTGTGGCTCTTCACCTGGTTGAGGACTATATTGACCTTAAAGCCCTTGAGCTCCTTCTGGAAGAAATCGCCCATCCCCGGGGACCTGCTCCTCAGGTAGTCGATAAGCTCCCTCAGGTTGTTTATGCCGTGCGCCGCCCTGTTGCGCCACGCCTCCATCACCTGGTCCTTCATGCCGGACCTGCCGAAGGACATCTTGAGCTTGCGGAAGAAAACGTTCTTTACAAAGTGGTACATGTTCTCGATGGAGGTCTTGACGGGCACTATCACCACCAGCTTCCTGTCGGCCAGGAGGAAGGTGTCCAGGGTGTTGTTATGCGAGCCGGCGCCCAGGTCTATGAGGATGTAGTCGGCATTAAGGGCGTGTATGTGCCTGAAGAGCTTGAGCTTCTGGGTGTACTTTACGTTATCCGAGTCAAGGGTGTGCAGGTCGCCCGAGATAAGCCCCAGGCCCGGTATGCCGCTTTCGACCACGAGTTTGTGGAGGGGCACATGGCGCTCGAAAAAATCGGTGAGGGTCTTCTTCGGCCTCTTGACGCCGAGGAAGGAGTGGAGGTTCGCGCCGCCCAGGTCGGCGTCGAGAAGGACCACCCGCTTGCCCCTGGAGGCCAGGGATATGCCGAGGCTCGATGTGACGAAGCTCTTTCCGGTGCCGCCCTTGCCGCCGCCTATCGCCCAGACCTGGCACTCCCTCTCCGCACCGCCGTTGCCGCCTGAAACCTGAGCCTTTTCTTCGGTCATCCCGCCTTCCATTGCCCCGCCTCTCGCAGGAGAAAACCCTGTGGGCCGCCCCTCGCCGCCCTATCCTCCCAGGGCAGCGGGCAAGCGCACCCGCATCCCCTGCAATGGTTTTCTCTCACGTTGTCCCTGCATTCGCCTTAAATTATAATATAATACCTTATATGCCGTATGTGATTTCAACCTTTTTCGTCACGGCCCGGGGGATGCCGCCTATTTTATTTTTACACGGCTGAAATCGCCGAAGAGCTTGAAGGCGTTTAGAAACGGGGGCGCAAGCCCCCCCGCGGCCTCTATTATGCCGGCCTCGTCACCGCGCTTGAGGGCCGCCCGGAGGGCTTCGAGGGCCGCGCTTTCCTCCTCCACGCGCCTCTTGAACTCTCTCTCCTCTGCCGCCCCGAGGCCGAAAACCCTTTTGTCGAACCCTGCCGTCCTGACCTTCTCCCAACGGTGCGCCGCACGATGGAGGTCCCGCCTGAGCCTTCTTAAGTCAGCCTCGCCGAAAGAGCCGGGGGCCTTGCCTTCTACGGCAACGAGTATTTCCTCCATTACCCCGTGGAAATCCGTCAGATAGTCGGGAAAATACTCGATTCCCGCGGCACGCCGCCTCCGGAGCATCACTTGCCGCACGCCTTTAAGGGCCTCGTGCGCCCCCCCGCCGTCGCCCGCGTTAATATCTCCGTCGGCCCGCATGACCAGGCCCTCCACCTCCCCCAGGGCGCCGCCCCAGTCCTTGCGGGCGCTGAGCACCCGGGCCTTGAAGATAAGCCACTCCAGCTTGAAGTTTTTTACCGCCATCACCGCGTCTCCCGTTTCGTCGTCCGAGGCGGTGAGCACGAGGGCGGGGACATAGGCCCTGTCCAGCATGGCCATTTCGTTTATCAACCCGTCATCCCGGCAGCCCCAGAAAAGCAGGGCAACGGCCAGAGCAAAGGCCGGCGCAAACGCTATCCTCCTCATATGCCCTCCGGCGGATTGTTTTTTACAAGGTACTATAACACTTTTGCGGGTTAAAAACCTTTTTTTCGCCGGACATTATCATTTTGGCGGGACAACCTTTTTTCCGCCGGAGTTCAACGGCGCACCGCGCGGTAAATCAAAAAAGGCCGTCCCGGTCGCCCGGGACGGCCTTTGAAGGGCCGCGTTATAAGCCGCCTTCAGATAAGCGGCACTATCAGGAGCGCGACGATGTTGATGACCTTTATCATCGGGTTTATGGCCGGACCCGCGGTGTCCTTGTAGGGGTCGCCGACCGTATCGCCCGTAACCGCGGCCTTGTGGGCGTCGGAGCCCTTGCCGCCGTAAATGCCGTCCTCGATGTATTTCTTGGCGTTGTCCCATGCGCCGCCGCCCGAGGTCATTGCGATGGCCTGGAAAAGCCCGGTGACGATGCTGCCGATGAGCACTCCGCCCAGGGCCTCCCTGCCGATGAACACGCCGACGAGAATCGGCACCACAACGGGGATGAGGGCCGGCACCATCATCTGCCTGATGGCGCTCTTGGTGACGATGTCAACGCACTTGCCGTACTCGGGCCTTCCGGTGCCTTCCATGATGCCCGGTATCTCGCGGAACTGGCGCCTCACTTCCTCGACCACGCCGCCCGCGGCCTTTCCGACGGCCTCCATAAGGAGCGCGCCGAAGTAATACGGCAGGAGGCCGCCGATGAAGAGGCCGGCCAGGACCTTCGGGTTTGAGAGGTCAAAGGCCAGCACCTCGCCAAAAGACCTGGAGTACTCGGCAAAGAGAACAAGAGCGGCAAGGGCCGCCGAGCCGATTGCGTAACCCTTGGTGACCGCCTTGGTGGTGTTGCCCACCGCGTCCAGGGGGTCGGTGATGTTGCGGATTTCCTCGGGAAGATCAGCCATCTCGGCAATGCCGCCGGCGTTGTCCGTAATCGGCCCGTACGAGTCGATTGCCACGACTATGCCCGTCATCGAGAGCATCGAGACCGCCGAAAGGGCGATGGCGAAGATGCCGCCGCCGGGGTTGCCCGCGAAGCCCCCGCCCAGGGAGTAAGCGCCCAGTATCGCGGCGACGATGATAATGACCGGCATGCCGGTGGCCTTCATGCTCACCGCAAGGCCTGCGATGACGTTCGTGCCGGAGCCCGTCTGGCTGGCCGCCGCTATATGCTTGACCGGCGCCCAGGAGGTCGATGTAAAGTACTCCGTAATCATCACGATAAGGCCGGTAAGCGCAAGGCCTATCACGGCCATGCCGAAGACGCCCATCGCGTTGATGTTCCAGGTCTTCACGACTTCCATGCCGTTTTCCATGACCGTATAGTTCAACACGTCAGGTATCTGGAGGAACTTGTACGAGACAAAGTAAAACGCCGCAGCCGCCAGTATGCCCGATACCGCGAGCCCCTTGTAAAGGGCGCCCATGATATACTGGCTTCCGCCCAGCCTGACGAAGAACGTGCCGATAACCGAGGCGACAATCGAGACGCCGCCCAGAAGCAGGGGGAACTCGACCCAGGGGCTTTCCGCCCCGAAGACCGTCTTGGCAAGGAGCATGGCGGCCACCAGGGTGACCGTGTAGGTCTCGTAGAGGTCGGCGGCCATTCCGGCGCAGTCGCCGACGTTGTCGCCCACGTTGTCTGCTATAACCGCCGGGTTCCTCGGGTCGTCCTCGGGGATGCCCGCCTCGACCTTCCCGACGATGTCCGCGCCCACGTCGGCGGCCTTGGTGTAGATGCCGCCCGCGATACGCGCGAACACGCTCATCAGGGAGCAGCCGAAACCGAGCCCGATGAGGGCGTGGAACATCTCTTCACCGGCAAAGGACTTGGCGACGAAGTAATAGCCCGCCAGACCGATGATCCCAAGGCCCACGACCATGATGCCGGTCACCGAGCCGCCCTTGAAGGCGACCGAAAGGGCGGACTGTATGCCCTTGTGGGCGGCCTGGGCGGTACGCACGTTGGCCCTCACCGTGACCATCATGCCTATGTAGCCGGTAAGGGCGGAGCCGCATGCGCCGATAAAGAAGCCGACGGCCGTCCACGTGCCCAGATTGAAGGTAACTATAAGAATCAGGACGACTATGCCCGCGAAAGCCACCGTCCTGTACTCACGCGCCAGAAAAGCCTTGGCGCCCTCCGCAATCGCACCGGATATCTCCTGCATGCGCTCGCTTCCGGGGTCCTGCTTGGATACCCACCCCGCGGTGTACAGGGCGTATGCAACGCCGACCACACCGCAGATTAAGGCGAACAAGATAATACCGCTCATTAATCCTCCTCCTTTGTTAAGTTTTCATCCGTCATACTGTTACCCCGGACTTCCCCTTGACTCTTACCCGATATCGGATATGAAATCCTTAAGGTAGTGGACCTCGGCCACAAGGTTGCTGACCTGCGCCTTGACCACGTCCCTGATGGAGAGCACGCTCACGAGCCTGCCCTGGTCCAGCACCGGCAGGTGCCGCACTCCCTTCTGTATCATGATTGACATGGCGTAGTCCAGCTCGTCCTCAAGCTCCGCGATGACCAGGTCCCTGGTCATCGCCTCCTTTACGGGAGTGCTCTTGAAATCCTTGCCGGACACCCAGCTTTTAAGGACGTCACGCTCGGTGAACATCCCCACGGTGTTTCCGTCCTCCACTATGAGGAGCGCGCCTATGTTGCGGTCCACCATTTTCTTGATGGCCTCACCCAGAGGGGTGCCGCTGTCAACGGCGATGACCTCAAACCCCTTGCTCTTTACGAGGTCCTTGATTTTCATGCCTTAGTCCCTTCCCGCGGCCTTCGCATATACCATGGCCGTGGTCCTGTAGACCATGTGGGCCATCTTCGAAAACGGGGCGTAGGCGAAAAGGAAGAACACGGACACCAGATGCAGAAGATATATCGGATAGGCCAGGCCGGGCATCTCGGCAAGCCGCGTCAGCTCCGCCAGAGTCCCTGTAACCGCTATGGCCGCCACCACCCCTATGAAGAGCCAGTCGTAGTAGCTTCCGAGTCCCGCCTTGCCGGCGTTGCCGAAGCGGTTGATGATTACCAGCCCGATGCCCGCAAGGAGGACTACGGCGCTGGCGTTGCCCAGTATCTTCACGGGGTTCAAAAGCGGATACGGCGAATACCAGTGCATACCGTAGAGATAGACGATGGCGATTGTGGTGGTGACGGCCAGCCCGATGAAGCTGAACAGGACCAGGAGATGCGAAGTCGAGCGCCCGTGGGTTACGTCGCACTTGCGGAACCTGCCGTGGCCCAATATCTCAAAGATAGTCGGTATAAGCGCCCCCACGACCCCGCCGCCCGGCTTGGCCGCACTGGACATGTCGCGCCAGTAGCCGATTACGCCAAGCACGAAGCTGACGGCCGCCAGGGCGGCCGCTGCGATGAACACCGGGTCGATGTGCTTTGTAGGGTCCAGGAAAGCCGAGAAAGACATCTCCCCGCGCGAGTTGAGATAGGGCTGGGAGAAGTCGAGGTGCCCGATGGCCGCCAGGATTATAACGTAAATGGCCAGCGGCACGGCCAGCAGCGGCAGCAGCCACTTGGGGTCGTTGACCACCCTGGCCATGAACCCGGGCTTTGAGTAGTGCGCGAGGCTCATCTTCCTGATGGCCCCCAGCACCTCGCCGGGCTTGGCCCCGCGCGGACAGTAGGCGGTGCAGTCGCTGCAGTGGTGGCAGAGCCAGATGTCGGGGTTTCGGAAAAGCTCCTCCTTCATCCCCCACTGGGCCTGCACCATTTCCTTCCTCGGGAAGGGTTTCTCATCAGGCGTGACGTTGCAGACCACGGTGCAGGTGGCGCACTGGTAGCACTTCTTCAGGTCGCTCCCGCCCGATTTCATAACGCTGTTGACAAAATTCAGGTCAGGACTTATTACCTTCTCGCTCATTTATATAACCTCCTATCCTTATATGCCTTAGAAGCCCTTGAAGGGGTTCGGGCCGAACTCGTCTTCTATCTTCCTGACGAACTCGCCAATCATGTCCGGCACCTGGTCGTATTCGTTTATGGCCACCTGCAGCATCTGGCAGCGATCGGCCTCGAGCTGGAGCCGGTCGAGGGTTTCCTGCACCTTGCTGAAGCGGTAGCTGGCAAGCTCCGAGCCCTTTACGAAATGGCACTGGTAGTTCTCGCCGAACTTGCAGCCCAGGAGCAGCAGGCCGTCCACGCCGCGCGAGAAGGCGTCGGCGACCCAGACGAGGTTCGTCGAACCCAGGCACCTGACCGGTATGAACCGCACGGCGGGATGGAACTTATGCCCCCGGTAGGCGGCCGCGTCAAGCGCCGGGTAGGCGTCGTTTTCGCAGGCCAGGCAGATAATCCTCAGGCCCTCGTCGGGCACCTCCACGCTCTTGAGCATGGCGCCCACCATGTCAACGTGGTAGTCCTTGAAGGAGACAATCCTCTCGGGACAGGCGCCCATGCAGGTGGCGCAGCGGCGGCACCGGTTGATATTGAAAAACGGCGTGCCCTTCTCGTCCTCGTCGATGGCGCCGAAGGGGCACTCGTCGGTGCACCGCTTGCAGGACGTGCACCTCTGCATCATGGGGTCGGGATAGGTGGCGTCCCAGGCCCTCGGGTGCACGGCGATGCCCTGGGCCACGTGCTCCAGGGCCTGTACGGCCTTGAGCGCGGCGCCCGCGGCGTCGTTGGCCGCGTCGGACATGGTCATGGGCTGCCTTACGCAGCCGGCGGTGTAAATGCCCGTCCTCTGGGTCTCGTACTGGAAACAGATGAAGTTGCTGTCGGCAAAGCCGTAGCCGCCCTCAAACGAAGGTATCTCGGGGCCCTGCCGGTAGGTGAGGTTCAAAAGCCCGTCGGGCTTCGGTGTGCCCTCCAGGAACGCGGTCCTGGCCTCGTCGCCCTTGGCCGCCTCGGCCACGAGCTGGTCCTGGTAGGCCTGCGGCCCCGCCGTTGCCGGAACAACGCCGATGGCCAGCACCACGAGGTCGGCCTCGACTTTTATGCTCTCCCCAAGGAGAGTGTTTTCGGCCTCGACGTAGAGGTTGCCGCCCGGGGCGTCGCTTATTCCCCTTACGTCGGCCTTGGTGAGCATCACGCCGGGGTCGTCCTGCAGGTCCCTGTACAGAAGCTCAAGCTGTCCCGGCGTCCGGATGTCCCTGTAGAAGATGAACGCGGCGGCGTCGGGGTCGGCGTCGCGCACGTACCTGGCCTGCTTGAGCGAGGCGCCGCAGCAGAAGGACGAACAGTAGGGCAGATGGTTTTCGTCCCGCGAGCCGGCACACTGTATAAAAGCCACCTTCCGCGCGGGCTTGCCGTCGGAGGGCCTGGTTATCCTGCCTTTCTTGGCCATCTCCTCGAACTCCACGCTGGTTACAACGTCGGGCTTTCCGTAGCCCAGGTGGGTGAGCTTCGAGGCGTCGTAGGGCTTCCAGCCCGCGGCAAGCACAAAGGCGCCCACCCGCATGGTCTCGGCGCCGCCGTTTCTCTTAAGCGTCACGTCGAAGAGGCCGGGCTGCCCGTCGGTCTTATCGATGGTGGTCGAGGTGAGCACCTTTATCCCGTCGTCCGCCTCGACCTCTTTTATCAGCGCAAAGACGGGCGGCTCCACGAGGTCCGTAAAGGGAGACGCCGAGGGCGTGGATTTATAAAGCTTCGCGCCCCAGCCGCCGAGTGCGGCCTCCTTCTCGACAAGCACGACCTCGTACCCCGCCCGGGAGACGTTAAGGGCCGCGCTGAGCCCCGCCATGCCGCCGCCCACGACCATCACCGTCCTTGACAGGTCATCGAGCACGTTGGGCTCCGGGAGGTCGCCTTTCTGCGTCCTGATGATGCCCATGGTGACGTAATCGGCGGCCATCCCCTGGGGGTTGTAATGCTCGGGCGTCTCCTCGGTGGCCTTGCCCTGGCTCCAGGCCACCAGCTCCCTGATGTTCGTCCTCTCGACGATGCAGCCGGGAAAGTCGAACTCCTCGTACTTCACGCTGGGGGAGCAGGCGGCAATGATGACGGTGTTTACGCCTTCCTTGATGCCGTTCTTAATCAGCCCTATGCCCGCGGGGCTGCAGAGTATGTCGTGGGTCTTTACCTTCTCGGCGGGCGTCCTGGTTTTGCTCGCCGCATCAGCGCCCGCCTTCCCGGCGTCTATGGCGTCGGCGATGCCGCAGCCCTTGCATATATATACTCCGTAGTTTTTTTCCATTCTCTCTTACCTCCTCACCAAAGTCTGGATGCTCTTTATCGCTGCGCCGGTGGCATCCTGCACTGACCTCTGAACGTCCACGGGGCTCTTTACTGTGCCGACCGTAACGACGCCGGCCCTCTGCGCTCCCTGCTCGGCGAAACCCTCCTCCGTATACGCCATGCCGGGCACCTTCAGGTCCGCGCCCGCCGGCTGCATGCCGGTGGCCAGCACAACCATGTCGAACGTCTTTTGCACCTTCCTGCCGGCCATGACGTCTTCGACGGTGACCGTAACGTCGCCGCCCGGGGCCTCCTCGACCCTGGCGACCTTGCCCTTGGTAAGCGTGATGTTTTCGTCGGCCTCGACCTCGTTGAGGAACTTCTCGTACCTGCCGGGGGTCCTCAGGTCGATGTAGAAGACCTCGGCGGTGGAGTCCTCGTACTGCTCCCTCAGATATCTGGCCTGCTTGAGCGACGCCATGCAGCAGATGTACGAGCAATAAGGCAGGTGGTTCTCGTCGCGGGAGCCCGCGCATTGCACGAAGGCCACGTTCTTTGCCTCCTTGCCGTCCGAGGGGCGCAAAATCTTGCCCCCGGTGGGGCCGCCGGGCGAGGCCAGCCGCTCCATCATCATGTTGGTGACGACGTTTTTGACCTTTCCGAAAGAGAGGTTGTCCATCCGCGCGGCGTCATAGGGGTTCCAGCCCGTGGCCATCACGAGGGAGCCCACCTTGAGGCTGACGGTCTCGGCCTGCATGTCCAGTTCCACCGCGTCGTAGCGGCAGGCGTCCTTGCAGGCCTGTCCGCAGTCGCCCGCGCAGCTTTCCCTGTCAATGACGTAGCGGAACGGGAAGGACTGCTCAAACGGGCGGTAGGCGGCCTTGGTCCTGTCCATGCCGAAATTGAAGTCGTTTGACCGGTGGGACGGGCACGCCTGGGCGCAGGCGTCGCAGCCCGTGCACTTGTCGTTTACATAGCGGGGCTTGACGTTGACCGTGACATCGTAGTCGCCCTCGGAGCCGGAGACGTTTGTGACCTCCGCCATCGTGAAGAACTTGATGCGGGCGTTTTCCTTTATCCGCCTGAAATTAAGCTCCAGGCCGCACACGGGAGGGCACATCTTGGGAAAATACTTGTTAAGCTGGGCGACCCTGCCGCCAAGGTAAGGGTTTTTCTCGACCAGATAGACATCGTAGCCGGCCTCGGCCGACTCAACGGCGGCGGTAAGGCCGCTGATGCCTCCTCCTATCACCAGAACGCTTTGCTCTGCCATTGAAACCTCCATTGTTGGTTGGGTTAAGGATGGGGCCGAATCATCAATTCCGGCCGGCCTCCCCGTTCCGGCCGCAGCCTTCACCCAACCTCAAAAATAATGAGGGGGAAAAAAAGAAGTTAAGGCCCGGCCTGGGCCGGGCCTTAACCGTTCGGTCCGGATTAGTCGGACACCATCTGCACGTAGTCTTTCTTGAAGCAGTTCCACTCGCCGGTCTTGGGGTCGTACCTGGAGTTGACAAAGCACTTCCAGTTCTTGTCGTCGATGGCGAGGAAGTCGCCCCTGTAGTAGTAACCGGGGTACCTGGACTCCTCCCTGAAGAGGATGTGCTTTGCATGGGCCTCGATGGACCATATCCTGTGGTAGTTCTCCCATGCCCTCAAGAGCTCGTGGAGGTCCTTTGCGCCGGACTTGGCCGCGTCCTCCTTGAGCATGGTGAGCTGCTCAAGGCCTTTTTCGAGCATGGTCTTGGAGGTCATGTACCAGGTGCTGACGCCGCCGAAGTACTCGTCGGCTATCTTCTGGAGCCTGGCCTGGAGCATCTTGGGCTTGATGTAGTAGGGGTTGACCTCAGGGGCGGTCGAGTAGGTCTTGTGCTTCTCGTAGACCTCAAACGGCAGGTATATCTCGCCCGCCAGCTCGTCGGTGTTCTTGTTGATCGTGGGTTTGAAGTCCTTGTTGTCAAGGACGAACCTTATGGCTTCCTTGCCGGCAATCCTGCCCTCGGCGTGGGAGCCGCTGGAGAACTTGTGGCCCGAGGCGCCGCAGATGTCGCCCATCATGAACAGGCCGGTCACCGTGGACATCCTGTTGTAGCCCCACTTGTAGTGGTCGGGGCTGTCCAGGTCGTCCGGACCGCTCACCCAGAAGCCCGCGCAGCCGGCGTGGGAGCCGAGGAGATAGGGCTCGGTGGGCATAATCTCGGAAGGAGTCTTGTCGGGCTCTATGTCGTTGCCCGCCCAGACCCCGGCCTGCCCGATGCACATGTCGAGGAAGTCCTCCCATGCCTCGGCCTCAAGGTGCTTCATCTGCTTGGCGTCCATGGTCTTTGCCAGCTCGGCCATGGCATCCTCCGTATGGATGTAGATGGGGCCCTTGCCGGCCTTCATGTCCATCATCATCATGTGGTTACGGATGGCGGTGCCCATTTTCTCGGCGTATGGGCTGTAGAGCTTCTTGGTCTCCTCGAGGTTGGTGACGCAGTAGTCCTCGCCCGCGGCGTTTGTGGCCTTTGCCTTGAAGAAGAGGAACCACGCTCCGACCGGTCCGTAGCCGTCCTTGAAGCGGGCGGGGACGAAGCGGTTTTCCATCAGGGTGAGCTCGGCGCCCACCTGGATGCCCGTGGCGTAGCCGGAACCGGAGTTCCAGACGGGGTACCACGCGCGGCCCTGGCCCTCGGCGGAAGACCTCGGCCTGAAGACGTTGACGGCGCCGCCGCAGCCCGAAAGCAGGGTGTTGCACTTGAAGATGTAGACTTTGTTCTCGCGGACGCTGAAGCCCACCGCGCCGGCTATCCTGTTGTCCACGGAGTCGTCGAGGAGGTACTTCACGATGAATATCCTCTCGTAGATGTTGTCCATCCCGAGGGCTGCCTTTGCGGCCTCGGCCACGATGACCTTGTAGGACTCGCCGTTAATCATTATCTGCCAGCGGCCGGAGTTCACGGGCGTGCCGCCGTCCTTGAGCTTGGGAAGGCCCTGGGAGCCGTCGGCGCTGTGGCCCTTGTCGTCCTTCTTCCAGATGGGCAGTCCCCACTCCTCGAACTCCTGGATGGAGTCGTCCACGTGCCTGCCGAGGTCGTAGACGAGGTCCTCCCTTATGATGCCCATCAGGTCGCTCCTGACGTAGCGGACGTAGTCGGACGGGTCGTTCTTGCCCATGTAGGTGTTTATGGCGCTCAGGCCCATGGCAACGGCGCCGGAGCGGTCCATGGCGGCCTTGTCCACAAGGGTTATCTTGATGTTGTTTCCCGCGGCCTGGTTCCACCTGACCGCCTCGAAAGCCGCACCGCAGGCGCTCATTCCGCCGCCCACGATGAGAACGTCGGTTTCTATCTCGACAATCTCGGGCTTTTCGCAGTACGAAAAAGTACAGGTTTCCTTTTCCATCTATCTTGCCTCCTTGATGTTTTTGCTTTCCTTTAAATTTCCGCCCAGTCCGTCGGGACTATATCTTGGGCATCTCCTTGCCTTCGCCCTGGTGTGTGAAAAAGCCCGGCTGCTTAATCTTGTTCATGTCGGCCTCCGGCTTGCCGGCAAACGGGTCCACCGAGCCCTCGGGGGTCGTCCTGATGGGGAACTTGAACCTCTTGAGCTTGCCGCTGCGGAACTTGACGGTCCACATGATGGAGTCCGTACCCCTCAGGGGGATGACGTTTCCGCCAAGGGGCACGAAGTCGGCGTAGGCCCTGACCTCCATGGCCTGCTGCGGGCAGATCTTAACGCAGTTGTAGCACTCCCAGCACTGTTCCGGCTCCTGGTTGTACGCCTTCATGGCGTCCCTGTCGAGGGCCATCAGGTCGTTCGGACAGATGTACTGGCATGCTGTCTTGTCCTGCGCCTTGCAGCCGTCGCACTTCTCTGTCATCACAAAACTCGGCATTTTCCTTTTCCTCCTTCTATTGAATGTGTTTTGTAAGGTTTGTCCTTACCATGCCTTCCCCGGGCACTTACGCTCCCTGGGAATACTTGTGCTCCTTTATCTCCACTTTCTCGGTCAGTCCCTGGTAGTACTCCTGGAGTATCTTGAGCACCTCGGGCCTCGAAAAATGGTCGGGCACTTCCTCGCCCTCCGAGAGCATCTTCCTGAGCTTTGTGCCGCTCAGGATGAGCCTGTCCTCCTTGCCGTGGGGGCAGGTCCTCATGGAGGCCATGCCGTCGCACTTGTGGCAGTAGAAGGTCCAGTCTATCTTGAGGGGCTTGGTCTCAAGGGCGTCCTCGGGTATCTCGTCGAATATCTTGTGGGCGTCGAAGGGGCCGTAGTAGTCGCCCACCCCGGCGTGGTCGCGCCCGACGATGAGGTGGCTGCAGCCGTAGTTCTGCCTGAAAACCGCGTGCAGGAGCGCCTCCCTCGGGCCTGCGTAGCGCATGTCGAGCGGGTAGCCGCCCACCATGATGGTGTCTTTTACAAAATAATGTTCGATAAGGGTGTCGATGGCCTTCTGCCTTGTGTCGCTGGGGATGTCGCCGGGCTTGAGCTTGCCAAGGAGCATGTGGATGAACACGCCGTCGCAGGTCTCGGCGGCGATTTTCGCCAGGTACTCGTGGGAACGGTGCATCGGGTTACGGGTCTGGAAGGCGGCCACTGTGCTCCAGCCCTTGTCCCCGAAGAGTTTCCTGGTCTCGGCCGGCCTCAGGTAGATGCCCTTGAACTCGGCGGGGAAGGTGCTTTCGCTCAGGACCTTGACCGGCCCGGCGAGGTTTACGTCCTCCTGTTTCATGACCATGGCGACGCCGGGGTGTTCGAGGTCGGTGGTCTTGTAGACCTGCTTGCACTCGTACTCCTTGTCAATCTTGTACTTCTCGGTGACCTTCATGGTGCCCATGATCTCGCCGGTCTCCTCGGAGACCAGGGCCACTTCCTCGCCGTCCTTGATGCTGTCGGCCTGCCCCTCGGTGGTCGAGACGGTTATGGGGATGGGCCAGAAGGCGCCGTCGGCCATCTTGTACTCCGCGCAGACCCCCTTCCAGTCGTCGTGCCCCATGAAGCCGGCAAGGGGTGTGAAGCCGCCGATTCCCAACATTATAAGGTCGCCGGCCTCGCGGGAGGATATCCTTACCTGGGTAAGGTCCTTGGCCTTCTTCTTCTCCGTCTCAAGCTCCGCCCCCGAAAGCAGGAGGGGCTTGAGGACCTTGTCTTTGCCATGCGGATTAACTAACGCCATGCTCTCAGCCTCCTTTTTTTATGTTCCTTAAAGTATGTCCCGCTGTTTATCAGGCCCCGACTGCCGCGGTCAGCCTGCCGAATATCTCGTCGATGCCGCCTGAGCCCTCGATTGACTTGACAATGCCCTTCTGGTTGTAGTAGTCGATGAGCGGGGCGGTCTGGGCGTCGTAGACCTCAAGCCTCTTCTTTATCGTCTCCTCCCTGTCGTCGTCGCGCTGGAAGAGGTCGCCGCCGCACTTGTCGCAGACTCCCTCCTTGGCGGGCGTGTTGAAATATATGTTGTACATCTGGCCGCAACCCTTGCACGTGCGCCTGCCGGTGAGCCTCTTCATGAGGTCCTCCCTGGGCACGTCCACGCTGACCGCCGCCGTAATGGGCATGCCGAGCTTGTCGAGCATCCCGTCCAGGGCCCCGGCCTGCGAAGTGTTCCTGGGGAACCCGTCAAGTATAAAACCCTTCTTGCAGTCGTCCTGCTTGAGCCTCTCCTCGACAAGCCCCAACACCACGGAGTCGGGCACCAGCTCGCCCTTGTCCATGCAGGACTTGGCCTCCTTTCCAAGCGGCGTGCCGTCCGCCACGGACTGCCTGAGAATGTCCCCCGTGGATATCTGGGGAATTCCGTATTTTTCAATAAGCTTCTTCGCCTGTGTGCCTTTTCCGGCTCCCGGCGCTCCAAGTAACACGAGCCTCATCAGTACCCCCTTTTCGTCGTTTTCTCTGGCTTGCTGCAGGCAGACGGATGTCTCCACTATAACAGCGTCGCACGGCATCAGGATTCGCCCGATGCCGCCCAAGGATTAAATAGTATGGATTTACACCAGATTTTTCAAGGAAAAAATTACAATTGAAACATTAATTTTTCTTATGCGTATCTAAAATCCGCCTTCCGGCCCTCCCCGGCTGCGCCCCCGCATTCGAGCACTTATCCTAAGTGCTTGTTTTTATTGCTAATTTAGCGAGACAACGAGCAGGACAACTCAACGCACGGGAAAAAGCCGCCGCCCCGCACCCAGGAAAGAAATTCAACATTTCGGCACGCTCATGTCCGGTGCAAGGCTTTTGCGGCCGCAAACGTGGAAGGCCAAATACAAAAAGCCGGCCATTTTTTACATATAGCCGGGGAATAACCACGACCCGGAGATGGTCTGTCCGATATGATTTATGGAATTTTGACCGGCGCCTTGCAATCGGTTCAAGACGGTATTGCCCTCGGCTCCGTCCATCAAGCCTTTAACCCGTTCATTGCATGAGCACTATGGAAAAAGAGAACAAAAGGTATGAAAACAATCACGGGCATAGGCGGGAAATTTATAAATAACTCCCGAAACTCAAGAAGGCCGGGGCCACGGGGATTGTGGAGTACCAGTTGAATAAGGTGATACCGTAGGGGAGATAAAACCTACCCAGGCCTCGGTTGTAATTCTATTCCGTTAAATCCTTTTTTTAGCCAAGAAGCATTCTCCGCAACCTCTGTAAATTTTTGTTGACTTTAACCTTCGGTTGTGCTTAAATCATTAGGCATATCTGTACTTGTGCTCATATTTTGAGTATCGAAGTCTGTTGCCGCCTGCCTTGCGGGCAAGAGCTAAAGATGGAGGTATAAGTCATGAGAAGCAGGGTTTTTTCGTTACTGGCAGTATTTGTTGCAGCGATTTTGTTGACAGCTGGGATATCCTTTGCCGGGACAACGGAGCGCGTAAGCGTGGACAGCAGCGGCGTCCAGGGCAACGGCTATAGCAAATACTTCTCAATTAGCGCCAACGGGAGGTACGTCGCTTTTGCTTCCGATGCCACGAACCTCGTGCCCGGCGACACTAATGGGAAACGCGACATATTCGTCCATGACAGGGCCACGGGCATAACCAAGCGTGTAAGCGTAAACAGCAGCGGCGTCCAGGGGAATAACAATAGCCTCTACACTTCCATCAGCGCCGACGGGAGGTATGTCGCCTTTACATCCGGCTCCACGAACCTCGTGCCCGGCGACACGAATGGGAAATACGACATATTCGTCCATGACAGGGCCACCGGCATAACCGAGCGTGTGAGCGTAGCAAGCGACGGCGTCCAGGGGAACATGAATTGCGTTTACTCTTCCATCAGTGCCGACGGAAGGTACGTTGCCTTTGATTCCTATGCCACAAATCTCGTGTCCAGCGACACAAATGATTCTGGGGACATCTTTGTCCACGACAGGACCACGGGCTTGACCGAGTGTGTGAGCGTGGCAAGCGACGGCGTCCTGGGCAACGGCGATAGCGGCATGCCTTCCATCAGTGCCGACGGGAGGTACGTCGCCATTGATTCCGGCGCCACGAACCTCGTGCCCGACGACACGAATGGTGTTGGGGATATCTTTGTCCACGACAGGACAACGGGCTCGACCGAGCGTGTAAGTGTGGACAGCGGCGGCGGTCAGGGCAACAGCTATAGCCATACCCCCTCAATCAGCGCCGACGGGGGGCTTGTCGCCTTTTCTTCCGCGGCCACGAACCTCGTACCCGGTGACACGAATGGGACAGTGGACATCTTCGTCCATGACAGGGCCACGGGCCTGACCGAAATCGTGAGCGTGTCCAGCACCGGCGTCCAGGGCAACAGCATTAGCCAATACTCCTCAATCAGCGCCGACGGGAGCTATGTCGCCTTTTATTCCGCGGCCACGAACCTCGTGCCCGGCGACACGAATGGGACTTTCGACATCTTTGTGCATGACAGGGCCACGGGCTTGACCGAAATCGTGAGCGTGTCCAGCACCGGCGTCCAGGGAAACGGCTTTAGCTCTAATCCTGCCAGTCCTTCCATCATCAGCGCCGACGGGAGCTATGTCGCCTTTTATTCCGCGGCCACGAACCTCGTGC
>CBDVCR010000018.1:0-26450 GCA_965372535.1 uncultured bacterium | reverse complement strand
CGCCCGCAATACACCTTCATTATACAAGGGTGAGCACAGCCGGAAATTCCATGAGTTTTTTTCAGGGGTACAAAACATCCCTTAAAATCAAAAAATAGAATATTCTTCGGAATACTTTGTATTTCTCATCATCTATTTTATACTACGCATCTAAGTCCGACAGGCTCTTGACGCAATAACCGTCTCCATGGCGGATAAAGCCCCGCCTATGACGCAAAAGCCTTGAAAGCCTCCTTGTATGTCGATAAATCCCCGTACTCGACCAGTTCAGACATGGCAAAACTCTCGACCAGTATGCCGTTTTCATGGAGGGCCGCAACGGGGTTGAGCCCGCCGATAACCACCACTCCGGTCTTGTCGAGTCCCACCGGGACCTCGAGCAGGGAAGTATTCGGGGCGCCGATAAGCAGCAGGCCTCCTATTTGCATCTCGTTCAGTTTTTCCTGAATCTCCCTGGCCCTCTCGATGCAGGCCACGGGTATCTCCCTGAAGCTTGCCAGCACAAGGCCTTTCTCGCTGCCCAGGACGCTGCTGACCGAGGTCATCCCGCTCTTGATGAAAACGAGCAGGGGGTCAAGGGAGCAGCCGTCATAGCTTATCAGTGAAGTAAAACGGGTGGGTCCTTCGGGGGCGACTTCCATAAGGCCGCCGTATTTTGAGGTTATGGGTATGCCGTTTTTAAGCAAAACCGCGTTTACCGTAACGCTGCACAATGTTCCGATTCCGGCCATCCCCTCGGGGATTATGGTGTTGCCGATTAACTCGCCTTCATGTGCGATTATAACCCGGCTGCTCATTACATACCTGGACTTGAACGCCCGTGAAAGTATTTTCCTTGCCGGCGCCTGCTCAGGCGCCGGAAACATTGACACGTTCAGTATGACTTTTCCGCTCCGGGTCGTATAATCGAAGTCGCTCATAAACGAAAGCGACTCTATCTTGCTGCCTATAAATCCCAGCCTGTCGGAAACATTGGAGTTCTCAAGCTCGGACAGTCCCCTGTCGGTTATCTTTCTGCCGTTTTTTCCGAAGACATTGGTAAGCCCCCGCTCGTCAAGCATTTTAAGGTGATACCTTACGGTCCTCTCGGTAAGGGTCACCCCATACGGGACAAGGCCGCGCATAATCTGCCTGGAGCCTACTATCCCGGGCTGATGATTTTTCAGTATCTCAAGTATTGCGATTTCGGTTTTCGTCATTGAACAGCCCCTCCTGCGGAGAATATCTTTTACTGCAACGGGCGCGACGGCAAAAACGTGATGCGGAGGGCCTCGGCCTGCCCTCCGCATCACCGCAGGTCAATTAACTGAAAAGGATGTTCTCGGCAACCTGTATATCGTCTTCCATGACATACGGGATGCCGGTGACATTGGCGCATTCCCTCGTGAGAGAGAAGATGTCGCTTCTTTCGAGCATATTGATGTCGAACTTCCTGTTGCCCGCCAGCATCTGCTGGAGGCCGACCTTGAGCCTGTCGACAAAGGTGTACATCGCGATTGCGCCGAGCGGAAGCCTGGGGAAGTCCTTGCCGTACTTTGCCCTGAGGGTTTCGTAGGTGACGAAGATGCGCTCGGGAACGTCGCCGTACTCCTTGATGTCCTTGGGCAGCTTGTCGTTTTTTATCCACTCGCCGATGTTCTTGCCGATGAAGGCGGGTATCATGAGGCCCCTTCCCATGCAGACGGCTTTGAAGAAAGGGGAGCCCAGGGCGAGGGACTTGTAGATGTGGTCCTCGAGGGAGAAACCGCCTGCCATGGCCAGGTGAGGCACGTACATGCCCTTGGCCGCCATCTGCGAGGCAAACCTGTAGGCCAGGGCCTGCAGATAGATGGTGGGGATGCCCCACTCGTTCATCATGCGCCAGGGGCTCATGCCCGTGCCGCCGCCTGCGCCGTCGATGGTGAGCATGTCTATCCTGGCGTCGGAACAGTACTTGAACGCCCTTGCGAGGTCGGAAGCCCTGTAAGCGCCGGTCTTGAGTGAAACGAACTTGGCGCCTACGTTCCTGTAGTGCTCGGCGGCCTTCATGAAGCTGTCGTATTCCACCATGCCGAGCCTCGAGTGGCGCTCGAACTCCCTGATTTCCTCTTCCTCAAAAGCTTTCCTGACCACCTTGCTGGACGGGTCCGGGGCGACTATGTAACCTCTCTTTTTAAGTTCGGCAGCGCGTTCGATGGAGTCGAGCTTTACCTCGCCGCCGATATTCTTGGCGCCCTGTCCCCACTTGAGCTCGATGCAGTTGACGCCCAGCTTCTGGACGGCGTACTCGGCCGAGCCAAGCCTGGTGTCCTCGACGTTCTGCTGAAGGATTATCTCTCCGGATTTGTCCTGCCACTGCCTGAAATACTTGATGCGCCTTTCAAGCTCGGGGGACTTTACGACCTTGCCGTTCTTGATCTGGGCGTCATGGTCCATCCCCACTACGTTTTCGCCGATAACCACGATGATGCCGGAGATTGCGCCGCCCGCGGCCAGGCCCTCCCAGTTTGTCCTGGCAATTTCGGTGGAGCCCAGCGCGCCGGTGAAAATCGGCGCGTCAAGCTTTATCCTGAATTTGCCCTGCCCGACCTCGGCCGCGGTCTTGACCGCCGGGAAGACGGCCTTGTCGGGGTCGGCCTTTACGCCCTTGGCGCCTACGCACGTGCCGTGGATGTTCAGGTGCGAGTAATCGACGGGATACGGCTTGGTGGCTCCGGCAGTGGTCTTGCCGTAAGGCTGGGGATAGATGATTTCCCGGCCCCTGTAGGAAGACTTCGCGATTTCACACGGCCCCGGGCATCCGTCAAGGCATACCGAACATATGCCCGAGTACGGAGAGGGGTCGGGAACCCTGTTCCTCGTTCTTGTCGCCGAACTTGCATTTGGCTGTCCATGATTCATTTTCGTTTCCTCCTCTGGTGTTGAATTTATTAATCAGCCTAAAGGCGCCCTCTAATAATTTCTTTCTACTGCAAACGGCTGCAATCGCCGCATGCTTTGTTGTCAGGGGAAATTTGTCCTCAACGTAGCTATGGCCACGCTTCCGGGAAATTTCCCCTTCCGCCGCGCCTGGCGCGGTTTCGCTCGCTTTCGCTGCGAAAGCTATTATTAGAGGTTGCCTTAAGCCAATCAGCTAATCGCCGTAAGCACAACTTCATCGAGTTCCCTTAATTCAGTTCCGCTAACGTTTAAGCGCAAAATAAAACCATGCAGCCCCGCGATACAGCCTGACTGCCGGCTCCTGCGCGCATATTAGTCCGCCTTATCCGCTCGGGCAAAAAATTTTACAGCTTCAAACAGAGCAGCCGCGCCGGTGTATTTCCACTGTTCTTCCAGACGGCTGACATGCCTTTTTTCAGCATTGCCGCATCGCCTTCGAGCAGTTTGAACCTGTCCCTGCCCGAGGCAACGCTGGCAGTCCCCTTGAGGACATAAACAAACATGCTGTTATCGGGACTATACCTCATGGTCTTTCCCGGCCCTACCACCCTGAGAAGGCCGGTAACATTGCCTGCGGAGAAAAGTTCGGCCTTTTCGTCGTCCTGCAGATTCTTTGCCCGGATTATCCAGGAAGGCTCTTTCTTCTCCTTCCAGAATTCGGCCGGCGATATATTAAGAGCGTTGCATATCAGGACAAAGTTGTTCATGGTCGGGCTGATCTGATTGTTCTCCAGCTGCGAAATACTGCTGGCGGTGAGCCCTACCTTGTCGGCCAGTTCCTTCTGGCTCATATCGGCCAGATTCCTCAACTTGCGCACCTTCGAGCCGAGGTCTATATCTGACGTAATGTCCTTCTGGCCGGGCAGCAGAAGCACCTCATCCTTATATACCCTGTACCGCTGGGACTTAAACGCCTCTCGCTCCTGCCTGCCATCGAGCTTCAGGGCCTGGATGAACATGTTGTCGTTCTTCTTGCTCAGCTCGAAAACCACCTGCGTAATATGGCGGAGGTTCGCCTTGAAATTGGAACTGTGCGCGTCCTTTTCCATAATCCAGTACGCCACGGTCTCCAGGTCGAAAAGCCTCGGGCACATATAAGTAAAGAACTTGTAGGTCTTCTCCTCGCTGCCCCAGAGGTCCTGCATCCCGGTAAGGCTGTCGAATACGTAACAGGCGCCGACTTCAAGGCTGTCCTCGATTTCGTTGAGGCGCTTTGTGAAAAGGTCTATATCCCCGGGACGGTTTATCCTTATGACGTTGGCCGGCTGCCCGTTCTCGTAATACCTGGAAAACGTATGGTCGTCCTTGCCCTTGCCCGATGTAAAGCAGTCGATAAGAATGAATTTCTCGCCGACAACATTGCTGTATCTGTTAAGTATGCTCTGGGGAGAATGATTGAAGCTTATGTATATGGTCTTGTTGGCGTTCCTGTTCGTCCCGGAAAGGAAACCGCGTATGAAATGCTCGTGGGAGGAGCCGGCGACGACTTCCCAGATAACATTGTCTCCTATGTGAAAGGAGTCAATGAGGGCATCCAGCTTATCGATTCCAGATGATATTTTACCCTTGGGCACGGCAATAGGTTACCTTTTGCAAAAGATTGTTAAGTATACTTATTTCAGGCGGGAAAGGTCAAGAAAAAAATTGCGGGGCTAAGTATTTAATCTATTGGCGGTTTTCAGCGGCGCTGCCTGCCCTGTGATTCCATGTGCTGCTGGCCGGCGAGTTTATCCACTTTGCGGGTTAGGTCGTCTAATCCGCTGGCCACCTGCCTTAAGGCGTCCTTTATTTCGTATATGGCCCTTTCAGTGTTATAGTCAAGCCTTACTGTTTCTTTTTCAGGGTGTGAATAATCCATAACACTTCCTCCTCCCTGGTTTTTCGGCAATTATAGCATAAAATATCGGGCAATTCCGGCCAATCAGGCATGGAGCCCAACGAACTGTTTGTAAGGTGTGCTTATAAGGGTTCAATTCGCCCGGACCGCCTATGGCGGCGCAGGTCATGGGCAAATGCGGGTCCACGGCCGGACCGGCCTGATGGGTTCGTGTGCAGGCCCCCGTCCTGTTGACAACGCCGCCGGGGCTTACGCAGAATAAGGCATGCCGTGGGAACTCGCTAAAAAAGTTTTAGGGGGAGGGGTGCTTTTCAGAGAGGAGGCCACGGCCCTGGCCGCCCTTGAGGGGGCGGACGTGTTCGGGCTTTACTCCCAGGCAAACAGGATTCGGGAGCAGCTCAGGGGGGACAGGGCCGACCTCTGCTCCATCGTAAGCGCCAAGACCGGCGCCTGCCCCGAGGACTGCTCATACTGCGCGCAGTCGGCGAAATCAAAGGCCGATATAAAGGCCTCCCAACTCGTAAGGAAGGACTTCGTCGTCGAACGCGCCCGCGCGGCCAAAGCGGCCGGGGCGAAGAGGTTCTGCATCGTGACGAGCGGCCGCAAGGTGTCCGGAGGCGAGCTTGAGCGGGTCTGCGAAATGATATCCGCGGTGCGGGAGGAGGGGCTTCTGCCGTGCGCCACGCTGGGGCTGCTTGGAAGCGGGGAGTTGAAAACCCTGAAAGAGGCGGGCCTGCACCGCTACCACCACAACATCGAGACCTCCCGGAGGTTCTTCCCGGAGATATGCTCGACCCACACCTACGACGAAAAGCTGAGGACCCTAAAAGAAGCGAAGTCAGCCGGGCTGTCGCTCTGCTCGGGCGGGATATTCGGCATTGGCGAGGACTGGGGCGACAGGGTGGACATGGCGCTGGAACTAAGGAGGCTCGGGGCGGACTCTGTGCCCATAAACTACCTCGTGCCCGTCAGGGGCACGCCCCTTGGGGAGACCAGGCCCCTGCACCCCTTCGAGGCCCTGAAGATAGTAAGCCTCTATCGGTTCCTCCTGCCCGACAAGGAGATAAGGGTTTGCGGCGGGAGGCTCCAGACCCTTGGGGAGTTCAACTCCATGGTCTTCATGGCCGGGGCCGACGGCCTTCTGACCGGCGACTGCCTCACCGTGGCCGGAAGGGCCCCCGGCGACGACCTCCGGCTCGTCGAGGCATACGGCATGCGGGTATGAACTATAGGGAGGAGGGCATGCATGTCTTAACGGCGAACAGGCTGAAACCGGGCGTTGACCCGAAGGCGCCGGGGAAGGCCGTCCCGCCCCATCCGCAGCGGCTTAAGGAAAGAATCGCCGGGGTCAGGGTCGTCCAGGCCGAAAGTCGGGCGGCATCGGCCAATGGCGGTTTTAAAAGCGGAAAATATTGACGGAGCTGATAAAACATTAAGTGAAAGATTATTTGATTGATTTCAAGAACATGGCATGGGAAAGTCCTGCCCCCGGTATTAGATATAAAAGCCTTACTAAATGCACCCGGAGAATAAGGCTTGTGGAATTCTCGGAGGAATTTGACGAAAAGGAGTGGTGCACAAAAGGACACGCGGGCTATGTATTGGAGGGCAGTCTTTCCGTGGATTTTAACGGGACGACGGTTGAATTCAGCGCAGGGGACGGCATTTTCATGCCCCAAGGGAACGAGAGCAGGCATAAGGCTTTTGTCGCCAGGGGGGGAAAGGCACTGGTTCTTTTGTTTGAAGAGACATGAACAGGAGATTACAGGACTGAAGAGGCGGATAACCCCGCAATGAATGCGTAAAGGGGAAAGACATTGCCCGCATAGGCATACTCACCTGCTCAAATGCCACCCAGGACCTGCGGTGCTCTTCGGTAAGCTGTCTCGCGGATTTCAGAAAACGCAAGGGAGCTTCGCGAGGTATCAGGAGGAGGGGCCGCTCCGCCTGGCAGGCATCATCAACTGCCCGGGCTGTCCCACCCTCACAGGGCCGGACAAGCTCCTTGAGCGCATACGCGGGCTTACGGATTTCCGCGTTGACGCCATACACTTTGCCACTTGCGTGAAGGGCCTCTGCCTTTTCCGCGAAAAATTAGCAAAGGCCCTGAGGGAGGCATTTTCCGATATTAAGATCGGCACGCATGGGGAGCACATATCCGGCGAGGAGTTCGAAGAAAAAAAAACCAGCCCATTGGCAGACACAGGATGACGCAGTGTGCCATTTTTTTAATGAAGGCTCTTCCTTATACAACTTCAAGTCTGTTTCCTTTTCATGGTCGTATGATAAAATAGTTTATAGTGATTAGGGGGGGCGCCTCGTAATTCAATTCGGTATTCAGAGTAATTGAATGAGGCTCTTATGCCATGTTAATCAAGCACAAACTCGTCACTTCATTCCTTGCGGTCTCTCTGCTTATCGGCGTGCTGGGCGGCCTCGGTTTTTACCACAGTATCGGCGAGGCCGAGCGCATCGCGCAGCATGAGGCGGAATCGATAGCCAGGACCGTGGCATTCGATATTGCCGGCCATGCTCAGACAGGGACCCCTTCCCTATTTTTCGACTCCGCGGTGATTCAGGGGGACATCCAGCGTCTAAAGTATCTCCATGACAGGGACATAGTACTCGTAGACCTGGACCAGAGGATAATCGCGGACGCCGTCCCTTCGGAGATAGGCTCGATATTCAACCATGACCCGGACGACGAGGTGGGGCAGACCCTGCGAGACGGAAAGAGCAGGACGTTCACCGAGGTCAGCGACGCCTATCCGCAGGGAATAAAGCTGCTTGCCGTCCCGCTGGATTCCAATGAGGGGGTGCGGATGGGCGCGCTTATCCTCGAATACACCCCGCTGTACAGGGAGATACTGGCTATCATCAAGGCGGACGCTGAACATTTCCTCGGCTACTATCTCGCCGCCCTGGGCATGGCCCTGTCCATAGGGTATCTGATAGCGCGGAAAATATCCCTGCCCCTCAAACAGATGCAGGATGCGGCCCTGAAAATCGAGGAAGGAGACCTGGAGACAAGGGTGCAATACAGCTCAAGGAACGAATTGGGCGCCCTGGCGGCCGGCTTCAACAAGATGGCCGGCGACGTCCAAAACTCCAGGGACGAGTTAATCAGAACCAACGAAACGCTCGAGACCGACATAGCAAGGCGCAAGGAGGCGGAGAAAGCGCTGGTGGAAAGCGAGAAGCGCCTGAGGACCCTGCTTGACGCAATCCCGGACCAGGTCTTTTTCAAGGACGCCCAGGGACGCCACCTGCTCTTCAACAAAGCCGGCGTGGAGGCAATGGGCATTCCCATGGAGGAACTGGTGGGCGCCACGGTCGAGGATTTGCTCCCTCCGGAAGTCGCGAAAATATGCCGCTTGAACGATGAAAAAGTGATGGAGGGACTTAAGCCCGTCCACTCCGATGAGATTATGCATGACAAAGACGGCAATGAGCTAATCCTGGACGTCACAAAGGTCCCTCTCCATGACGGCAGCGGCAACTCCATCGGCCTTGTGGGCGTGGCGCGGAACGTCACGGAGCAAAAGCTGGCTGAGAAGGCATTAAAAGAAAGCGAGGAAAAACTCCGCCACCTGTTCGAGTCCGCAAACGACGCCATCTTAGTCCTCGACCTCGAGGGGAATCTCATCGACGCCAACAGGACCGCGTATGAGCGCCTGGGCTACGAAAAAGAGGAAATGCTGTCCATGAATATATCCCGGCTGGACCCGCCGGAGTTCGCCGCCATGATCCCCGAGCGGATAGAGCAGCTGAAAAAACACGGCAAGGCAATATTCGAGACGGCCCACATAAGAAAAGACGGCACGGTCATGCCTGTTGAGGTGAACTCCAGAATATTGGAACTTGACGGGAGGAAGGTCTTTTTCAGCGTCATCAGGGACATTACCGAGCGCAAGCGGGCGGAGGAGAAGCTGAGGGCCTCGCTTAAGGAGAAAGAGATACTCCTGCAGGAGATACACCACCGCGTAAAAAACAACATGGCGATAATCACCAGCCTCCTCATGCTCCAGTCCAGGAATATCAAAAACGAAGAGGTCAAACGGATGTTCATGGAGAGCCAGAACCGCATAAAATCAATGGCCCTCATCCACGAGAAACTGTATATGGAAGGGGACCTGCTGAGGATAAACTTCCGGAAATATGTAGATAGCCTCGTTAACGACCTTTTCATTTCCTACAAGGGCAAAGCCGGCAAAGTTAAAAAGACAATGAACATCGAGGACATCACCCTGGACATCGACACGATGATACCCTGCGGGTTGATCATAAACGAGCTGGTCACGAATTCCTTGAAGCACGCATATGAAAATACCGACTCTCCCGAGTTGACCATCGGCCTCACGGCCAATGGCGATAACAGGCTGGTCCTGCTGGTCGGAGACAACGGCTGCGGGATTGCCGAGGACTTCAACATCCGAAACAGCGGGTCACTGGGCCTTCAGATAGTAGACGGCCTTGTGAAACAATTAAAGGGCGACATCGTTATCGGCAGGTCCAACGGCACCGCGTTCAGGATATCCTTCGCCGTCCCCGGCAAGGCGCACGGTTGAGACCATGGAACGTGCAAGCATCCTGATAGTCGAGGACGAATACCTGCTGGCCATGGACATCAAGACGACGCTTGAGGATTCGGGCTATAATGTTGCCGGCATTGCGCTGTCGGGCGAGGAGGCCATGGAGCAGGCGGAGAAGGAACGCCCGGACCTCGTCTTAATGGACATCAAGCTTCACGGCAACAGCGACGGCATCGAGACGGCCATGCAGGTAAGGGAAAGGTTCGGCACGCCGGTTATTTTCTTGACCGGCAATGTCGACGGCAAGACCAAGGAAAGGGTCAAGGAAGCGGACCCCTCGGGTTTCATACACAAACCGGTGGCGGAGCATGAGTTGTTGACGATGCTCGAAAATGTCTTGAACAAGGGGCCGTAGGTTTTTTCAGGGCAGCCCTCGCCAACCGGGGCCGCGTCGTGGGTCTTGATTCCTCGGCCGAAATGATTGAAGAGGCTTGAGCATATCGCGGTACAGTTGAAAGATGCGTTCGGGATAGCCACCGAAATTATTCCAGCGGATTTGTCCTTGCCGGATTCCCCCGGAGAAATACTCGCCGAACTTCGGGATAAATCTGTTCATGTCGATATCCTGGTCAACAACGCGGGGTTCAACGAGTATGGGCCGTTTTATGAGACGGACTTGCAAAAGGAGCTGCAGATGGTCCAAGTCAACATGGTCTCCCTTACCTGCCTCACCAAATTATTGCTGCCCGGTATGCTCAAGCGAAACCATGGGAGAATATTGAACGTTGGCTCCACCGGCTCGTTCGCGCCGGGGCCGCTTAATGCGGTCTATTGTGCCACAAAAGCATACGTATTGAGTTTTTCCGGCGCCCTTGCCGAGGAACTCCGGGGGACCGGCGTTACCGTGACCACGCTGTGTTCCGGACCTACGAAGACGGATTTTGCCCGAAGGGCGGAAATGGAAGACGTGAAGCTCTTTCAGGGCAGCCTGATGGACGCAGGGAGAGTTTCGGAAATCGGTTACAATGCGTTAATGAACGGAAAAACAAGCATCATTGCCGGGACGGCCAACAAACTGCTCGTGTTTTCGCTCAGGTTCCTGCCGAGGGACATGGCCGCAAAGATGGCGAAGGGGATGATGAACAAGGCGTGACTCGCACGGCTCTTCCGCCGGCCTCGCAAGGCGATGACGGACATGATACCGGCCAGGGACTTGCTCTACCATAAATTGTGCGGAAATATTTTTTTCTTGACAAGTTGTCGGTCGCTGGTTTATAGTTATAGGCATGAGACAACTGTTTTTAGCAATAGGCTTTCTTCTTAAGGGCGCGTGGCATGTTGCCGCAGCGGCCTCGGAGGGCGTCTATTAGCTGAGAGCAGTTGACATAAGACAAACTCAGAGGCCGCGGGACAGACCCCGCGGCTTTTTTTATTTCAGGAGGTGAATACATGAAGTGGGACGCAACGCTGTACGACGAAGCAAAGGCGCCGCAGGCGGAGTCCGTCCCCGGACGGCATTCCGGCGGGTTTGACTGGATAACGTTTTCCAAATTCTTGCCCAGCGGCGACGGCAGCCGTTAACAGAACTCTTGAACAGGAAAGGAGGCTGAAAAATGAAGATACCCATGTTCCAGGTAGACGCTTTTACCCGCAAGGTATTTGGCGGCAATCCGGCCGCCGTATGTGTTCTGGATACATGGCTGGACGATGAAATACTGCGGAGCATCGCCGCGGAGAACAATTTGCCTGAGACCGCCTTTATTGTAAGAGGAGAAAAATTCTACGAATTGAGATGGTTTACGCCGAAAGTTGAAGTGGATTTATGCGGACATGCAACCCTTGCCAGCGCGTTTGTTATTTTCTCTTTCATCGAAAAGGGCCTGTCACGTGTTAATTTCAATACCGCAAGCGGCGTGCTGAAAGTCGAGAAATCCGGGGATGCCCTTTCAATGGATTTCCCTGCCAGAAGGCCGGTAAAGACCGATACGAGCGACATCCTGGCCGAGGCCCTTGGAATCAGGCCAAAGGAGGCATATAAATCAAGAGACCTCATGGCTGTTTTCGACAATGAATCGCAGATCAGGCGGATGAGTCCCGACTTTGAAAAGCTCGGACAAATCCGGGACTGTTTTGCCGTGATTGTCAGCGCCCCCGGGGATTACGCGGACTTCGTGTCCAGGTTTTTCGCTCCCAACGCAGGCATACCCGAGGACCCCGTAACGGGGTCGGCGCATTGCACGTTAATACCCTTCTGGGCCGAACGGTTGGGCAAATCGAAACTGCACGCCTTACAGTTATCTCCCCGCGGCGGTGAACTCCATTGCGAGGACATGGGGGAAAGGGTAAAAATCAGCGGTAACGCCGTCTTGTATTTAAAGGGCGAAATCCATTTATGACGCTCAAAGGGCAAATGGATATGAAAAAGCGGCTTGAACTCGACCGCGTGGCCTTCATAGGCCGAACGTTAGGAGAATACCGGGACATGTTCGGCCTGGGCGATGACGATTTGCGGCGGGGGCCGGTGCTCGACTGCCCGGCGGGGCCTTCCTCCTTCATGGCCGAGACCAACGGGATGGGGATGGAGGCGACGGCCTGTGATGCGCTTTACGGCTTTTCCGCGGATGAACTTCTGGCACGGGGAGAGGAAGACATACGGTACATTTACGCCAGGCTCGACGAGGCGGCGCACCTTTACACGTGGGGCTATTACAGGGACAGGGACGAGGTCGTCGCCCTGAGGAAGAAGGCCCTTGCGTTGTTTTGCCTTGATTTTCCCGGGGGAAGAAAAAAAGGCCGCTACGTGGAGGCCGCGCTCCCGCGCCTCCCATTCCGGGACGGAGAGTTTCCCCTTGTTCTATCGGGGCACTTCCTGTTCCTCTACGGCGACGGGATGGATTTCGATTTCCACCTCGCCTGCCTCCGTGAGCTTCTCAGGGTATGCTCCGGCGAGGTGAGGGTGTTTCCGCTCCAGGGGCTGGACGCTCAGCCGTCCCCGTATCTGAGAAAGACCATCGAGTCATTTAAAAGAGAAGGCGTAAGGGCAAAGACGGCACAGGCGCCTCTTGAGTTTCAACGCGGCGGCAACCGGATGCTGAGGCTTTATCGTAATAACCATGGAAAGAAACGAAGGAGGATGAGATGAAGGCGCGTATTTCGGGCAAGGCGGTTATTTCTGTCGTGGCTATGGCGGCAAGCAGCGTTTTGTTATGCGGACTGTCATTTGCCGGGGAGGGACTTGTAAAGATAACCGAAAACGTCTACTCCTATGTTGGCGCCAAGGACGGCTCGGCATCGAACAGTTTCGGCGCCAACGCGGGCATTGTCATAGGGGAAGACGCGATAGTGGTGGTTGACGCCCTTGTCTCGGCCAAGGCGGCCAGGAAGTTCATCGGGGACATAAGGGTGGTCTCGGACAAGCCAGTTAAGTACGTGGTCAACACCCACGCTCATCTTGACCACGCGTTCGGAAATTCGGAGTTCGCCAAACTCGGCGCAGCGGTCGTCTCTCATGTCAAATGCAGGGACATCATGGAAAAGACCGCTGAAGATACTCTCAACAACGCCGCCGCCTACGGCCTTACGGCTGAAGACACGGCGGGCACAGCGATAGCGTATCCGTCCCTGACGTTCGAAAACACGATGGCGATTGACCTCGGCGGCCTGAAGGCCGAGCTGATATTCGTAGCCCCCTCCCACACCGCCGGGAGCGTGCTGGTATATCTGCCGGAGGAGAAAACGCTCTTTGCCGGGGACGTGCTTTTCACGGATTTCCATCCTTTCATGGGGGAGGGAGACATCGACGGCTGGCTCAAGACCCTTGGGTATATCGAGACCCTTGACGTTGAGAGGATAATCCCGGGGCATGGGCCGGTCTCTGGTAAAAAGGACGTGGCCGCCATGAAGGACTATCTGGCGGCCTTCGACAAAAAGGCCGGGGAGTTGGCCGAAAAATCGGACGACCTTGAGTACATCGTGGCCGAGGTCAGGAAGGCCGTGCCCCCAAAAGCCCTGGGCGACTGGCTTATAAAGGCGAATATTCAGATGAAGTACATGAAGAAAAAATAAAAGGAGGGAGACATGGACAAGGTCAAGGTGTTTAGAGAGGACGAATTGCCTCTGAGGCCCAACGTCCCCGGAGCCACGATGTGGGCCGTGGCGCTTGAGCGGGCCATGCTTACGTACTTTGAGCTTGCGCCTGAGACGGAGTTTCCGGAGCACTCCCACGAGGCCGAGCAGATAACCCTTGTGCTTGAGGGAGAACTGACGTTTCGCTATGAGGGCAATGTAACTATATTGAAGCCGGGCGACGTAGTGGCCGTACCCTCGAACGTGGTCCATTCGGCTGTGACGGGCGGGACCCCCTGCCGTGCCGTGGACGCATGGTCTCCGCCGAGGGAGGATTTCCTGAGATGATAACAATCTATCATATACCAAGGAGCGCGTCATGAGCGAATTCAGCGAATCGGCGTGGGCACGGGAGGACTTCTCCCGCAACTACCTTGAGCGAGCGGATGTCTACATCGTTGAGCGCCGGAAGATGTTCGCTCTGGTGGCCTCTTTTTACAGGCAATTTTTATATGATAGAAAGGGTGTGCGTCTCCTTGACCTCGGCTCGGGCGACGGCGTGCTCGCGCATGAGATTCTGAAAACCGACCCTACCGTCTCGGCCACCCTGGTGGACGGCTCGCAGGACATGCTTTATAAGGCCGCCGAAAGGATGGGCGGTTACGAAGACGTAAAGTATGTAAAGGCGAGTTTTCAGGAACTGCTGGACGGAGCGGCCTTGCTCGGGGAGTTCGATTTCTGCGTCTCCTCGCTTGCGATACACCACCTTTCCATGCAGGAGAAGAGCGCTCTTTTTCGCTACATTCATGCGCGTCTCGGCGAGGGAGGAGGTTTTATCAACATGGACGTGGTGCTTGCGCCTTCGGAGGAGCTTGAGGAATGGTACTTCGCCCTCTGGAGGGAATGGATGCGCGCCATGCAGTCGAGACTTGGCGTGAAGGACGAGTCCGCCGAGGATATAATAACGAAGTACAAGGACCCGGCGAGCATGAACAGGCCCGACACGCTTGAGGCCCAGCTTACGGCGCTTAAGGACGCGGGGTTCCGGGACGTGGACTGTTATTATAAGAACGGGATATTCGCTGTCTTCGGCGGGAGGAAAGGGCCGCGGCCCCGATAATAATCAGGAGGGACAGGATGCTTACGGTTAAGGAGGCAATGATGCTGATTAAACACCGTGGTGGTGCGCCGGTGGTTGACCCTTCGGCATTCGTTGCGCCCACTGCCGTGCTCGTGGGAAAGGTGAGTGTAGGCCTTGGCGGACATAGTGTCGCTATTGAAGAAAATAGCTGGAGCCATGCCAGAGGAGTCCGAAAGCCACGGCGGCGACGTGGTGCTTCAGGAATATGAACGTCCGCACGCGCTACCGGTGAAAATAAAGCTGGAAAGCGACATAGAGGAACATCTCGCCGCCTTCAGAAAGACGCTCAGGGAAAACTCCGACCCCGCGCGGGCCGAAAACGAGAAGCGCTACCTCAAGAGCCCTTATAAGTTCTTCGGCGTGACCGTGCCGTTTGTCACGAAGACGGCGAAAGACTTCAAGCGCGACAACGGGGACGCCGGGCGGGACTATGTCTTTACGTTAACCGGAAAGCTGTGGGACTCCGGGTACACCAGGAAAAGACACTTGCCATAAAGATAATAGAGCTTTATCCGGAGCATCTCGACATCAGGGCCATGCCCATGCTTGAGAAGATGCTCGGTGAGTGTACGGGCTGGGACCACGCGGACGAAATTGCCAACCACCTTGTCTGCGAAGTGATCGGGAAGGACAAGAAGGCGTATTCGTATCTCAAGAAATGGAGCGGCTCGGATAATTTCTGGATGAGACGCGCCGCGCTAATCTCGCAGATACTGCTTTTCAGGGAGGGGAAGGGGGACAAGGAGCTTTTCTTCAGGTTCGCAGAGAGCATGATAGAGGAGAAGGAGTTCTTCATCCGCAAGGCCATCGGCTGGACGCTCAGGGAGATGTCCAAGGCGGACCCGGAGGCAGTTTATGGTTTTCTCATGCAGGTAAAGGGCAGGGCCTCCGGCCTTACGCTCAGGGAAGGGGCGAAGAGGTTGCCGGAGGGGATGAGAAAGAAGGTGCTGGGCGGATAAATGAAGCTCGAAAACATCAGAAAGCTCGTGGGCGACGCAACCCCGGAGCAGCTCCGGTACGTGGACTGCTATGTGGGGGAGGACGCGGCGGTCTTCATGCCGGCGGCAGGGGTGTGCTTTTACTCCCTTACGCCCGCCCACGCCCATCCGGCGTATATGTTCGTCCTTCCCTTTAACGACCGGACGGTGCTCAGGATAAGCGGCCGGGATATAAGGTCCAGGCCCGGCGGGCTCATGGCCCTCGCGCCCGGCCTGGAGCACCACGAACTCCCCGCCGACGCCCCGCCCCGTTATATCGCGATATTCATCGACAGGGACTTTTTCGAGAAACGGCTCTCCGACTATCCCCTGAAAAAAGGCATCGCGTTCCGGGGCGAGTATTACGGGCCCGGCCCGGACCTCCTGCCGCTCCTTAAGAAGTTCATGGCAGAGGCCGAAGGGGGGCTTCCCGGCTCCGAAGACGTCCTCCGCTCCTTGAGCGCCGAGATATGCCACTCGATAATCAGGAGCATGCTCCGCCTTGCCCCTCCCGCCGAGAGGGTGTCTTCCCGTATCGAGATAGACCGGGCCGTGGAGTACGTGCACGCGAACATGGGGAGCAGGATAACCCTTAATGACATGGCCCGGGCGGCCAACATGTCCACGTCGCATTTCGCGCGGGTGTTCAAGAAAGAGGCGGGCCTGACTCCGGTTGAGTACCTCAACGACGTACGCATGGAGCGGGTGCGAAAGCTCCTGAGGGCCGGGGGCCGCTCCATAACGGACATCGCCCTTGCGTGCGGCTTCGGGTCCCCGGCTTACCTTTCGGAGCGGTTCCAGAGGAAATACGGCCTTACGCCCTCGGAGTACCGCGACAGCCTTGAAAAAGGTTTCATATCAAAAAAAGATGAGAAGATAGCGAAAGACCCGCGCTCCCCTGAAAGTGGATAATTGATATGTAAACCATTTCTTCAAGGAGGGGAGCATGAAGGCAAAGGACGTTATTGATTTCGTAAGGGAAAACCCCGTCTGCACCCTTGCCACCGCGGACGGGGAACAGCCCCGTGCGAGGGGGTTTCTCTCAGTGCTTTTCGACGACGGGAAAATCTACTTCACCACCGCTGCGACAAAGGGCGTCTGGAAACAGATTAGCGAAAACCCCAGGGTGGAGCTTTGCTACCTGACGCCCGATTTCTCAAGGATGCTCCGCATTACCGGCGAGATAGAGGAAGTGGACGACAGGGAGAAGAAGCGGAAACTCATCGAGGAGCGGGACTACCTCAAGAGGTTCAGTGCCGGCGACCCGGTGTTCAAGCTCCTCAGGCTCAAAAGCGGCAAGGCCCGGTTCTGGACGATTGCGGACAACATGAAGGAGGACGGGCTGGAAATGGCGGAAGTGTAATGCAATTTTCAATGAAATGCCCTGCGGTTTCTGCTGCGGGGTATTTCATTTGTTCCACTCATGGCAGGGTAGTCAACAATAAGGAAACCCCGTGGCTATACCAGTGGGCATTACATGTCAATGAATCAGGAAGAGAGTTTCTTGAGCAAAAGGTCCAAGTTTTTCTTGAATATATATAATGCCGTATCTTTTGGAGAGTTGCGTAGGGCCTTCAGGGCCGTTGTTTCAATCTCCCGTGGAGAGACACCGCACTTTTTTGCCACAAACAGCGCATCTTCCATGTCTTCGTCAGTGAACCTTCTCAGTTTTGATACGATAAAATCAACAGGAGCAAGTATATTTATGGAAAGGAGATTGTCCTTGTAAACGTTCCTTGTCCTTCTCCGGTAGTTGGGGGGCATGGAGACAACAGACCAGCCTGAAATGTCCTCCCCAATGTCGGAAGGCACATCATGGGCTTTTAAGAACTCAATAAGCTCCTCGACGTCCCCTTTTACCTCGGCGTCAAAGTCCCGCGTGGACCTGTCCGTCTTATCGTAGTACTGTAGGGCCAGGCCGCCGACCAGAATCACCTTAAGCGGCCTCCCGGTTTTTTTGACGAATTTTTTGAGGAGCTTGATTATGTTTTCAGTGCCGAGGAGCGACAAAACGTATTGCCTCAATAAACTTCCTGTATTCCCTCATGTCCACCTTGCCTTTTCTGTGCCTCAAAGGCTTCCTGCCTACAAGGCCGTCTATTAAGGCGCTGAAATTGCTATACCATAAGGAGGCTTTCCGGTGGGCCGTGCTTATGTTGCCGTCCTTGAGCAGACCTTCCCAGTCGACCTCGTCGTTAAGAAGAATCTCAAGCCACAACAAGTCGAGGCTTTTTCTGTCGTTGCGGATCTCGTCGAGGGTTTTCGCACCGGTGTAATAGGGCAGTATCTTCAGCGTATCCGGCATGGTTAATTATATCACATGCCATGGGACAGCTTTGGCAAACATGAGGCAGGCCGATGCCTTAAAAACAATGAGTTCTTCCCTCTCTTGGCAAGGCCCGGTTCCGGACCATCGAGGACAACATGAAGGAAGACGGGCTTGAGGTGTGGAGGTTGGTTAGCAACCCTGCCCTTCTTTGTAAAGACGTGTCTTAACCGGGGAGTTCATCTAATGGCGGGAGGTCCCTGAACTGCTCCAGATATTTTTTCATCGTCTGTTGCCGGTAATAATAACGGGTTCAGGTTTAAATTTCGGCACCACGGCATCCACTACCTTGAGCAGGATAAGGTTTACGGCCCCCGAGTAGGCGATGGTGGCAACACTGGCAATGGCCTGCGCCGGGGCGGCTTCGGTACGAGAGGCCGGCTCCCCCTCAGGAGTACTTTTTGTGGTATTCCCTGGTCTTTCCGGCAAACTCCCGGCCGAACTCGTAGCACCGCCTCTGCTCCTCTACGGTGGCCTGGTACTTCACCTGAAACCCCGGCTGGACGGTCTCGAGATTCATGTCCTCGAACATGCCGAGCATCTCCTTTACCGCCCCCCCGGCCCAGCCGAAGCTGCCGAAGGCGCTCACAATCCTGTCCTTCGGCCTGAGCCCCTTGAGGTAGATGAGGAACCCCCCGACGGTGGGAAAGATGGTGTTGTTTATGGTGGGCGAGCCGATGAGCGCCCCCCTGGCGCGCCAGAACTCCTTTACGGCAACGCTCGTGGGGGTTGAGCGGAGCTTGATGACCTTGCAGTCCATGCCCTCGTCCCTTATGCCCTCCACCAGTGGCCGGGCCATCTTCTCGGTCGAGCGCCACATGGTGTCGTAGACGACCACCACCCTTTCGTCCGCCTTGCCCCCGGCCATATCGAGGTACATTTGGACGACCCTGCCGGGTTCCTTCCGCCAGATGACGCCGTGGTCCGGGGCTATCATGTCGATGGCGAGGCCGAGCTTTTCGATTTCCTCTATCTTGCGCTTGATTATCGTACCCAGGGGCATGAGGATGTTGGCGTAGTACTCCCATACCGAGTCCTCGAGTTCGGCCATGGAGGCGCATTCCACGAACTCGTCGTCGAACCGCTGCGTGCTGGCCAGGTGCTGGCCGAACCCGTCCTGGCTTATCAGGAGCCTGTCCTCGCGGACATAGGTCATCATGGAGTCGGGCCAGTGGAACATGGGGGTCTCAAGGAACAAAAGGGTCTTCCCGCCGGTACTGAGCTCGTCGCCGGTTTTTACGACGTTTATGTCCCATCCGGAGATGTCGAACATGCGCTCAAGCCCCTCCTTGCCCTTGCCGGTGCAGTAAATCCGGGCGTCCGGGGAAAGCTCCACCATCTCCCGGAGCCCGCCTCCGTGGTCGGGCTCGATGTGGTTTACCACGATGTTCTTAATCCGGGCGGGGTCCACGACGTTTCTTATGTTCCTGATGCTCACGTCCACCATCTCGTGCTTTACCGCGTCCACGAGCGTGACGGCCTCGTCCATGATTAGGTAGTTGTTGTAGGTCGTCCCCCTGGGCGTTATGTAGCCGTGGAAGTCCCTGATGGCCCAGTCAACGGCCCCCACCCAGAATATGCCGGGCTTTATCTCGGTGTTGTCCATGTCCGGCCTCCCGTTTGTTTCAGCCTGATGCTCAAGTATATAGCATAAATGTCCGGGGGTAAATGATTAAAATCATGGTTGCCGGGGGCTTTTAAGCTGGGGCGGTTTCGGTGGGTGGGGTGGGGGGCGCCTCTCAGTTTTCGGAGAGCCACCACGGGGCGCTCATTATCTCCACCCCGGTTTCCTCGGGATAGAACGAGTGCATGTCGTCGTTTGTAAAGTACTCCCAGAAGGGGCCTTTAAAGCCCTTGTCGAGGATTTGAAACGAGCCTTTTCCCTCCTGCTCCCTCAGGAACTCCCGGTACGCGTCGATGGGCTCGGGCCCGGCCTGCTGGAATATGACCCTGCCCCCGAAGCGCCGGAAGAGGGAGTTGTTGACCTTCCAGGAGGTTATCACTTTCCGCGCGGTGTCTTCTTCCATTTTTCTGAGTTCCGTCCCGTGTTCCCGGTCGTAACGTTCCTTTTTAAGATTTCCGTCCAGGATGTTTTCCACGGTCTTGAGCTTCGCGTAAAGCCGTTGCTTTTCCCCCTGGCTGAGGCCCGGGGAGCGCAGTTCCTCCCGGAGGTCCGCCCTGTCCTCCTCAAGCTCCCTGCTGCGCCGCGCCCTGCTTTTTTGGAACCTGGCGACAAATGCCTCGATTTCCACGTCTTCCGCCCGTATGCCGTTTTCGTTTGCGTAACGCATAAGGAGAGCCTCAAGGATTACCCTTTTAAGCGCGTCCCGCCGATGCCTGGCGAGCAATTTCCGGGACTCCTCGGCATCCAGTTCCTTCCGCATCCGCGCGAGGGCCTTCGGCGCCGGGTCGAGTTCGTCCACTGTAATGGGCCTGCCGAGCACAGTCGCCGCCACGGTTTCGCCGGCAGGGGCTTTCCGGGTTTCCTCGGGCTGCCTGAGGCAGCCCGCGACGGACGCGAGCAAAAATACGAATACGAGGAGCCGCTTCATTGTCCCCCCCCCATAAAAAGTGTTGTCTTGATTATACGGAATGCCCCGGGAATAAGGCAATAGCCGGAAACAGCCCTGCGGCGGGCAAAAGAAGGGCGCAAGGCGAAGGCGGGAATAATCAGCGAGGCCGGAAATCCACGCGTTTACCCGGGTCTTTTGGGGGTTCTCATTTTCCCTGTTCCCTCACTTTCCCTCAAGCCCCTCGACCCTTACGCCGATGAGCCTTACCTTTTTCCCAGCCATAGTTAATATTGAAGACTTCTTCCTGACTGAAGTCAGCGGCTTGAAAATTTCTTGAACCAGTGTAGATTTCAAACGGGAATGTCTTCACCCGCCCTCTTGCTTCGGAATCATCGGCTAATTATCAGCCTTTCAAACACTGGAAAAGCAAAGCCTCAACATCCACGATGTTCTGTAGTAAACTGTAATCAAGGGAGGCGACCGATGGCTTCTGGCAGCGGGATAGGGAAATCGGCCGGGAACGGCTTGATGGAAAATGCGGCATTTTTAAAAAACGTCCTCGACTGCATTCAGGACGGCATCAGCATCCTCGACAGCGAACTGAATATCCTCTTCGTCAACCAATCCATGGAAAAATGGTATGCCCACCAGATGCCCCTTGTAGGCAGGAAGTGTTTCGAGGTGTACCATGGCCGCGAGGAGGCGTGCGAAATCTGCCCGAGCCTGCAGAGCTTAAAAAGCGGGAAACAGGCCGTGGAGGTGGTGCCCTACACAGCGGCTGAAGGCGTGAAAGGCTGGCTTGAACTCTTCACCTTCCCGCTCAAGGACTCGACAACCGGCGGCGTGGCGGGGGTTGTCGAGTATGTCCGGGACATCTCCGAGCGCAAGCGGGCGGAGGAGAGCGAAGAGAGGTTTCGCAAATTGTCCGAGGCTTCTTTTGAGGGTATTGCCATTCACGATGGGGGAAAAATATTGGCCGCAAACAAGGCCCTTGCGGATATGTTCGGGTATGAACTCTCCGATGTCACCGGAATGAGCGGACAGGCTCTCGTTGTGCCGGAGTATCGGGATTTCCTGTTAAAGAAGGAAGAGCCTTATGAAGCGGAATGCCTTAAAAAGGACGGGACGACGTTCATCTGTAAAGTCCGCGGGAAGGAAATCCCCTATCAGGGCCGTCAGGCCAGGGTAAGCGCGATACGGGACATCACCGAGCGCAAGCGGGCGGAAGAGGCGCTCAGGGAAAGTGAAGAGCGTTTCAGAACCCTTATCGAGAACATCCCGGGAGCTTTCTACAGATGCGCCATGGATGACGAATGGACCATGTTTTTCTTAAGCAATGCAATCAAGGATATCGCAGGGTATCCGGCATCCGGCTTTATAGACAACAATATCCGTTCTTTTATGAGCATAGTCCACCCTGATGACCGAGAGATGGTCAAGAAGGTGGTGTACGAAGAGGTGAACAATAACAAGCCTTTCGAACTCGTGTACCGGCTTGTGGATGTTGAGGGCGAAGTGCACTGGGTATATGAGAAAGGACGGGGTGTCTATTCCGAAGAAGGGAAAGTCCTGTACCTTGATGGTTGTATCTATGACGTCACAGAGCGCAGGCGGATGGAAGAGGATCTCAGGCAATCAAAACAGCAGGTGGAGGACATCCTCGAAAGCATAAGCGATGCGTTTTTTGTCCTGGATAACCAATGGCGGTTTACTTTTGTCAACTCACAGGCCGAAAGGCTCTTGCACCGTTCCAGAAAGGAGCTCACAGGCAAAAACATCTGGGAAGAATTTCCAGATGCCGTCGGCTCGTTGTTTTATGACAGGTACCACATGGCCATTGAGCAGAACGTGGCCGTCAGTTTCGAGGAGTATTACCCGCCGCTTGACACGTGGTATGGAGTAAGAGCTTACCCCTACCGAGAAGGCCTCTCCGTTTATTTCCGTGACGTCACCGAGCGCAAACAGGCGGAGATGAAGCTGAAAAAGTTTTCGGAAGACTTGCAGCGGAGCAACCGCGAACTGGAGGAGTTCGCCGCCGTGGCCTCGCATGACCTTCAGTCGCCGCTTATCTCCGTTTTAAGTGCCTTGAATCTTATGGAGAGGTATTCCCAGAGCGGGCTCGGCCCGGAGGCTGAAAAATATCTCACCAGCGCAAAGGACAGAATCGGCAATATGGTTGAGGTTATCAGAAGCATGCTTGAGTATTCACGCGTGGATACTACGGATATCAAGTTCAAGCGTACCGACCTTGAGGCCGTCCTTGACCGCAGCATCGGCAACCTGATGGCCGATATCTCAAAAAGCGGCGCCACTGTGACCCACGACCCGCTGCCTGATGTTTCGGGTGATGCCGCATTGCTGGCCCAGGTGTTTCAGAACCTCATCGGCAATGCAATCAAGTTTCAGGGGGAGGAGCCTCCCCAGGTACATATCTCGGCCGAACGGAAGGAAAAGGAATGGGTCTTCTCGGTCCGCGACAACGGTATCGGCATAGACCCTGAAGATATAGGGCATATCTTTGAGATTTTTCACAGCCTGAAAGCCAGGGGTGAATATCATGGCACGGGCATTGGCCTGGCGACCTGTAAGAAGATAGAGGAACTCCACGGCGGCCGTATATGGGCGGAGTCGGAACCCGGCAGGGGTTCGACTTTCCATTTTACTATTCCGGATAGAGAAGGGGAACAATCATAAGCATTTGAGAAATCCACAGGCTCTAATTTTACTTGTTCCTATCACAAATCGACAGTTCTACAGTTTTAGCGCATTTTCACAGTAGGAGGTGTAGTTCACATTACCTGGTTCTTTTTCCTGTCCCGGATATTGCACGAGTCTGGTTTGCCGCGGACGCAAAGCGCGCGGGGCGCGAAGGGGGACAGCGTCCCCCGGCACTATCAATACCGCGAGTGGCCCGCAACGCTGCGAATGCGGAAATTCGCGGGGGTCCGTGACCCCCAGGCTCGCCCGAAGAGTGAGTACTCCGAAAATTCCGTTAACTTTTTCAGGTGACAAAACGTACCGTAAACTAAAAATAGAATATTCCTCGGGACATTTTGTATTTTCATGCCTTCTGTTCTATTTTTCATAATACTCATGCAATATCCGGGCTATTCCCTCACCCCTCCTCAAGCCCCTCGACCCTTACGCCGATGAGCCTTACCTTTTTCCCCATCAGGTCGAAGCGCCCCAGGTCCTCGAAGGCCGCCTTCCGGATGGCGTCAGTGGAGTCTGCGGCCTGGGGCATGGTATGCCCCCGCGTGCGGGTGGTGAAGTCAGCGTAGCGGATTTTCACCGTCACCGTCCGTCCCTTGAGGCCGCGCTCCCGCATGTCCCGGGCGACTTCGGCGGCAATGGAGGCGAGGTTCCGGGCTATGTCCTGCCATTTTTCGAGGTCGCGCTCGAAGGTCTCCTCCCGGCTTATGGACTTCCGCTTCCACTCCGTTACGAGGGGGCTTTCGTCCATGCCGCGCGAGGCCTCGTTGAGGTAGAGGCCGTAGGATTTTCCGAACCGTTCGAGGAGCCGTTCGAGGGGCACGGCGCGGAGGTCCGACACCGTGGCGAGGCCCATGCCGTTAAGCCTCTCTTCGGTCTTGGGGCCCACGCCCCAGAGCTTCCTCACGGGCAGCGGACCGAGCACCCGCTGGACGTCCTCCTCCCGGACGACGGTCAGGCCGTCGGGCTTTTGCATGTCCGAGGCTATCTTGGCCACCAGCTTGTTCGGCCCGATGCCGATTGAGCAGGTAAGGGAGGTGGCCTCGAATATCTCCTTCTTTATCTTCCGGGCGATTTCCCCGGCAGGCTCTTCGTTTTCCGTGATGTCCAGAAACGCCTCGTCGATGCCCACGTCCTCCATAACGGGGCTGAAATCCCTGAGAATCACCTTGATGATTTTCGATATTCGCGAGTATTCCCGGTAGTCCACGGGCAGGAATACGGCCGAGGGGCAAAGCCGGTGGGCGGTTTTAAGTGGCAGGGCCGAGTGTATGCCGTATTTGCGCGCCTCGTAGTTGGCTGTTGAGACCACGCCGCGTTTCGTGGGGTCGCCCCCGCCGCCTATTACGAGGGGATTACCCTTCAGCTCGGGCCGCCTCAGCTCTTCCACCGAGGCGAAGAAGGCGTCCATGTCTATGTGGAGTATGCGCCGCATGTAATGAATTTTACTATATCCCCCACGCTCCCTGTTTTGATGATAAAATACCCCATGTCGGAACAAGGCCCCATGCCCTCGCACGAAGCCCTCGGCCTCGTCGCCGCGGTATTCCTCGGCTTCGCCCTCATCCACAGCCTCTGCGTGGCCTTGAAAGTCAAGGGGCTCATGGCGCGGCTCTTAGGCGGGGAGTTCGTAAAGGGCTACTACCGCCTTCTTTACAACGCCTTCAGCTTTTTCACCGCAGGCGTCGCCGTATATCTGATACTGCAAATACCGGACACCCCCCTCTGGAGCGCACCGCCCTGGCTCGGATGGCCCATGCACGGCGTAGAGCTTCTGGGGGCGTTTGTCGGCATCCGGGCTTTCCGCATCTTCGACGTCCGCGAGTTCCTGGGCGTAAAGCAGGCATCGAGGCATATCAGGGGGGGGAAAGTGGAGGGGGACACCGAGGGGATAAGAATAAACAGGCTTGTGACCACCGGCGTCTACGGCCTTACGAGAAACCCGATGTACCTCGGCGGGATACTGATTTTCAGCTTCTGGCCCTACGTCACACGAAACTGGTTCGCCGTCTGCGTTATGGCGGACGCGTACTTCGTCTTCGGCTCGCTCGTCGAGGAGAGGCGGATGCTAAAGCGCTTCGGGCAGGAGTACCGCCGCTACAAAGAGGAAGTGCCCCTTCTCCTGCCGAGGCCACAGGCGGCAGCGAGGGAAATCAAAGCGTCGCTTTTTCGCCAAAAACCTCGTTAAACCGGACTGCTTCCCTGGCAGCTTGCAGGCTGTCCGACAATGCAAAAAAAGCTGGTTTTGTCATTCTGAATTTATTTCAGAATCTCGTATTTTCAATATTTACCCCCCATACAGATCCTGAAACAAGTTCAGGATGACAATTGTCGGACAGCCTACTTGCCGCAGGGAGGAATCGCCATTCTATCCCACCATGGCATCGAGGACCCTTATGGCCATCGGCTTGAGGCCCCTGGCCTCAAGCTTCCTTATAAGGGCGAACGCCCTTGCGTCCTCCGTGCCGAAGAGAAGCGCCCCCCCCTCCCCGTCGGCGTCCTCGGGGAGAAAAGTCCGCACCGGCACGCCAAGGACCCCGGCAATCTGCCTGAGCCTCGATATGGTAAGCTCGCTTGTGCCGTACTCGTATTTCTGTACCTGCTGGTATGAGATGCCCAGTTTCTCCGAAAGCTCCGCCTGGGTCAGCCCGCCGGCCTTCCTTATTTCCCGTATCAAGGCCCCTATGCCGTTCCGCAGATTTTTTCCGCCGCCGCTTTCTTGCATGCTTCCTCTCACCATATTTCATGCTCCCTATTTATTGACCGGTACGGCCTAAAAAGTTTACAATTAACGGTTATGGCCGGACGCGCTTATTATGACAATCCGGCGGGCGCACGGCCTTGCAGGCCCCGTGCCCGCAGCCGGGCCCTTGAAGAGCGAATCTTATGCACCCGGTACGACACGCCATGCATATAAATTACACAATTATGTCGTAATTGTCAAGTAAAATCGACATGGGCTACGAAAAATACGACACCACGGGAAAAAGGCTCCGCTACTTCAGGAAAGAGAAGACAGGGGAGAGCAGGGAAAAATTCACCCAGGGCCTTGACGTCACTCCCCGCACGCTGGAGCGGTACGAAAACGACGAGTCGGTCCCCGACGCCTCATTCCTTACCAGGCTCAACTCCAAATACCAGGGCAACCTCAACCTCGACTGGCTGCTTACCGGCAGGGGGGACCTCTATGTAAAGGAAAGCTTCGCCGCTGCGGCCGCAAGGGAAGACGCGCCGGAATACCGCGACATCGTCCTCGAAAAAATGCAGATGCAGCTTGACAGGGTTTATCGCGAGGGGGAATTCCTGAAACTCGCCGCCCTACAGAGCTTCCTGAACCTCATCGACCCCGAAAACGAAGACCCCAGGCGTTCCGGTTAGCCCGAAGCAACTGTGTTGAATGTCAAGCCTTTTCGTAGCGCCATGGCTCA
>CBDVCR010000017.1:0-26470 GCA_965372535.1 uncultured bacterium | reverse complement strand
ATGAGGCGGGCGTTGGCCAAGGACCCTGACGAGACGGCCAGGGGGCGGGGCATAGGGCTGAGGCAGAGCTATGAGCGCCCGGGCAAAAAGGCATTGCTGATGCAGGGGCGGTACAGCCACGCCAGGCAGATGAGGCGTGCGGCGCGGCAGACGCGGAAGCTCAAGACGTACCTCGGCAGGGTGTACAGGGACATAGGGCGCAAGGCGGTGGATATGGACGAGGCATTGAAATCCCCGATGGCCACAACCGAACGGTTGCTGAACCAGCAGAGGCATGACAAGCAGAAGCTTTACAGCATCCATGAGCCTGCGGTGGAGTGCATGGCAAAGGGCAAGGTGCACAAGCGCTATGAGTTTGGCAACAAGGTCTCGGTGGTCAGCACGTCAAAGAGTAACTGGATAGTGGGGACGCAGGCGCTGCATGGCAACCCCTATGACGGGCATACGCTTGAGGGTGAGCTCAAGCAGATGCAACGGTTGGTTGGAAAGATGCCCAAGGAGGCGTATTGCGACAAGGGGTACCGGGGGGCGGACAAGAGCGTTGAGGGGGTGGAGGTCCACCTTCCGAAGAAGCGAAAGAATATGACAAGGAGCCTGCGGAGATGGCTCAAGAGGCGCTCCGCCATCGAGCCGGTAATCGGACACCTCAAGGGCGGCAACAGGATGGACAGGAATTATCCGAAGGGCACGGAAGGCGATAAAATGAACGCCCTGCCGGCGGCGTGCGGGTATAACCTGAGAAAGCTCATAAGGGCTTTCTTTTTGCCGATTATCCGAAGGCTGTTTGAAGCTGTTTTCTCTGTTACCAGAGTGCAGTCAACTTGCAGGTTGCTCCTGTCAGCCTGAAACCCCGACTTTTTCAGGGACGACTAATTATACCATTTAAGGAAAACAGGAAAAGACCTCCTCTATCGATTACTCCTGGTAATGCGCATAGCTCCGAAACCTCTCGATACAAGACTACAGGAAGAAGGCTTGCCTCGGTATTAATTTGTTTTTCCGTTTGAATAAATAAAGTTTCACCCTGTAACATTTCATATATATCGTTGTCCCTTGCACATGCGAGGTTTCGGAAATTTTGATGCTTGGGAGTGATGATTTTGAGCATGTTTATCCAACACCTCTATTTGTCACCTCTTGTGGCAGCCTATTTGTTTTGTAGAAATTTATCCAAAGGAAACAATTCCCTTTCCTTCGAGCTTCGAAACTTCAGTCTCAATCTCAGCAAGTGAAAACTTGGGCTTGATATCACCTACCATCTTAATCAGGTCTTCACGCGAAAGCCCTTCATCTCTCATATCCCTGTCCACGTATACGATGGTGGCTAAAAGTTCCAACTCTTTTGCATTGAAGCTGCCGAAATCCTGAATAAGGTTGTCGATAGCTTGAGATACTTCCTGATTCTTCAGGAACTCCCTCGCCTTTTCTCTCACTTCAGTATTTTGCTCCCCGGGTTCAATATGGTATCCACCCAGCGCTGAAATGACAGGAGAAACTCGAACACCATTAAACGCCTCCACAAGGTCAAGATCCTGCAGCAGTTGAGATGTGAACGGCCCATAAGTGTAAATCTCGAATTGATAGCCGCATTTTACTCCATAGGCTTCCTGTAGAAGATAAATCATCTTCTGAAGGATGGTCTTACCGAATTGCGGGCAACGGTCTTTAAGCCGCCTTGTTAGTTCGGCAATCAAGCCATACCTGTTCCAAGGTATGTCTATACTTACCTTCATTTTTTCGCCTCCTTTTCTTTTTTGTATTTATTGCTCAGCTCCTCGACTTTCTTCCTTACCTCTTCCCGCCTCTCATAAGAGGCATAAATTCGTGACCGATTCACAGCCTTCAAGCCATGCACAACACTCGACCGCCGTGAAAGTGTGGTTAATTCCTCATCACCCTTGCCCGGAAATAATAGAATAGGAATATCGGTAGAATCGAACTTATACCATGACTTCTCCGCTTTATCTACAAACGCGCCGTCTACACCGAGTTCGCTCCATACAAATTCGGCCAACTCGAGGTCATCGCGACTGGGCTCCTCCGGTGTTTCAAACACCCTTCGATGATGTGCCCTTTCTCTCAGTATGCGACCATCTTCTCCGCCATTTCCGTCGTTGACCAAACCGAGAACACGCCAGTCGTTCCAGTCAAGATAGCTTTTCACGTGCTCCTTACTCGTAGGCGGTGGGAAAGCATCCTTCGTTTCCAATTCTGTACCTTTTTGAGCCTCAGACAACAGTGATTTCATCGCCACAGCAAGATGGTGGTCATAGGCTCTACGGGTGTGTTGGAAGTACACCTGGGTAAACATCATGTACCGTGCTACAATCAGTGCCTCGGCAGCATGAATACCTCCTTCCTCTACGGCAAGCCTGGGAGAATCAGTCTCCGGGTCTATTGCCACCGTCATTGTTATAAGGAGCCGATTCAGGTCGTATTTTCCATAAGCCACGCCTATATGATGTGAATCCCTGAGAAGATAGTCCGCACGGTCGGCATCCAGTTGGCTCGACAAAAGACCACGCCACAATAATGAACGGCCAAGCTTAGGACTGCCATTTAGAAAGTCTGCAATGTCCTGTGTCTTAATCCCATAATTTTGATTTAGAGGATGCTTCTCAATAACATCCTGCATCAAGTGAGCCACGGCTGCGGCAGAGTAGTTTTCATGTTTGTATGGCTTGCCAGAAGTATCTCTAATCATTAGTTCTTCGGCAGCATGGGAAAAGGGAGCATGACCAACATCATGAAAAAGGCAGGAAATGCGCACAAGGACCCTGTCTCTTTCTAATCCTGCATCATTAATATAAGAGCTCGCTTTCCAAAAACTCATTTCTGCGCTTTACGATTTCATCGAACATGCGTGTTGCGACATGCATAACGCCAAGCGAGTGTTCGAAGCGGGTATGCATAGCACCGGGGTAAACCATGTCTGTCAACCCGAGTTGGCGGATGCGACGCAAACGCTGGAACACCGGGTGATTAACGATTTCCCGTTCCCACTCGTTTAGTTCTATAAATCCATAAAGCGGGTCTCTTATCTCATAAATTTTCGCCATGAATTCTGATTGTAATATATATTTGTTGGTGCATTACTTCAAGTGCGGACTTCAGGAGACACTTCCGCCTGTAAATCACCATTTATAATCAACACCATTGCGTTTGCTCTCCAGGCAACCGGAGTGGAGGCGGAGCGGAACCAGCGTCTATCAATAAAGGCAAATCAACAATAGAACCACGGGGTTGTTTGAGAAAGGGCTGCCGGGCTGCGCACACCTACCGCATCCCCACCACGATGTCCCCTTTTTTCACTTCCCATTCGCTTTTTACGATAACCCCGAGGGCGGTCTTCCTCCTGAGGTTGACGAGCTGGATGACGGAGTTGCGCATGTCGTCGGTGCCGGGGAAGAGCGTCATGACAATGTCGCCCTCCCTCAGGCCGTAGTCCTTGCCCTTGTCGATGAATACGACGTCGAAGGTGGCGTTTATTACCCTCAGGTATTTCGCCGCAACGACGACGGCCTCCACCTCCGGCCTGCGAGCCTCCCCGCCCACGAAGGGGGGGCGTATTTCATAGTAACGGTCCAGTACGTCGCCGGTCCTTATGGAGTCAAACGCCTCCAGAATCCTTGCCTTGAGCCCTTTGCGTCCGGACTCCTCAAGCACGAGCGTGCCGACCACCGAGACGAGGTTTCCGAGGTTTCTGCCGGTCACCGGGTGCTGCACCTTCTTGCCCTTGCGCAGGACATAGAACTTTTTTCCCGCCTCCGCGTCCGCCCTGGTCTTGACGTACACCTCGTCGTCCTGGCTGAACAGTGTCCTGTTTATGGCGGAGCCGGAGATTTCCCCCTCGTAGGGCATGCGGCGGGTGATGTAGCCGCTTTCAAGGAGCGCCTCCCTCGTGATTAACGGCTCGGCCCTTACGATTTTCACCTCCCTGGCCTCAAGCGCCGACGGCTTGAACGCCGGGAGTTCCTCAAGCTCCTCCGGCAGGGCCACTTCAGGCTCGGGCTCTGGCGCGGGCAAGGAGACCTCCTCGGGCAGCGCGAGCGTGGTTACATCCTGGGAGATTACCCGTACCGGTATGTTTATAACCTGGCCGGGATAGATGAGGTCGGGGTTGTTGATTCTCAGGTTTTCCTTCCAGACCATGGGCCACTGGAAGGCGTCCCGAAGTTCGTTCTTCGTGATGTCCCAGAGCGTGTCGCCGGGTTTGACTGTGTATTCCTTGTACTCGAATTTCTGGGCGGCCCCAGAGGCGGCCAAAGACACGGTAAACAATGCCGTGAGAAAAACCGTCCTGAGAGATTGACCCATAATTAAACTCCTTATTTAAGTTCTACCTTAAAAATATCTGAAAAATATAGGAATTGTCAAGAGAAAACTCAACCCGTGCAAATTCCTCCATCACTGCGCCAGGGGGGAGGAGGCTTTAGGCAGCCTCTAAAAATATCTTTTTACTGCAAGGGGCTGCAATCGCGGCATACGTCGTCATCGGGATAATAACGTCCTCAACGCAGCGCTGCCTTGCCTCCGGGCGTTTTTCCCCGCTTCCTTGTCTGCCGCGATTTCGCTCTCTTTCGTATACAAAACCTATTTTTTAGAGGTTGCCTTATTTTTCCGGGGTGTTGTTTCCGGTTCCGGGCCGTGTGTCGCTGCCCACGGCCTTAAGCGCCCATTTTTCCATCGCGCCTCTGATGCCTGCGCCGAGGGCTTCGTCGCCCACGCCCGAGACAACTTCCTCTATGAACAGCCGGTAGCTTTCCGGTATGGAATGAGGCGAAGTGGGAGAGGGGGGAGGCAGCGGCTTTTTACTTACCCGGCCCAGCCTGAACCTTATGTCGCTTATGCCGAAGCCGCTCAGCTTTTGGAGTATTTCGGTTTTTAAAAACGTCGCCTGCTGAAGCCAGGCGGGCGAGGCCGTGTTTACGAGGAGCCGCCCGCTGTCGAGCCTTGCCGGGTGGGTATTGAGCGCAAGCGGGCCGTTAAAGACGCTCTCCCAGCGGGCCGCGATGCGGCAAAGCCTGAGGGAGCTTTCCATCCCCAGGTCCCTTGCCAGGGACCGGACGGCGTTTTCGGCCCGTTCCAACCTCAGACGGCCTTCTTTACGAGCCCCGAACGCATGCACCGCGTGCAGACATACGCCCTTTGGGTCCTGCCGTCGAGCACGACCCTGGCCCTCTGAAGGTTCGGGTAGACTTGCCTCTTGGTCCTGTTGTTTGCGTGGCTTACGTGGTTGCCCACGACTTTGCCTTTTCCACAGACCTGACAGCGCGCCACTATTGCCTCCCAAGTTTTTGATTTAAAGCCGTTTGCTTTAAAAAAGTCTTTTATGATAACATTTTAGATACTTTCTTACAAGTCGTTTTCGGAGGTTCGAAAGCATAAACATGGCCAATATCAGGGTGTACGAACTTGCCAGGAAACTCGGCAAGACCAACCCGGAGTTGCTCTTAGCCCTCAAGGAACTCGGCATGCCGGCCAAGAGCCATTCGTCGAGCATAGAGGAGGCGGAGGCCGGGAAGGTAACGTCTTATTTCAAGAAACCCGCGGAAAAGCCCCAGGCCCCGCCCAGGAAGCCCGATAAGCCCAGGAAGCCCGAGAAGAAGGAAGAAGCGAAACCGCCTTCACAGCCGGCCAAGGCCGTGAAGAAAAAGCCTGCGGGAAAAACCATTGAAAAACCTCCCGTGAAGGCCCCGGTTTCTGCTCCGAAGAAGAAAGCGCCCGCCGGTAAGCCCGCTTTTGCCGTCAGGCCCCCCAGGAAGGCCCCGCCCGCTCCTGCCGCCCCCGAGGCCAGGGACGCGGAGGCGCTGCCGGAGGAAGTGACGGAGATGCAGGTGCCGGACCGCTTCCGCGGGGACATGGAAGCGGACAAGGTGGAGAAGTTCACGGTCAAGCCCACCATGCAGAAGGCATTTCAGGCGATACGTAAAATAGACCCCTCCAGGCGCGCCCCCGCGGGGTTTAAGAAAAGGGGCAGGGAAAGAGGTCATCCGAGGGCGGAGAGGCAGCCCGTCATTGCCGCGGCGAGGAAGAAGACGCTGAAAATCCAGGAGGGGATAACCGTCAAGGAGTTTGCCGAGGAGGTCAGCGTAAAGCTCCCGGATCTCATCAAGAAATTCATGGAGCTTGGCTACACGCCCACCATCAACCAGCCCGTTGACATGGACGCCGCCCTTCTGGTGGCCGACTCCCTGGGGGTCAAACTCGATGTCGCCCCGATGGAGGACATCGCGGTCGTGGAGGAGGCCCCGGAGGACGAGTCCAAGATGCTGCCCCGCCCGCCCATCGTGACCATCATGGGGCACGTGGACCACGGAAAGACCTCGCTCCTTGACGCGATACGGGAGACGAAGGTTAAAGTCATCGATACCGAGGCGGGCGGCATCACCCAGCATATAGGGGCCTACAAGGTCTCGCTCAAGGGCAAGGAAATAGTGTTCCTCGACACCCCCGGCCACGAGGCGTTTACCACGCTGAGGGCGAGGGGGGCCAAGGTCACCGACATAGTCGTCCTCGTCGTTGCCGCCGACGACGGCGTCAAGCCCCAGACGGTCGAGGCCATTGACCATGCCAAAGCCGCCGGGGTGCCCATTATAGTGGCGGTAAACAAGATAGACAAGCCCGAGGCCAACGCACAGAAGGTCCAGAGCGAGCTTGCGGAGCTCGGCATAATGTCCGAGGACTGGGGGGGGCAGCACATCTTCGCCGAGATATCCGCCAAGCAGCGCGTCGGCATAGGGGAACTGCTGGAACTCATACTGCTCCAGGCCGAGATGATGGAGCTCAGGGCCAACATGGAAAGGCAGGCCAAGGGCGTGATAATAGAGTCCAGGCTGGACAAGGGAAAGGGGCCCGTCGCGACCCTGCTCGTTCAGGCGGGCACGCTTAATATCGGGGACTTCTTCCTCTCGGGGGTAAACACCGGCAGGGTGAGGGCCATTTACAACGACATAGGCAAGAAGATCAAGTCCGCCCCCCCCTCGACTCCCGTGGAACTCCTCGGCTTCGGCTCCGTGCCCACCGCGGGCGACACCTTTGCGGCAATGGACGACGAGAAGAAGGCCCGGCAGATAGCCATTGCGAGGGTGGCAAAACGCAAGTCCGCCGCGATAGTGAAAAAGAGAAAGCTCACCCTCGAGGACCTGTACGCGAAGATAAAAGAGGGCGTCGTAAAGGACCTCAACATAGTCATCAAGGGCGACGTGCAGGGCTCCGTCGAGGCCATAAAGGAATCCCTGGAGGGCATCAAGCACCCCGAGGTGAAGGTCAACGTCATCCATTCCGGCGTAGGGGGCGTCAACGAGAGCGACGTCATGCTGGCCTCGGCCTCCAATGCCATAGTCATAGGGTTTAACGTGAGGCCGGAGACGAAGGCCTCGCAGACAGCCGAGAAAGAGGGCGTGGACATCGAGCTTTACACCATAATCTACGAGGTCATCGACGACGTGAAGAAGGCCCTGGAGGGCATGCTCGAACCCACCATCAAGGAAAAGGTCCTCGGCAGGGCCGAGGTGCGCCAGACGTTCTCCTCCTCGAAGTTCGGCGCCATTGCCGGCTGCATGGTCGTCGACGGCCTCATGAGCCGCAACTGCGACGGGGTCAGGGTCATCAGGGACAATATAGTGGTCTACGAGGGCAAGCTCGGCTCTCTCCGGCGCTTCAAGGAGGACGCCAAGGAAGTCCAGACCGGCTATGAGTGCGGCATCACGGTGGAGAACTTCAACGACGTCAAGGTCGGGGACATCATCGAGAACTTCGTCCTCGAAAAAGTGGCCGGAAAACTCTAAAGGCAGCGATGCGCAATGGGGGAGGCGTAATCCGCCCACTGCCCGTTGCCGGTCGCGGAAAAATGCTCCCTTACAAACGCTCCCAGAGGGTAAGCCAGCTCCTGAAGGAGGAACTGGCCGACATCATCATGAACCGTGCGAAGGACCCGAGGCTCGGGTTTCTCACGGTAACGGACGTGGACCTGACGGCCGACCTCAAGCTGGCCAGGGTCTACGTAAGCGTGCTGAAGGAGGAGGAAAGGGAGGCCGCCCTGGCCGCGCTCGGCTCGGCTCGGTCGTTCATCCGCTCGGAACTCGGCCACAGGCTCAGGATGAAAAGCATACCGGAGCTTGACTTCAGGCTCGACGCCAGCGTGGACTACGGCGACAGGATTGAGAAACTCCTTAAAAAACTCCGGGAGGAGCCTTGAGCGCCAGGGATGAAGTCGTCTCCTTCATAAAACGCCACGAGAGCTTCCTTCTCGCCACCCACTTAAACCCCGACGGCGACGCGCTGGGCTCGGCCCTTGCCCTCTCGCTCGCCCTGGACTCCATGGGCAAGCGTAACGTCGTTTTCAACCGCGACGGTGTGCCCGCCATCCTCGCTTTCCTCCCCGGGGCCGAAAGGGTGCGCGCCTCCCTGGCGGGGCTTGACACCTCCGGCATGGCGCTCGTCCTCCTTGACTGCAACTCTCCGGAAAGGGCGGCCATCGAGGGCGTGCGCTTCAAGGAGAGCGCGGTCATAGACCACCACCTTACGGAGAAGGACTTCGGCGACCTCAGGTGGCTCATGCCCTCAAGCCCGGCCACGGGGCTGATGGTATATGAGATGTTCACGGACATGGGCGTGGGGATAACGGGGGACATGGCCCGGAACCTTTACGCCGCGCTGGCAGTGGACACCGGGACCTTCAGGTTTCCCAACACCAACTCCGCCGTGCTCAAGGCCGCGGCGGCCCTTGTCGAGGCGGGGGCCGACCCCGGCGGCGCGGCGGACGAGCTTTACCGGAACTGGAGCATGAGCAGGTTCGCCCTCTTTATGAAAACAATGGAGGCAACCGGGATAACGGGCCCCGTGGCCATGGGCGTGGTGACCCTGGAGATGTTCAAGGCGACAGAGACCGAATATATCGACACCGACAATTTCGTCAACTTCCCGCTTTTTATCAAGGGCGTGAAGGTCTCCGCGCTCCTGCGTGAGCGGGAGGGCGGCCAGTGGAAGGTGAGCCTCCGTTCAAAGGGAGAGGCCAACGTCACGGAAGCGGCCATGCGGTTCGGGGGCGGGGGGCACGCAAACGCCGCCGGGTGCACCATGGAGGGGGACCTCGCCGAGGTGAAGCGGGCGCTCCTTGAGGAGCTAAAAAAACTCCCCGGCATTGCTTAGGGCGGCAACTCCGTTGCTCCCGAAGTTGCCGCCTCCTGTTGGATGTTTCTTTCCGTATCCCGTATTTCTGATATAATCTGATAACCGACGGTATAACCCAGCGGGAACGGAAGAGATGAAGCAGCTATCGGCATATATATTAATATTTGTAATAGCTTTTTTTCTCCTTCCGTCGCATCTGGCCGCCTCCCCGGAATATTCCGGAAGGACCGGACAGGGCTGCAAGGCCTGCCATGTCGGTCCGATGGGGGGGCCTCTCTCGGAAAAAGGTCTTGAGTACGCGGCCTCTGGCTACGTCTGGCCCCCCGAGGGAGGCTACAGGGTTATCGGGCCGATAAAAAAACCCGTAAGGCTCCTCATCGGCTTTTTCCATGTCGTGGCCGCTTTCATCTGGTTCGGCGCAATTTTATACGTGCATATCATGCTGAAGCCCGCCTATGCGGAGAAAGGCATTCCACGGGGCGAGGTGGGCATGGGCCTCGTTTCGATGGTTGTCGTGGGGGTGACCGGCGCGCTCCTTACGGTGTCCAGAATAAAAGGCGTGGACGTGCTTTTTACCAGCCCGTGGGGCCTGGTTTTGTCGGTAAAAATATTTACTTACCTCGTAATGGTCTGTTCTGCCCTCTTTGTCGTCTTATTCGTCGGGCCAAAGCTAAGGAAAGCTCAAAAGCCGGCAACTCTTCCGGAAGGCGGGGTGTTCGACCCGTTGACCCTTGCCGGGTTTGACGGAAGGGAGGGGCGGCAGGCTCTTATCGCTTATAAGGACAGGGTTTATGACGTAACGGGATTAGGGTTATGGAAAAACGGCCTGCACATGAAGCATCAATCAGGCGCCGACCTCACCGTTTCGCTGGCAAAGGCCCCGCACGGAGAGGAAAAACTCGAAAACCTCACGGTCGCGGGTTCCTTTGATGCGGCATTAAAGCCGGGAAAGACCGTCCCGCAGAAAATCTTCCATTTCGTCGCTTACATGAACCTTGCCCTTGTATTTCTTGTCCTTCTGACAATCGCCTGGTGGCGGTGGGGAATATAGCGGGCGGATGCGGCGTATCCGGGACCGGGACGGTAACCGGCAAAATGCGAACCCCGGCATTACGGGGCGTAGCCGACTTCTTTTTCATCTCCGCCTATCCGGCTTAACTCACCGGCATGGTTCGACAGGCTCACCATGCCTGCATCCTGAGCCTGTCCTGAGCCTGCCGAAGGATGAGAGGTGCATAAAACGGATAAGTATATTTTCATAAGGCAACCTCTAAAAATAGGTTTTGTGTACGAAAGGGAGCGAAATCGCGGCAGGCAAGGAAGCGGGGGAAAAACGCCCGGAGGCGCAGCAGCGCTGCGTTGAGGACGTTTTTATCCCGATGACGATGTATGCCGCGATTGCAGCCCCTTGCCGTAAAAAGATATTTTTAGAGGTTGCCTAAACTCTTTTCCTCTACCTACATGCCCCCTTGTATAATGGGGGACTCACTCATCGCGGTACGCAGTGCCGCCCGCATCGAGGAACGCACCCTTGTCCAATGAGTGCCGTTTCATGCCCTTAGCAGCTAAAAGGAAGAAAAGCATTTCCGCGGCGTGGACGATAAGGCAGACAGGCATGTCGGCCCGAGACCCGGCGGGGCGGGAAAGTCCCGCCTGCGTGCGTTAGCTCCTTGATTTAAGGTAAAATTTTAGGCCATGTCTTATGCAGGGACCATCGAATACCTTTACGGCCTCCAGGCCCACGGGATAAAGCTGGGACTGCAAAGGCCCCGCAGGATGCTCTCGCTTTTCGGCGGCCCGCAGGGCGCTTTCCGCTCCGTGCACGTGGCGGGCACAAACGGCAAAGGCTCCACCTCGGCGGCCCTGGCCTCCATACTCGCGCACGCGGGGATAAAGGCCGGGCTTTTCACCTCGCCCCACCTGGTGAGCTTTACCGAGCGCATCCGGGTGGACGGGGTCGAGATTACCGAGGATGAGGTCGTCTCACTCGCGGGCGAGATACGCATGAAGACCGAAGGGCTTGAGCCGACGTTTTTCGAGGTCGTCACGGTGATGGGGTTTTTGCATTTCATGCGCAAGGGCGTGGACTGGGCGGTGGTCGAGGCCGGGATGGGCGGAAGGCTCGACGCAACAAACGTGCTGAGGCCGGAGGCCACAATCATCACCCCCATAGATATAGACCACGGCGAGTTCCTCGGCGAAAGTCTCACGGACATAGCCCGCGAGAAGGCGGGAATTATAAAGAAAGGCGTGCCGGTGGTCTCGGCCTCACAGCTTGAGGGGGCCGGCGAGGTCATAGCCTCCAGGGCGGCGGAAAAAGGCGCGGCCCTCAGCCTCGAAGGCAGAGACTTCGGCTTTGCCGTAAAAGAGCAGGCGCCCGGGCGGGTGGTTTTCGACTATTGCTCCGGCGGCCTGAGCCTTCCCGGCCTCGAACTGCCCCTTTCGGGCGCGCACCAGGCCCAGAACGCCTCGCTTGCCATACAGGCGTTTGAGCTGATAACCGGCGGAGTTGGTAAAAAAGAAGGCGCCGTCCGCGAGGGGCTGCGCGCCCTCAGGTGGCCGGGGAGGCTTGAGCTTGTGGCCGAGGAGCCGCCCGTGCTGCTTGACGGGGCGCATAACCCGGCGGCGGCCAGGGCGCTTGCACGCACGCTCAAGGAGCAGCACCTCGGGCCTGAAAGCAGGCTTGTGCTCGTCGTGGGGGTGATGTCGGACAAGGACGCCGACGGCATACTCGGTCCCCTCCTGCCCCTTGCCTCGGAGATAATCCTCACCGCTGCCGCCTCCGGGAGGTCGGCCCCGCCTGAGGCCCTTTCGAGGGTTGCGGCCTCACAGGGGTTCCGCTCAAAGACCGCCGCTACCGTAGGGGAGGCCCTTTCCATGGCAAGGCGCTCGGGCGGCATGGTCCTCGTAACGGGTTCTTTCTACACCATAGGGGAGGCCAGGGAGGCCATGGGCCAGAGGGGGTTTCTTTCGGGGCTCAGGGAGCAACCGGGGTCCGGGTGAGAAACCTCTCAAGAGCCATAGCGGCCCTGCTTTTACCGGCCCTCTGCGGCCTGTCGCACGCCCAGGAGGTGGAGATAGCCTCCGAGAAGCTCACTGCCAAAGGCCCGGTGCTCGTGCTTGAGGGCTCGGTTTTAATAAAAAGAGGAGACGCAAGCATCAGGGCCCAAAGGGCGGTATATAACTCCGATACGGGCGAGGTCAGCGCCGAGGGGGACATCCGCTACGAAGACCCGGAGGCCTCCATCACCGCCGAGAGGGCGGACGTCAACCTCAGGACCGAACGGGGCGTGCTTTATAACGCCGCCGCGTTCTTTAAAAAGGACCATTACCGCTTTACCGGCACGGAGATACACAGGACCGGCAAGGACCGCTACCTCATCAAGCGCGGCTCGGCCACCACGTGCGAGGGCCTGCCCCCGGCGTGGTGCTTCGGGGGAAACGACATCGACATCCTTCTCGGCGAGAGGATAAAGGCCCGGAACGTTACCTTCAGGATAAAAGGCGTCCCCGTGCTCTACACCCCCTATCTCTGGGCCCCCATCGTGACCGAGCGCAGGACGGGCCTTCTGTCTCCCACTCTGGGCTACCGCGACCTCACGGGGTTTTTCTACCGGCAGCCGTTTTTCTGGGCCATGGCCGAAAACAGGGACGCCACTTTCTTTCTGGACTACTACAGCGAGCGCGCCTTCGGCCAGGGGCTTGAGTACCGCTACGTCGAAGGCCCCGGCATACGCGGGAGCCTGAACCTCTACCGCCTTGCCGACGCAATACGGGACAGGGACTTCGTCGAGGTCAGGGCCGGGCACAGGCAGACGGGCCGGTACGTCTCCGGGTTTCTGGACCTCAAGCACATAAACCACAGGGGGTTTTACCGGATATACGAGCCTTACGTCGAGCAGAGCTCAAAGCGCTTTCTCGAATCGAGCGCCGAGGTCCATGCCCCCTTCGGCAATTCGAGGCTCTATCTTTTAGGCCGGTACTACCAGGACCTCAAGGACGGGGTGGAGCAGGGCGCGGTGCTTCAGCGCCTCCCGGAGTTCGGGTTTTTCTTCGCCCCGGACGGCCTGGGGCCGGTGCTTTTCCAGGGTACGGCCAGGGCGGCGCGGTTTGAGCGGGACGTCGGGCTTCGGGGAGAGCGTTATGACATCGAGCTCAAGGGCACGCACTTCCTTGGAACCGGCCCGGTGCTTACCCAGACGGCCCGTGCGAGGCAGTTCCTCTACGAGACCGAGGACGACTCCACCGGGCCTGTTCTGGAGGAAAGCCTCGACAACCGCGTATACGAGTACGAGGCCACCTTCCTTGGGGCCTTCGAGCGGGTCTTCGGGCAGGGCAGGCACATCGTCGAGAACTTTCTCTCTTACCGGTATGTTGAGCTTCAGGGGGATGGCCCCCCGTTTTTCGACTCCACGGAGCAGGCGGCGGACGCCTCCCTGGCCTCGCTCACGGTGCTCAACCGTCTTCTGGACGGGAAGGGCGAGTTCATGACCCTCAAGGTGTCGCAGTCCTACGACTTTCTTCTTAAGGAGGACGAACTGCTGCCCCTCCTGGCTGACATCACTTTCCGGAGGCCCGTCAATCTCAGCGTGGGGGCCGCCTACGACCACGCGGAGGACGAGTTCGCCTCGGCGAGGGCCAAGGTTGACGTAAAGGCCGGAAAAACCGGGGTAACGGCGAACTACTTCTATACCCGGAGCACCGGCGTCAACGTCTACGAGGTGGACGTAAACCAGGGGGTCGGAAGGCGGCTGGCCCTGAGCGCGGGCGTGCGCTACGACGACGAGGAGGAAGGCGGGGCCGAGGAGCTGAGGGCCGGCATCAGGTACACGAGCCAGTGCTGGGGGGTGGAGCTTGCGTATGTGGAGAGGCCGGAGGACTACAGCGTCTTCGTCAACCTGAGCCTGCTCGGGCTCGGCAATTTCGAGGCCAGGTAGGCTGGTTCATTGTCCCGGAAGCCTTTATTACTCAGAGCATAAAATAGTTTACACCCCCCTTTAGCAAAGGGGGGCGGGGGGGGATTTGAATATTCAGAAAAATCCCCCTCATTCCCCCTTTTCCAAAGGGGGAAGCCGGATCGATTCGTTCCAGGCCGATGTTCGTCATGTAATCTATTTCATGCTCCCCTTAATAATTAGGGGCCGTATCCTGTCCGCCGCCTCCCGGTCATCGCGCACCCCGGTCAGGTCCACCCAGCCAAGGCCCGCCTCTTTCCGGAACCAGGTAAACTGCCGTTTGGCGTAGCGCCTGGTGTTGCGCTTTATCATCCTCACGGCCTCCTCAAGCGGGTACTCGCCCATGAGGTGCCCGGCGATTTCCTTGTACCCGATGGCCTGCATCGGGGTCTCGGAGGGGTTCATCTCAAGTAGGCGTCCGACCTCATCAAGCAGCCCGCGCTCAACCATGCCCTCCACCCGCCCATCTATCATGCGGTAAAGCTCTTCTCTTTCCCGCGTAAGCCCGATTTTTACGAACTTATACGGAAGCGGCGAGGTCATGGACTTCCGAAGCTCCGAGATTTTTTTCCCGCTTTTAAGGCACACCTCAAGCGCCCTCACCACGCGCCGTTTATCGCCCGGCTCGATTTCCCCGGCGGCCTCCGGGTCCAGAAGGCGCAGCCTCTCATAAAGCGTCCCTGCGTCCTCCCCGTTAAGTTCCTCCCTCAGCTCCCTGTCCGCACCCGGGCCGGTAAAAAGCCCCCTGGTCATGGCCTTTATGTAAAGCCCCGTGCCCCCGACGACAAGCGGCGCCCGGCCCGCCCCAAGAAGGGACTCTATTATCGGGGCGACCGTCGCCATATAGCGTCCGGCGCTGAAGGTCTCATGCGGCTCCACGATGTCTATCATGTGGTGCCTGACCTTGTCGAGCTGCTCCCTCGCGGGCTTTTCGGTGCCTATGTCCATGTGCCTGTAGATTTGCATGGAATCGGCGCTGATTATCTCGGCGCCGAGTTCTTTGGCAATGATTATGGAGGCCCCGGTCTTGCCGACGGCCGTCGGCCCCACGAGGAGGATGACCTTCTTTTGCCGCATGCCCCTATGATACAACATGGGCCAGGGCGGGCAGTGGAATCCCCGGCCTCTCAAGGATAATAAAAAGGCTCATCCGGGTTTTGTGTGGAAAGGTATACCCATCCCTCTGGGAGGAGAAGTTGGAGTCACGGACTCCGTGTTAACATTGAACCTACAGGCTTACATAAACGTCATCTCCCGCAAAGCCTGTCCCCGCGAAGGCGGGGAGCGGGAATCCAGTAAGAAAGCCATAAAGAAATTCCATGTCTATATCCTTTGCAACAAACGTAATGGCACCCTATATGTGGGTGTAACGTCAAATCTTCTCAAGCGGGTATTTGAGCATAAGAACAATCTGGTTGATGGCTTCACGAAGAAATACAATGTCCACCGCCTTGTCTGGTACGAGACTCATGAGACCTCGGAATCCGCCATCGGAAGGGAAAAGCAAATCAAGAAATGGAACAGGGCGTGGAAACTTAGCCTCATTGAGGAAAACAACCCACAATGGACTGATTTATATAACAATATTTGTAAATGAGTCTGGATTCCCGCCTTCGCGGGAATGACGATAAGAAAATGTACCACACAAAAGCCAGAAGGGCCATAAAAAAGGCCGGAGACTTGAAGTCTCCGGCCTTTTTGCTCTTTAAGAGTGGCCTTACTTCGTGGTGAAGCTCCAGACGGCGCTTGGCGTGCTGTCCGTGCCGTCGGTTGCCGCCACCTTCCAGTAATAGGTGGCGCCGGGCTCAAGGGCGGAGGCCTCAAAAGTGATGTCGCCCGTGGGGCTTTCTGAAGGGACAGGCGGCGTCCCGCCGCCACCGCCGCCACAGGCGCCAAGGAGGGCCCCGGCCATTAAGAGCGCGGCCAGCAGCAGGGCCATCTTCCTCCGCCTGCTCAGGCCGCCCGAAAGGGCTATGCCTATTAGCACAATACCGATGCCGGTGCCTGCCAGGCTGATGCCTCTGTTCTCATAAGAGGCCGAGGCTACGTACGCGGCCATGTACAAGGGTGTATCGCAGCCCGAAAAGCCCGCGTTATCACATAAGTAGAGCTGGTAGGACAGGGTGTCGCCGTCAGGGTCGGTCGAGGCGTTCCACCCAAGGAGCACCGGGGAGGCAAGCCCCGTGGTCCCGTCTTCGGGCGTAACCAGCACAGGGGCCACGGGAACGTTGTTCGCGGCGGAGGAAAGCCCCGTGCCGGTAAGCGACACGCTTGCGTTGCCCCCGTCGGAGGTTATGTCGAGGCTCGCGCTCATCGCCCCGGTTGTCGAGGGCTCAAAGGCCACTTCCACGGTGCAGTCGGTGTATGGCAGGAGGGTTACGGGAAGGGCGCCGCAGGTGCCCCCGGACACGACGATGGCGAACTCACCGGGGTTATCGCCCGTGATGGTTATGCTGGTGATGCCGAGGTCTCCCGTGCCGGTGTTTTCCATGCTCACAACCTCGGGGGCGGATAAGACGCCTTCCGTTGTATCGGCAAAGGTTATTTGCAGGTCAGTGCCGGGGGCCAGTGAATCCGTTACCCTGAGATTCGAGACGGGGGTGGCAGTGCCCGCGCCGGTGAGCGCCACGCTTGCCGCCGGAGTGTCCGGGTCGTCGGAGGTTATGTCGAGGCTCGCGCTCATCGCGCCCGTGGTGGAGGGCGTAAAGAACACTTCAACGGTGCAGCTTTCGCCGAGGGCAAGCGTGATTGTGCTCCCGCAGGCGCCCCCCGCGCCGATAGCGAACTCACCGGGGTTATCGCCTCCAAGGGCAATGGCCGACACGTTAAGGTCCAGTGCGCCCGTGCTTATGATGGTCACGGTCTGAGAGGCGGAAGTCGCAAGCTCCTGGATGCCTCCGAAGGAAACGGCGGCCGGGGCTACTGATATGTCCGGAACCGGGGTGGGCGTGCCCGTGCCGGTGAGCGCCACGCTTGCCGGCGAAGGGTCAGGGTCGTTGGAGGTTATGTCGAGGCTCGCGCTCATAGCGCCCGTTGTCGAGGGCGTGAAGGCCACCTCCACGGTACAGCTTGCGGTCGGTGCGAGGGTTACGGGAGTGCTCCCGCACGTTCCGCCCGTTTCGATGGAAAACTCAAGGTAGTCCGTGCCGGAAACCTGCATGTCGTTTATGGTAAGGGTGGCCGTGCCGCCGTTGTTTACGGTCACATCTTGAGAAGCGGAGTACGTGCCCTCGGTAATGTTGCCAAAGGCAATTGAAAGCGGCGTAAGGGCGATGCCGGGCACCGGAACGGGCGTGCCCTCGCCGTCGAGGTAGACGTAATAATCCAGCGAGTACGGGTCGTTGGATGAGATAATGAGGGATGCGCTCATCGCACCGGTGCTGGTGGGGCTGAAGGTTACGTCAACTGTGCACATATCATAGGGATAGACAGTCGGCGTGGCGCTTCCGCACCCCGAGACGTCGAGGCTGAACTCAGCGGCGTCCGTGCCGGTAATCTGCATGTCGTTTACAATCAAATCCCCTGTGCCCCAGTTATAAATAGTGACTTCGTAGGGATAGGAATCCGTCCCCTCAGTCACGAGGCCGAAGGACAGGTAATCGGGGTCGACGTAGATTGAAGGCGCGGGCGGGAGCGTGCCGGTGCCGGAAAGGGCCACGTCCACGGCGGGTTTCTGCGGGTCGTCGGACGTTATGCTGAGGACGGCGCTCGGCGTGCCGCCATATGTGGGGCTGAAGGTCACGCTGACCGTGCAGCTTTCGCCGGCAGAGATAGTCGGCGCGGCGCTATCGCAGGTGGCAGCGCCTCCGCTTACGGCAAGGCTGAACTGCGACGCGCCCGTCCCGGTAATCTGCATGTCGCTGACCGCCAGCGTTTCCGTACCGGCATTTTCCACGGTAACGGTCTGCGTGGAGCTCTGCCCCGTCTCTAACTCCCCGAAGTCGAGGGAGCCGGGGACGCGGATGTCGGCGGTTATTTCGAGCTTTTGCACGGCGCTGTGCAGGCCGACGGCGTAGATGACATTGGGGGTGGAAGGGTCCATGGCGAGGTCGTTGGCGCGGGACTCGACCAGCCCCACGTTCATGGGCGTCCAGAGGTCGCCGCCGTCAGTGCTCTTGTACATCCCCTCGGACGTGGCGGCGTACAGGGTAAAGGGGTCGGTGGGGTGGAGGAGCAGGCTGTAGATGTACCACTGGCTCATGCCCTCGCTCGCTTCAGTCCAGTTTGCGCCGCTGTCTTCGCTGCGGAATACCTTGCCCGTCCAGGCCCCGGCGTACATGACGCTGGGGTCGGCGGGGGAGACGGCGATGGTGTGGATGTTCGTGGTAGTGAGGCCGGTGTTCGTAGCCGTCCAGTTAGTCCCGCCGTCAATGCTCTTGAATACGCCTCCGCCGCTCCCGTAGGAGCCCGCGAAAACCGCGGTCGGGCTGAAGGCGATGCCGTGGACCGAGCCGGCGCCGCCTCCCGAGGCCACCCAGCTTGCTCCTCTGTTTATGCTCTTGTGCAGTCCGCCGCTGGTCACCGCGAAGAGGACATTCGAATCGGCCGGGTCCACGGCAATGAAGTCGGTATCCAGCCCGCTCAGGCCGGTATTGATGGCGCTCCAGTTCGCGCCGCCGTCGGTGCTGTTAAAGATGCCGTTATATGTCCCGGCATAAAGATAAGAATTCGCGGGGTCCACCACCAGGGTCTGGACCGTGGTGGTCAGGCCGCTATTGGCCTTGTTCCAGTTTGCGCCCCAGTCGGTTGTCTTCATCACGCCCACCCCGTAATCCCCTGCATAGAGGGACGAGGTCAGGGGGGCGAAGGCAAGGGTCTTGAAGTCCCAGCACCACAGGCCGTCGCTGGCCTCGCTCCAGTTCGCGCCGCTGTCGGTGCTCTTATAGAGGGGAGTGGAACGGGTTCCGGCATATACCGTGCCCAAAGCGGCAGGGTCAAGGGCAAGCTCAGACACCGAGCCGGACTCCATGCCGGTGCTCGCGGCGCTCCAGTTTGCGCCGCCGTTCGTGCTCTTGTAAAGGCCCCAGGAGGTTGCGGCGTATACCGTGGCCGAGGCATCCGGGGCGACGGCAAGCGCATACACGGTGGTGGATGCTATGCCGGTGTTCGCGGCGCTCCACGTGGCGCCGCCGTCGGTGCTATTGTACACGCCGCCTCCGAACCTGCCTGCGTAGAGGGTGGTGGTAGTCGAGGGGTCCACGGCCAGGGACCACGCGGAGCTTGGGCTGTTGGTCAGGGCGCTCCAGTTCGTGCCGCCGTCAGTGCTCTTGAACGCCCCGCCGTTATTGGTCCCGGCGTAGAGTGTGCCCGGCGAGACGGGGTCCGCAACCAGGGCCTCGACCTTCCAGCTGCTCAGCCCCGCGTTCGATGCGCTCCAGCTCGAGTCCGCATCGGCCCTTTTGTATATCCCCTTCCCGGTGCTGCTGTCGGTAATACTCGCATAACGGATGCCGTCCAGGGCCACGATGGCCGTGACGGTCCGCGATGTGGCAGTGGGCAGACCGGTGTAGTAATTGCCCCAGGTGAGGCCCGCGGTGGTGCTTCTGTAGACCTTGCCGTCATTGGCCCCGGCATAGAGAGTGCCCTGCGTAACGGGGTCCACGGCAAGCGCTGTGAGGGACGAGCCGGTCAGGCCTACCTGAGCCCAGGTTGTCCCGCCGTCGGTGCTCTTGAACACGCCGCTCCCGTAGGTGACGGCGTAGACGGTGGAGCTGTCAAAGGGGTCAACGGCTATCCCCCGGACGTCGCCTCCCCATGGACCGATGGAGGTCCATGTCCCTGCCGCCAAAGCGGCGCCGCTTATGCATACGGAAAACAGAAGAATTGCCAATACGCCAATGGTTCTTTTCATCGTTGCCTCCTTCTCTTATTTTTAAAATGCTTTGACAATATCCCTTCCCTGCCGGACAGGACGGCAAACGCCCCACCCCGGCTGATTATCGCACAACGGATGTCACGGATAAAGCCTTGCGTAACTCTAAAAACATTATGATGCGCTCCCCCTTTTGAGAAAACGGCAGATGGGCACCCCCCCTGAGTTATGCCGATAGTAAAACAAAAGGCGAGGGCATGTCAAGAAAAAGGCTTCAAGGAAAAACAACTTCAAGGGAGGGGGAGGAAGGCCGGGCTCCCCGTCTCCACGATGTCTATCATGTGGCGCCTGACCTTGTCGAGCTGCTCCCTGGTGGGCTTTTCCGTGCCTATGTCCATGTGGCGGTAAATCTGCATGGGCCGGGGCGGGGCATCGACGCGGGAGCCGCCGGGAGGTTTATTCGTCCGGCCCGGGCATTTTTTTAATTGACATGCCCCCGTCAAAGTGGTAAGGTTGATACTTATAGCCCTGAGGGAAGTCTCGAAAAATTCCGATATGCCCGATATGGCCGAAAAACCGAGGATACTCATAGTTGAGGACGAATGGATTGTCGCCGGCGACCTGAGGGCCAGCCTTGAGCACATGGGCTATGCGGTGGCAGGGGTCGTGGACACAGGCCAGGGGGCCATAGAGCACGCCGCGCGGGAGATGCCGGACCTCGTGTTGATGGACATCGCGCTAAAGGGAGAGATGGACGGCATGGAGGCCACCGGGAGGATACGCTCCGGCCTCGGCATCCCGGTCGTCTATCTTTCCGGGTATCCCGAAAAAAAGGTGTACGAGTCCGGGGGAACACCGGGGCCTTTCGGCTACATAACAAAACCCTACGAGGAACGGGAACTCCGGCTGGCAGTCGAGGCGACGCTTTACGGGCACAGGATGGAGCTTGCGCTCGCGGAAAGCCAACGGAGGTTCAGTGCCCTGTTTGAAAACACCGCGGACGCCGTCTTCGTCTGCGACGGAGACGGCAATATAGTCGACGCCAACAGGCTCGCCTGCGAAACCCTGGGCTATTCGCACAAGGGGCTTTGCAGCCTGTCTCTCATGGACATAAACCGCCGCATGCGCCCGGAAGGGCTGCGGGAACTCCGGCGGGGCGTCAGGGAGCAAGGCAGTGTGACGGTCAAGGGCGCCTACCGCAGGAGGAACGGCTCGGAGTTCCCCGTCGAGCTGCGCCTGAGCCCGCTGGATTCGGGAGACAGGCGCTTCATGTTAGCCTCGGCCCGCGACCTTTCGGAGCGTGAGAGGATACACGCGGAAAGAGAGGGCCTTCTGAGCAAGCTCCGGGAAGTCCTGGACATCGTGGACACCCTGAGGATTACCATCCCACTGTGCGTCATGGGGAAAAAAATCCGCAGCAGCGAGGACCTTGAAACGCACATCGGAAAACACCACAATGCCCTTATAAAAAACGGCGACTGCGCCGAGTGCCGGGACATCGTAAGAGATGGCCTCTTAAACGGCGACGCCTATCCGTTTCCCGGCGGCCGGGACGGGAAAGGCCCCGGCGGGTCCCCCTGAGGGGGCGGGTTCAGGTCTTGCAGGTCCCGCGGCCGCAGGCCCTGCCCGCGGCCTTGCCGAATGCCTCCCGGCCCTCCCTGAAGGAAACCCACGCTATCAGGGCGGCCCCGGCGGAGTCCAGCCCGCCGACGCCCGTAAGCTCATAGCCCGCGCTCGATACAAGGAGTATCACGGAAAGGTAAAGGCACGCCCTGGTGCACCGGGCGTCGGCCAGGATGGCGTCGGAGCCGAGCTCAAGCCCCACCTTTACCTTGTAGTGTATAAGCGCCCACATGGAGGCAATCGAGACCGAGGCCACGACCACGCCCCAGAAAGTGGTCTCCGGGGCATGCCCGGTGTAGAGGTTTACCGAGGCCGTGAGGGCCAGCCCCGCGGCAAGGACGTAAAACGCCGTGCCGGTGACCCTGAGCGCGGTGCTCTCAAACCTGTCGGGGTTGGCCGCGGGATGGGTATTGCCCTGCCTCATCCTCCGCACCATATGCCATATGCCGAGGCCCGATACGACCTCCACGAAGGAGTCCAGGCCGAAACCGAAAAGGGCCACGGTCTCGTCCTCGATGCCGAAAAAGACCGAGACCAGCCCCTCGGCGGCGTTGTAAAATATTGTAATCAGGGCAAGCGCCGAGGCCCACCTTAAAAGCCGCTCCCTTTCGGGCGAAGGGGTCAAGCTGTCCGTGGCGACGGTCTGCATGTATGAATGTTAACAGACTTTTAAACTTGCTGTCTCCCCCCCGGGGACGGGGCCTGCAAGGCCCCTTTTTCGCGGTGCGCGTTTGTCCGGCGCTTCCCCGTTCTGCTACTATAGTGCAGAGGAGGAGGCATGGAATTTTGCGACCTTGAATGCATCTACGCCGAATTCCCCAGAGAGTCCGCGCTTGACGGTTCGAATTCCTGCAGGACGTTTATCGCGCTGCTGTGCAAAAAGAAAAAAGCCTATGTGCCGAAAAACGCCGTCTGCAAGGAAAAGAAGGTAAGGAAGTAATTTTACCCGTGCTCCGCGGCGCGCGGCCCGGCGGCACGGGCATGTATTGCGAAGCCTGGTCTGTTACTGCCGGGAGCATGAAATAGTTTGCATGACAATGCCTGAACGAGCCTTTAAAATAGAGCTTTTCAAGGGTTTCAATGTAAACATGAAAACTATTAAGGGGAGCATAAAATAGATTACATGACGAACATCAGCCTGGAACGAATCGATCCGGCTTCCCCCTTTGCTAAAGGGGGGGTAAACTATTTTATGCTCTGAGTAATAACTGGCTTAGTAAAATTGTCTCAGGAGGCGCACTGCCATGAGCGAGTACAGGACCGAGCGGGACTCGATGGGCGAGGTGCGGGTGCCCAGGGACGCCCTCTACGGGGCGCAGACCCAGCGGGCGCTCGATAACTTCCGCATAAACGGCGCCCCCTTCCCCCGCGTGTTCATCCGCGCCCTGGGCCTCATAAAGGCCGCGGCCGCGGAGGTAAACCTCGAACTCGGCCTCCTGAGGGCCGACCTTGCCGAGGCCGTCGCGCGGGCCGCCCGCGAGGTGGCCGAAGGCGCCTGGGACGACCACTTCCCCGTGGTCGTCTACCAGACCGGCTCCGGCACCTCCACCAACATGAACGCCAACGAGGTCATCGCCAACAGGGCCTCGCGGATACTGAAAAAACCCGGCGCCGTCCACCCCAACGACCACGTAAACATGGGCCAGTCGTCAAACGACGTCATTCCCACCGCCATCCACGTAAGCGCCTGTTTGCAGACGCATGAGGAACTCCTGCCCGGCCTCAGGCGCCTCGCCTCCGCCCTCACAGACCGCGCCGTGGAGACAAAGGACGTCGTAAAGACCGGCCGCACCCACCTTATGGACGCGATGCCGGTCACTCTGGGGCAGGAAATCGGGGGATGGGCCTACCAGGTCTCCCAGGGCGTGGAGCGAATAGAGGGCGTTCTGCCCAGGCTTTCGAGGCTCGCCCTCGGGGGCACCGCCGTGGGCACCGGGATAAACGCACACCCTGGATTTGCTCCGAAGGCCATAGAGAGGCTTTCCGCAAAGACGGGGCTTCGTTTTACCGGGGCCGGGAACCGCTTCGCCGCGCAGGCCGCACAGGACACCGCCGCGGAGCTAAGCGCGGAGCTGAAGACCCTGGCCACCGCCCTCATGAAGATTGCAAACGACCTCCGCTGGCTCAATTCCGGCCCCGTGGCCGGCCTGGGCGAGATAACGCTTCCGGCGCTTCAGCCCGGTTCGAGCATAATGCCCGGCAAGGTAAACCCCGTAATCTGCGAGGCCATGATAATGGTATGCGCCCAGGTGATGGGCAACGACCTCGCCGTGGCCATCGGAAACGCAGGCGGAAACTTCCAGCTGAACGCCATGCTCCCCCTGATTGCCCACAACGTGCTCGACTCCGTCACCCTGCTGGGCTCGGCCGCACGCATGCTGGCCGACAGGGCCGTGGCGGGCTTTACGGTAAACAGGGAGCGCATGGCGGAGCTTCTGGAGAGAAACCCCGTGCTCGTCGCCGCCCTCAACCCCGTCATCGGCTACGACAGGGCCGCGGAAATCGCAAAGCGCGCCTGGGCCGAGGGCAGGCGCGTAAAGGACGTGGCCCTTGAGATGACCGACCTTACGGAAGCGGAACTCGACCGCCTCCTGGACCCCCGGCGCATGACCGGAGGCGGGCTTATGGACAGGGAGGGCTGAGCCGGGCATAGCATGAGCACTATGGAAAAAGAGAACAAGAAGTTATGATAACAATCACAGGCATGGGCGGGGTTTTCCAACCCCGCAGGAGAACTCATGGAATTTCCGGCCGTGCCCGCCCTTCGGCGGACTCGAATTTTCTTTTCCTCCCTCGAGGGGCGCGGGGCCTCCGCCTTGACTAAAAAGTGGTACAATAATTACAATGGATATTCGGCCTTGCCCGCCGCTTCGACGGGGCACGGAAGCAGGGGAAGGGCCCATAGCTCAGCTGGTAGAGCTACCGGCTCATAACCGGTTGGTCCCAGGTTCGAGTCCTGGTGGGCCCACCATACTAAACTGCGGATGCTCCCTTCCCCTCTCCCCCGCCGGGCGGAAGGGGCGCCGAAGGCCTGACCACGCCGTCCGGGAGGTACAGTGCAAGAGCAGATAAGGCTTCTCGTTGAGCTTCAGGAACTGGACACGGAAATAATCGCCCGCGCGAAGAAAATCAAAAAAATCCCCCTGAAAATCTCCTCCATGGAAAGGCCCCTCAAGGACTCCGATGCCTCCCTGGAGGCGGAAAAAAAGAAGCTCCAGGCCACTGAGAAGAAAAAGAAGGACAGGGAGCTTGAACTCCAGGCAAACGAGGACCGCATCGGGAAGCTGAAAGACCGCACCGCCGGCATCAAGGACAACAAGGCCTACCAGGCCCACCTCAAGGAGATTGAGACCGTCGAGCGCACCTCGCGCGGGATAGAGGACGTGATACTTGAGCATATGGAGGAACTGGAGGAGCGCTCGATGGAAGTCGCAACGGCTGAGGAGGCCCTTGCCGGGCGGAAGCAGGAGGCTGAAAAACTCAGGAAAGAGCTTGAGGCCGAGGTCCGGGAGGCGGAGAAGGAACTCGACGCGTTCAAGGCCCGGAGGCCCCGGTACACCGGCTCCCTGGAGAGGGAAAACTACGACGCCTACATGCAGCTTCTGCGCGCCCACGACGGCCTCGCGGTCACCGAGGCAAGGGACGAGGTCTGCACCGGCTGCTCCATGACCATCATGCCCCAGCTCTTTGTGGAGATAAAGAAGAACGACCTGATATTCCAGTGCCCCCAGTGCAAGCGCTTTCTCTACCACAGGGAAGAGGAAGCCCCCGCGGAGCAGGCCGGATGAAACGGGCCGTCCTCCAGGCCGACGGCGCCTCCCTGGGAAACCCCGGCCCCTCGGGCATCGGCATCGTCATCGAGGCCGGAGGCCGGAGCATAGAGATATCCGAGCACATCGGCGCCGCCACCAACAACGTGGCCGAGTACTCCGCGCTTGTGCGCGGCCTCGAGGAACTCAGGAAACTCGGGGCGGAGGAAGTGGCCGTCAGGCTCGACTCCGAGCTTATCGTAAAGCATATCAAGGGGGAGTACAGGGTAAGGAACGAGGGACTGAAGCCCCTTTACCGGAAAGCCCTCGGCCTCATCAAATCGTTCAGGAAGTTCTCCATAGAGCACGTGCCCCGCGAGGAGAACAAACAGGCCGACAGGTTATCGAAACAGGGGGCAAAGGGGAAGCCCGGGCATGGCCCGGCCCAAAAAAAAGGGCAGACAGCCCTGTTTTAGCCCTGATGCCGCAGGGGTGCTCCAAAAAAAAAGGGAAAAGCTCTAAAACACAAAGCGTTCCGAAAAATACTCCCCGAATATTTACATCATAAGCGCACCGGGCAAGGCCCCCGAAAATGTTTTTATCTTCAGGCTTCGCGTTTCCGCGGCCCCGTAAGAGACTAAAAAACAGGGAGGCTTACGCCGCCCTCTCCCCTACCACGTCGCCCCGGACGCCCACGATGGTTTCCGTCAAGGGCGCCTCCTTGCCCGACCGCTTGATTGCCTCCTTAAGTACCACCGTCATGCCGCCGCAGCAGGGGACCTCCATGCGGAGGCAGCTTACGCTCCTTACGTTGTTGTTTGCAAACATCTCCGCGAACTTGTCAATGTAGGACTGCGCGCCGTCGAGCTTGGGACAGCCGATGAGGAGCTTCCTTCTGCCGAGGAATTTTTCATGGAAGCCCTTTGCCGCGAAAGCCGTGCAGTCGGCGGCCACCAGGAGGTCGGCGCCCTCCAGAAACGGCACGGCAGTCCCCATCAGCTTTATCTGTATGGGCCATTGCGAAAGCACGCGCTCGTCCCTGTTTTCTTTCTTTTCCGCTTCCACCGCCGCCCCCGGGGACGCGCAGGAAAGGCAGCCCCCGGCAATTTTCTTTTCCATCTCCGCCTCCTTTGGTTGGTTCAACCCGGATATTGCACGAGTCTGGTTTGCCGCAGACGCAAGGCGCGGGACGCGAA